>NZ_PZKG01000180.1 GCF_003034985.1 Cereibacter changlensis JA139
AGCGCCGGGGTGGCGGTCAGGCTCAACAGGATCATCAGCTTTTTCATCGGCTCAGCCTTTCATCCGCGCGGCGACCGCCGCTTCGACACTGCTGGCATCCGTCGAGCCGCCGAAGGCCGCGACGATTTCCTGCGCGGTATCGCGCGCCACCTCGGTCACGCTTTCCAGCGCGCCGGCCCGGATCTCGGCGATCCGCTTCTCCGACTCGGCGGAACGCGCCGAAATCTCGGCATCGGCCTCGGCCAGCGCAACATCGAGATCCTTCTGGATCGCGGCCTTCGCCTCGGCGACGATGGTCGCCGCCTCGGTCCGCGCCCGCGCCAGGGCCTCGTTATAGGCTTTCTCGGCCAGAACGGCCTTCTGCTTCAGCTCTTCCGCCGCGGCCAGATCGTTGGTGATCGTGCCCCGACGTTCGGCCAGCACCGCCCCGATCCGGGGCAGGACGATCCGCGTCAAGAGGAAGTAGATCGCGACCAGAGTGACCAGAAGCCAGAAGATCTGGTTCGCCCAGGTTTCCATATTCAGCTGCGGCATGCCAACGGCTTCCGCACCGCCATGGCCGACGGCATCAAGCATATCAGGCGTTTCAGCCGCCATTGTCGTTCTCCTGAACCGCTATAGACCTGACCGCACGCGCCGGGGCGCGTGCGGTCGAAAGCAAAGGCCCGAGTCTCAGACTGCGAACATCAGGAGCAGGGCGATCAGGAACGAGAAGATCCCGAGCGCTTCGGCAAACGCGATGCCGACGAAGAGGGTCGCGGTCTGGCCGGGAGCGGCCGAGGGGTTGCGCAGGGCGCCGGCGAGGAAATTCCCCGCGATGTTGCCCACACCGATGCCCGCACCGCCCAGACCGAAAGCGGCCAGACCTGCACCGATGTACTTGCCCATTTCTGCGAGTTCGCCTTCCATAGCTTTAGCTCCTTATGGAATGTGGATTGGTTGGTTGAGGATCGGACCTTAGTGGTGGTTGTCGCCCACCGCGTCACGAAGGTAGACGCAGGTCAGAATGGTGAAGACGTAGGCCTGCACGACGGCGACCAGCAGCTCGAGGCCGTAGATCGCGGTCACGGCGCCGATGACCACCGGCGAGGCGACGGCCAGGGTGGCGAAGCCGGCGATCACCTTGATGACGGCATGGCCGGCCATCAGGTTGCCCGCAAGACGGATGGAGTGGCTGACCGGCCGGACGAAGTACGAGATCACCTCGATCAGCGCCAGGATCGGCCGGATCGCCAGCGGCGCCGAGGTGACCCAGAACATGCCGAGAAAACCGACGCCATGCTTGACGAAACCGAGGATGGTCACGCCGAGGAACACCATCATCGCCAGCGTCACGGTGACGGCCAGGTGGCTCGTCGTGGTGAAGGCGAGCGGCAGCAGGCCCAGCAGGTTGGCGAAGAGGATGAAGAGGAACAGCGTCATCACATAGGGGAAGTACTTCACCCCCTCGTGGCCGGTCACTTCCTCGACCATGTTGTAGACGAAACCGTAGAGCATCTCGGCGACCGACTGGCTGCGCGAGGGGACGATGGCGCGGCGACGGGTGCCGAGCACCAAGAGCGCGGCGATCACCAGCACGGCCACGGCCATCCAGACGGTCACGTTGGTGATGTCGTACCAGTGGATGTTGCGGGTGCACTCGTTCAGCACGACCGAGGCGTCTTCCGGCGTGCAGAAGAACTTCTTCACGACGAACTGATCCATCGGATGGATGGAGAAACCAGAGGCAGCGCCGACTTCGTGTTCCACTTCAGTCCCCTAACTTTGCAGGCTTGCCTGCCGCTTTGTCCTGGTCCGTCGCCATCTGCTGCGATGTCCGCAGCATGGTCTTTATCCCGGCGATGAACCCCAGCACGGCGAAGATCACGAGGAAGATGGGCATCGTGCCGAACACCCAGTCCAGCCCGTATCCGATCGACAGACCCAGCAGCATGCCGGAGACCAGTTCGATCACCATCCGCCAGGCCAACTCACCCTGCGAAAATCCGTTGCCCGTCGAGGCCCGTCCGGCCGGTGCGGCGCCTTTCACCTTGGCGATGCGGGCCTCGAGGGCGCGCAACCGGTCAGGATCGGGGTCTTCCGGCATCGGATGCGTCCCTTCGACAGTCGGGGGATACCTACGGAAGGGGGCAGACCGAGTCAAGCAGGGGATTTCACGCGTGAAAATGCAGGTAGATTGTTGATTTCGCTTGGTTTTCCGAGCGGCATTAAGGTGATCTTAACTGCGGCGGGCGGGCTTTGGCGCGGGTTCGGGAGCCTGCCGCACATTCAACCCCGCGGTTGACGATGCTCTGGCGGCGGGCCAAGACTGCCGGCATGGCCCATCCGCTCGACATCATCTTCGCCGCCCTCGCCGACCCGACGCGCCGCGCCATCCTGGCGATGCTGCTGGAGGATGACATGGCGGTGACCGACGTGGCGGAGCCCTTCGCCATGTCGCTGGCGGCGATCTCGAAGCATCTGCAGGTGCTGGCCGAGGCCGGGCTGATCACCCAGGAGAAGCGTGGCCGGGTGAAATGGTGCAAGCTGGAGCCGGACGCGCTGCGGGCGGCGACAGTCTGGATGCAGGGCTTCGGCCAGTTCGAGCCGGTGAACCTCGACGCCTTCGAGCGCTTCCTGGAACAGGAGCTGCGCGAGGAGCCGGAGGCGCCGGCGGCCTGAGCCGCGCGCCATTGGCTGGCCCCGGAGGGCTGTCTGCCCTCCGGACCTCCCGAGGATATTTGTGCAAGGTGACAGCGGAAGGCCGCCGGGCGTGGGCCCGCGGTCGATCCGAAAGGCTCAGTTCAGCTGGAACTGCAGCGGGTAGCGGCCATCCTCGAAATCGCCGAACAGGTCGGCGAGGTCGGGGTGGTCGACGGGCTCGCCGGTCTCGTCCGGCACCAGGTTCTGTTCCGAGACGTAAGCGACGTAGTAGCTCTGCTCGTTCTCGGCCAGGAGGTGGTAGAACGGCTGGTCGCGCGACGGACGGCTGTCTTCGGGAATGGCCTCGTACCATTCCTCGGTATTGGCGAACATCGCGTCGACATCGAAGACGACGCCGCGGAACGGGTGCTTCCGATGACGGAGCACCTGCCCGAGATGGTACTTGGCCTGTGTCTTCAACATCATCTGCAGATCCCAATCTCCGCCATTATTCCTGTGCCGCCGCAATTGTCCACTGCCGAGGCGAGCGGGCTGCGGAAACTGTCGGGGCCGCCCTTCCGGCGGCCCGGGTCGCGTGACGGCTCCGTGCGGCGCTGCGCCGGGGCCCGCGCCGTGACCGGGGCGCGCGAAGCGGTGCATATCCGCCGAAATGGCGGAAATCGCAAGGCGGGAAGGCCTCCGCTCGCGTTTTTCTGATGCGGGCGGACCCGCTTGCCATTTCCCCTCCCGGCGCTTTGCCCTATCCTTATCCGCAAAACAGAACGTGCGAGGGGCAGATGAGCAGACTTCTCCGTGCGTCGATCCTGATGGTTTTCCTGGCATCCTGCGGGGGCGGCTCTTACGAGGCCCCGCGCGATCTGGAGAACGCCTGCAGCATCGTCGCGGAACGGCCGCAATACTTCCGGGCCATGCGGGCAACCGAGCGCAAATGGGGCATCCCCGTTTCGGTGCAGATGGCGACGATCCACCAGGAATCGAAATTCATCGGCAATGCCCGCACCCCGCACCAGTTCGTGCTGGGCATCATCCCGATGGGGCGGCAAAGCTCGGCCTATGGCTACAGCCAGGCGCTGGACGGCACCTGGGAGGAATACCAGGAAGAGCAGCGCGCCCGCCGCGCCCGCCGCGACCGGATCCAGGACGCCACCGATTTCATGGGCTGGTACATGCACCAGAGCAACCAGCGGCTGGGGATCTCGAAGCAGGACGCGCAGAACCAGTATCTGGCCTATCACGAGGGCCGCACCGGCTATGCCCGCGGCAGCTACAACGGCAAGCCCTGGCTCGTCGCCGTGGCGCAGCGGGTCGGTCAGCGCGAGGCGCTGTACCGCGCGCAGCTGGCCTCCTGCCGGCGCTGAGAGTGCGGCGGGCGCTCTTTGCGCCCGCATCTCCCTGTCGGCGGCGGGCCTGTGGGCCCGCTCTTGCGTTCTGGTGGCAGGCTGTCAGCGCCCGCGCTTGCGTTCCTCGGCGGCGACGCTGAACAGCGAGGCGGGCAGGTCGCCGCCCTTCTTCAATTCGCCCAGGATCACGGTGGTCTGGCCGCCCGCGTCATCGGTGATGACCCATTGGCGCAGCTCCACCGGGTTGGCGGTGAAGACCATCTCGATCGTGCCGTATTCCGGATGCTGCGGGTCCTGAGCCCGGACGCGGGTCGCGGCGCCATCCTCGCTGTGGCCGACCACCATGCGCGCCTGCCCGAGATTGACGTTCTCGGCGAGGATCAGGCTGAGCGGGGTGCGGCTGAGCGGGTATTGCTCGGGCGGCTGGTTCGATTTCGAATCGAAGATCGCCACCTGACCGCCGCCCGCCATCACCAGATTCGGGTCGGGCGGCGCATATTCGAAACGCACCCGGCCCGGCCGCTTGATGTAGAGCTTGCCGGTGGAGATCGAGCCGTCGGAATTCACCTGGGTGAAATCCGACACGGCGGTGGTCAGCTGGTTCAGGTATTGCGACAGCTGGCCAAGGGGGATCTTCTCGGCTGCCGCAGGCAGCGCGAGGGCGAAGACGGCGGCGGGCGCCAGGAGGAAGCGTAAAGGGTTCATGCTGCTCAACCTAATCGCTGGCCTCCGGTTCCGCACCCCCCGCCGCGTCACGTTGCGGCGAGGCGTGTTTCAATGCCCCTGTCTCAATGTTCGGGCAGCAGGATCTCGCGCTTGCCGACGTGGTTCGCCGGGGTGACCACGTTGTTCTCCTCCATCTGCTCGACGAGGCGCGCGGCCTTGTTGTAGCCGATGCCCAGCTTGCGCTGGATGTAGGAGGTGGAGCACTTGCGGTCCTTGGCGACCACGGCGACCGCCTGATCGTAGAGCGCATCCTCGCCGCCATCGCCGCCGCCGAGACCGAGCACGAGGTCGATGTCATCTGCCTTGTCCTCCTCCAGCCCCTCGACGACGCCGGACTGGTAGGTGGGCGGGCCGAAGGATTTGAGGTGGTTGACGATCTCCTCGACCTCCTCGTCGGAGACAAAGGGGCCGTGGATGCGGGTGATCTTGGCGCCGCCGGCCATGTAGAGCATGTCGCCCATGCCCAGAAGCTGCTCGGCCCCCTGCTCGCCCAGGATGGTGCGGCTGTCGATCTTGGAGGTGACCTGGAAGGAGATCCGGGTGGGGAAGTTGGCCTTGATCGTGCCGGTGATGACATCGACCGAGGGGCGCTGGGTGGCCATGATCAGGTGGATGCCCGAGGCGCGGGCCATCTGGGCGAGGCGCTGGATGCAGGCCTCGATCTCCTTGCCGGCGACCATCATCAGGTCGGCCATCTCGTCGACCACCACCACGATATAGGGGATGGTGACGGGCTGGTATTCGTCGGTCTCGAAGACGGGCTCGCCGGTGTCCTCGTCGAAGCCGGTCTGGATGGTGCGCTTGAACATCTCGCCGCGGTCCAGCGCCTCGCGGACGCGGCCGTTGTAGCCCTCGATGTTGCGGACGCCGAGTTTCGACATCTTGCGGTAGCGCTCCTCCATCTCGCCCACGACCCATTTCAGGGCGACGACCGCCTTCTTGGGGTCGGTGACAACGGGGGAGAGGAGGTGCGGGATGCCGTCGTAGACGCTGAGTTCGAGCATCTTCGGGTCGATCATGATCAGGCGGCATTCCTCGGGCGTCAGCTTGTAGAGCAGGCTGAGGATCATGGTGTTGATCGCGACCGACTTGCCCGAGCCGGTGGTGCCGGCGATCAGGAGGTGGGGCATCTTGGCGAGGTTGGCGATGATCGGCTCGCCCCCGATGTCCTTGCCGAGCGCCAGCGGCAGCTTCATCGCCGAGTCGCCGAAGTCGCGGGCCGAGAGGATCTCGCGCAGGACGACCTTCTCGCGGGTGGCGTTGGGCAGTTCGATGCCGATCACGGTGCGGCCCGGGACGGTGGAGACGCGGGCGGAGAGGGCGGACATCGAGCGGGCGATGTCATCGGCCAGACCGATGACGCGGCTGGCCTTCAGGCCCGGCGCGGGTTCGAGTTCATACATGGTGACGACGGGGCCGGGGCGGACCGAGACGATCTCGCCCTTCACGCCGTAATCCTCGAGCACCGATTCCAGCATCCGCGCATTGTCTTCCAGCGCCTCGACCGAGAGCGGGTTGCGCACGATGTTGGCGGGGTTGGACAGCAGCTCCAGCGGCGGCAGTTCGTAGTCCACCTGACGCTCCTCGAAGCGCGGGCGCGGCTTGGGGTCGACCGCGGCCGGACGCGCGGGCGGCGCCGGAGCCTTCACCGGCGGCTGAACCACCTGCTTCTGCGCGGTGAGGCGCGGCTGTTCGACCTCGGGCGCGGGGTCGAGCACCCAGTCGCTGTCGTCGTCGAAATCCTCGTGCTCCTGCCAGAGGGCGTCCTCGACCTGATCCTCCAGCGGCAGCTCGTCCTCATGCGAGGCGCCGTGCAGCCGCGGCGGC
>NZ_PZKG01000181.1 GCF_003034985.1 Cereibacter changlensis JA139
GGCCATCGACCCCGAGGACAGCGTGGCGATCAGCGTCAGCGAGAATACGGCGATGGCGAAATATTCATGCGGCCCGAAGGACAGCGCCACCTTCGCCAGCGAGGGCGCGATGAAGGCCAGCGCGGCAACCGAGGCGATGGTGCCGAGGAAGGAGAACACGATGCCGACGCCGAGCGCCTTGGCGCCCTCGCCCTTCTCCATCATCGGCCCGCCATCGAAGGTGGTGGCGATGGAGGATGGGGTGCCGGGGATCTTCAGCAGGATCGCCGAGATCAATCCGCCCGAGGTCGCCCCGACGAAGAGCGCGATCAGCAACGAGATGCCGGCCGCAGGCCCCAGCCCGTAGGTCATCGGCAGGCAAAGGGCGATGGCCATCACCGCCGTCAGGCCGGGCACCGCGCCGAAGACAATGCCGACCGCGACGCCGGCCGTCATCAGCAGGAATATCTGCGGCGACAGCACGGCGATGAAGCCTTGGATCAGAAGGTCGAACATGGATCAGCTCTCAGTTCAGCCAGGCGACCAGCGGGCCGGCGGGCAGCAGAAGGTCGAAACCAAAACGGAAGGTGACGAAGATCAACAGGGCCGCGCCCAGGGCCAGGCCGGCGTAGAGCAGGACCGGCGGGCGTCCCCCGCGCGGGGTCAGCACCAGAAACTGCAGGAAGAGGTATATCGAGGTGGCGATGGGGAACCCCAGCGGCCGCAGCAGGGCGATGAAGCCCGCGATCAGGGCGAGGGTCAGACCGACGGTCAGCATGTCCGTCCCGCCGGCGGCCTGCCCTTCCCCCGCGCCGACGACCGCCGGGCGACGCAGCGCGCCGATCAGCTCGATCACGCCGAGCGCGATCATCATCACAGCGAGGATGGTCGGCACGGTGGCGGCATCCACCCCGTCCCGCTCCGGCAGCGAGCCCGCCATGCCTAGATAGACCAGGCCCGCAGCCGTCATTCCGCCGCCGACAGTCACGTCCTTGAGCCGCATGCCGCAGCCCTCCCTTGCTGATGGGTGTGGTCCGGCGCGGGCCGGAAGCTTCGCGCCGGGATAGGGCTCAGCGTGCGGCCTGCAGAGCCTCGCGCGAGGGCATGTAGGCGTCGCGGATCTCGTTCAGCCGGGTCATCGCCGCGTCATGCGGCAGGAAGCTGACGGGCTGCTTGAAGCCCTGCTCCAGGTCCGTGGCGTACTCGGGGATCTCGGTGATCTGCTGCATCACCTCTCCCATCTTGGCCACGATCTCGGGATCGGTGCCCTTCGGGAAGGCGATGATGTAGGGGTTGTTCATCACGAAATCGATGTCCTGCTCGACGAAGGTCGGGATGTCGCCCAGCAGCGGGTTGCGCTCGGGATTGGGTTGCCCCAGCACCACCATCTGCCCCGAGGTGTGATAGTCCTGCACGGCGCCGTAGGCGATGCCGGCCACGTCGATTCGCCCGCCCAGCAGCGCCGCGATCTTCTCCGAGGCGGAGCCGGTGTCGACGATGGTCATCTCTGCCCCGGTCGCCTGCTGGAACATCAGGCCCTGCAGATGCGAGTAGCCGCCGAATTCGGTGCCGAAGGTGACGCTGCCCGGCTCGCGCGCCGCGACATCCGCGGCCGTCGTCAGTCCGGAGTCCTTCCTGGCCACAAACACCGCGCCCTGGTCGATCGCCGGGATGCAGCAGATCTCGAAGTCGTCGATGCCGTAATCGGCCAGCCCCGACACCTCGGTGACGATCAGGTGGCCCGTGTGGCCGAAGAGCATGGTGTAGCCATCGGGATCGGCATCCCGCACCGCAGAGGTGGCGATGGTCGCGCCGCCACCCGGCATGTTGGTGATGACCATGCCGGTCCCGGTCACCTGTTCGAAGTAGCGCGCCATGGTGCGGGCGTTGAAATCCGTGTCGCCGCCCGGACTGGCGCCGATGATCACGTTGATGGTGCGCTCGGGCCAAGAGGTCTGCGCCGAGGCGCCCGTCGCCACCAGTCCCACCGCCATTGCGCCAAGCGCAAGCAAAGCCGTCGTTCTCATCGATCTTCCTCCCTGGATCATGACGAGCTCCTCCCCGCCTAAACTGGTGCACTAATATATATGAAGAGCAAGCGCAACAGTTTCGATCGCGCCTCGGACGGGGGCGATGCAGGCACGGGAGGGGCGGGGGCGCCGCGCACCAGACGCAGACGGCGCCGGGCCGACAGGCAGTAGCGCCCGGGCGGATCAGTGAAGACCGGTGTATCCGCGGCCTGCTACAGGTCTGGAAGGACGGGCCACCGGCCTGCGTGGCAGGCGTCGATCTCGACAGGTTCAAGCTGATCAACGACCCCCATGGGCGTCCCGCCGGAGACAAGGTGCTGCGCAATGTGGTTCTGTCCGCCGGCCAGGGGTCCGCCGCACCGCAGAGCAAAGTGTTGGCCGAAGTCGATGCCGTTCGTCCGAAGATGGGGCAACGGCTGCACCACTTCGACCGCCTCCGCGAAGGGTTGGTGGTCATCGCGCGCGCCACCTTCGCCGCGGCTTCTTCGGTATTCGCGCCTGCGGTAACCGTGTCCCGGGGCGTTCTCCAATCGTCTTGGCCAAGGGCTGTTTTCGCAGCGGTTCGACTTGTCTGCCGGGCCCTGAGGTTCGCTCCGCGGTCGCCGCGAGGGGCCGCATGTTGACGTTCAGGGTCGGGTGGATCGACGTGGTCTGCGCGGTCGTTGCCGCAGTCCAGGGAGCGATCTCACCCTACCGCGCTTCCCGGCTGGCGCCTTCGGTCGCGCTGAAGACCAGCGCCAGATCGGGCTCGAGCTCTGGGAAGGCGATCTGCTGAGCGCGGTCAGAAACAGCCCGAAGCGCAAACACGCGAGGAACAGCATGCTGTCGAGTTCGAAGGGCGGCAGAAGATGAGACACGAAGTCGTCTGACAAACTCGGGGCTATTCACTCCCTCTTCCTGCGTGACCTGTTCATCGCCGGCCGCGCCAGGAAACGACCCTCTGTGACCCGGAGCAAGACCGGCAAGCCGGTCCGCTTCTAAATCACCAAGACAAGCCGCTGGTCCGTCGAGCGTCGGATCGCCGACCCGGAGATGGTCGGCGCCGATATCTCTGGCCGGGCCGCATCCACGCCAGTCCCACATGTCGACGCGCCACTGGGCCCGGATCCTGCGAGGCTGGGTGGCTTTTGCCAGCCTCGAGCCAGCCGCCACGGAACCCACTCGATGAGGAGGACAAAGGTCGCCCGTCTTTCGAAAAGACCGGAAACCTGCCCAAGACGGATGACCCATCGCGTCATAGGCTGGCCGACAGACACGGTTGCGAGACCGGCCCTCAAGATCGCCGCCCTTGCACCGGCCGGTGCAAGGGCCGCCCCAATGCCGCTACCGCCTCAGAACGTCATCCCGATGCCCAGGCCGATGGCAATGTCGTCATCCGTGCCTTCGGCGAGCAGGCGCAGGCTCAGGGTGCCGCCGGTGACGGGCTGCAGGTATTCGGCGCCGATCCCCAGGATCGTGTCGCTGTCGAGGTCGGCCCCGAAGCTGGTGCTGCCGCCGAGCGCGCGCAGGGTGAAATCGTCGCCGTCCCCGGAGACATGGGTCAGCCGGACGAGGCCGCGCAGCGTGCCTTCGCCCATCTCCATGCTCTGGCCAAGCTCGACCCGGGCGAAGCCGGTGCGCAGCATGCGCGCATCGTAGTCGCCCAGCGTCGACAGCGAGAGATCGTCCATGTCATGCCAGCCGATCCCGCCCGACAGCGCCAGATCGAGGCCGGCGACGCCCAGTTGTCCCGCAGCGTAGGACAGCCGTCCGGCCACCCCGTAAAGCATGCCATCCGCCGTGCCGCGCCCGCCGACCTCGGCCGCGGCGTCGAAGCGGGTCTCGCTGGCGCCGACGAAGCCCATCAGCGTCGCCCGCCCGGCCCCCAGATCACGGCTTGCCGCCGGACCGGCCAGCGCCATGCGGTAGTCGAGATCCACCCCGCCGGGCAGGGTGTCGGCGCTGCCCGACTGGAGACCGCCAAACACCGACAGCACCGTGCCGTCGCCGAGCGCGAAGCCGTGCCGCAGCACGCCCTCGACCTCGTCGCGCTCGCCCGTGGCATTGAGCCGGGCGGCGAAGCCCGCAGCCTCCTCCGCCAGTTCCAGCGCCGTGCCGAGCACGGAGGCGAGGCCGCGGGCGGCCAGCGCGTCACCGGCGGACATCACGCCCGGATCCGCCGCCACCGCTTGCAGCCCGTCGGTCGAGACGATGAAGGGGTTGCCGCCCGCGTCGAAGACCTCCGGCGCGCTGCCGAAGTCGAAGACACCCTGCACCGGCGACAGCAGCCGGAAGGTGTCGGTCCCTTCGCCGAGGTCGATCGCGCCGTTGATCCGCGAGCCAGTCCCGAGCTCCACCACGTCATCCCCGCCCGCAAGGAAGATGGCGGTGCCGTTGCGGCCGGTGATGGCGCCGTAGTTGGTGACCGTCTGCGACACTGTGTCGAGGTCATCGGCATTGACCCCGCGCGCACCCTCGATCCGGCCGGTGTTCAGCACGAAGCCGGCCGCGGTCGCGCCCGCGTCGAAGTCGATCCCGTCGCCATCCAGCGCCGCGAGAGACAGCATCGTGCCGTGGTTGATCACCGTACCGCTGTCGAGATCGACCGCGTCCTGTTCAGTCCCGTTGCTGAGGATCGTGCCGGTGTTCAGCACATAGGCGTCGTCGGCGAGGTTCAGCCCGTCGTCGAGGGCGATGATCGTGCCGCTGTTCTCGACCGACACGCCGTCCTCGTTGCCGTTGATCCCCTCGCCGCCGAAGGCCGTGATCGTGCCGCTGTTGACGACCAGGCTGTCCGAGCCGACCTGCACGCCGTCATCGCCGCCGGTGATGGTTCCGCTGTTCCGTACCGTAGCATCCGCGCCGATCCGCAGGCCGTCGCTGTCGGTTCCGGTGATGACGCCGCTGTTCCGGATCTGGAGGCCGGTGAAGTCGTCGCCATCTATGCCACGGTCGGCGCCGGTGATCCGACCGGAATTGACGACGCTGCCGTCGCCTTCAAGCTGGATGCCCTCGTCGCCGCCCGTGATGAGGCCGCTGTTCGCAATCGACGCCCCTGCCCCGACACGCAGGCCGTCGCTGCCGGTTCCGGTGATGCTGCCACTGTTCCGGATGCTGATGCCGGTGAAGTCGTCGCCGTCGATGCCCCGATCGCCGCCGGTGATCTCCCCGGAGTTGACGACGCTGCTGTCCTGCTCGATCTGGACGCCTTCGTCGCTGCCGATGATGTCGCCGGAATTGGTGATGACGGCCTCGCCATTGGCATTGACACCGTCGCCGCCGGCGCTCTCGATCGTCCCGCTGTTGCCGACCGTTCCGCGATCGCCGAGCTGGACGGCGTGGTCGCCGCCCGACGTGATCACGCCGTCGTTCGTTAACACGGTGTCACCATCGAGTTCGAAGGCGACATCGGTCGCGTTGGTGATCTCGGCCCCCGCCGCCACCGTGACGCTGACGCCGCTCAGCGCATCGTTGCGGATGCCGTCGCCCATGCCTTCGCACAGCACGCTGTCCCCGGTCATCGGCGCGGCCGGCACGCAGGCCGACTGCGCCTGCGCCGCAAGCGGCAGGCCGGAGGCGAGCCCGCAGAGGGCGAGGGAAAAGAGCGACAGGCGGTTGATCTTGCGGTTCATCGGGGACCTTGGCTGTTCATTGGCATTCGCCCCGACCGCTAGTGGCCGCATGTGACAGCCGCGTGAAACATGGGCTGCGTTGTTCCCGTAACCATGATTTTCCTCAGCCGGGAGAACCGGTTGATGCAGCCCGCTAGGTTGGATCGGGGCCGGCTGGCTGGAGGGCGCTGGCGCGCCCGCTTCGTGATCCGTCCCGCAATCCAGCTACTGATTGCGGCGAGCTGAATGGCGACGGCGCAGAGAAACAGCGCCCCGGTTCCGGTGGCGCCTGCCTGCCCACTTCCACACAGCGGCCCGAATGCCGCCGGCGCGAAGGTATGGCCTGCCGGGCCGATGGAGACGATCAGCGGCGCCACGCGGGCGACGACGGCCGGCAGAAGCTCCTGTTGCGCGATCAGCGGCGGCAAAGATGTGGCGTTGCCGATCCTTCGCAACGCGCCTGGAGCGGGGCCTGCCAGGCTGCGCGACAGGATCGTCGAACGCCCTGACCGGCTTGCGAAGACCGGGATCCATCGGCGGCGCTTGGCTGCCGTTGCTCCGGCAGCGGCCGGCCATGCCGATGTTCTCGTGTCGCAGGAGCAATCGGGACGCTCGGCTCGCCTCCATGCGTCTGGCAGCCGGCTGCATCATGTCGTTGTAGGACGTGCGCTCCGCCGACCGTGGAAGCAGCGTTGACAACGCCTGCTGAGCCGAAAGTCAGCGCAGGGACCCTATGTGTTGATTTCCACCCAGAACTGAGCCGGGTTTTCCATCGAGAAGTGAGCCACCTCTGACTATGGATTTCGGATCAAGTCGGGGTCAAGGCATGGCTTGTGTCCTTCTTCTTT
>NZ_PZKG01000182.1 GCF_003034985.1 Cereibacter changlensis JA139
GAGGTTGTAGGCGTCGTAGCCGTGCTGCCGGCCTTCCGCGTGGAAGATGACGGCGCGCACCTTTTCCAGTTCATCATTGCCCTTGGGCATGACGAACGGTGCGCGTTTGCCGCCCGGAGGCTGGCTGCGGGGGGCGAGGTCGAAGGATGACCGCACCTCGACGCCATGGAAGGACGAGCCGGGCAGGGCGGTCTGCTGGGGGGCGGGACGTGGCGCGAAGGACGAACCGCCGGACCACTGGTTGGAGGCCGTCGACCAAGTGTCGGCCGAGGCGGGCAGGGCGATCACCGCAAGGATCGAGAGGGCTGCTTGTATCCGATCCAGAGGTGCGGGGCGACTGATCTTGCCGGTCGATCCGGGGCTTCGGCGGCGGGCGGATGAGGCTTCGCTCGCGTCGGCGCGCGAGCTAAGCCAAGCCGTCTGGAGGTCGTTCGGCAAGCCGCTCTCCAAAGGAATAAGAAACACCTGACGCAGCAGGTGCTGCAAAAACAGATCAGGAAAGAGCGGCAGATATTCCTCTGGGGCAATGTGTTTAGGCACTGTGACGCAGCTGCAAAGATAAAGTCGGTGTTTGCGCCTCAGGACAAGCTTATCAACATGCGCTGCGCGTGCGCAACTCAGATTGGACTGTCGGCGCGTCCACTGGTGGGGCATGGACGACGACGCAGTGACGCAGCCGCCGGCGGTTGTTCAATCACCGGCTGTCATCGGCCACAAAGACGAGGCGGCGGTGCCGAATCTCTCGGCCGTGGCGCAACTGAGCAGATGCTGCCCCGCGCGACGAAGTCGGCACCGGATCGACCCGAAGGGCGGAAAGCGAACGTTCGCGCCGAAGGCGTTCAATGTCCGCAATCGCCCACGGTAAGGGGGAACTCATCGGCAGGCCACACAGGAGTTCTCAGCACAGTGCCGGCCGCGGGAACACGCACCCACCAAATGCCGATCCTTCGCTCTTTTCAGCTTTGCAGGTAATTTCAGGTGGAGTATCGTTATCCACCCAATTCGGATGTAAGACACGAGCATGTCAGAGATTTTCGACAACGCCATTACGTCAATTGTCCTCGGAATCGAGGATTTTGAAACTGGAACCGACGAGCGGATGCTCAGCGCGGCGCGGAATTACTATGCGGGTCTATTGCTATTGGCGAAGGAATGCCTTGTCCGCGCTGCCCCCAAAGCTGATGCAATGGAAATCATCGGCGCCAAGTTCGAGCCAAAACCGGATGGTGACGGTGGCGTTAGCCACGAAGTGGTAGGCTATACCACCATAGATCTCGCTCAGTTACAGTCGCGTTTCAAAGGCTTTGGCCTGCCGTGGCCCGAGGCTGATATCAAGAAGCTGCAACGCTTCCGGAATGATCTTGAGCACTACCACCTGAAAGAGCCCGTTGGCGCCCTCGGCGAAGCGATTGCCTCGTCTTTTCCAATGGTCGTGGACTTCTTCAATATCTTGGAGGAAGATCCCCAGGCAGAGCTTCTTAGCGTCTGGGGTACCATTCTTGAGCAGCGGGAAGCATTCGAGAAGGTCCAGAAGAAGTGCCTCGACAGCTTGGAAAACATCGGCTGGCCTGCAGAGGTTTCGAACCTTGACCGCATGGTTTGCCCTAATTGCGGCTCGTCCCTCGTAGGTCAGTCAGACCCAGACAATAAGGCTCACGATCATGTTGTCGGAAAATGCCATCAATGCGGTGAGGAAACAGGTTTCGAAAAGATGATGGAGATGGTGGTCGCCGCCTCCTACGAGACAGACGCGTATATTCGGGTAAAGGAGGGGCTAAACCCATCGATAGCCGACTGCCCTCACTGCTGGGCCAAAGCCTATGTCGAGAGCGGAGAGGTCAGTGTTTGTTTTGCTTGTGGGGAAACCGTAGCGGCTGATTGCGGCCATTGCGGAACCCGGATTGATGTGAACGAGTACAATCAGGATTATCCCGAGCTATGCAGCTATTGCGCCCATATGTTGGAGAAGGTCATGCGGGAGTAAGCCTAAGCTCGGCTTCGCGCCGCTTGTCACACGAAGTTCGCGCCGCTGCCTTCACACCTTCTCTGCGAATGGCATGAACGTCGGCTATGGGCCGTTCTTGCCTAGGCGGCAGTGCGACGAAGTCGAACGCTGGCGAGCGTTGATGTCGCGGGGCAGGATTACGCGCTCGGCCCACAGCTGCCACTTGCTCCCTCCTGAATCGCTGCGGCGCAGCTCCGCAAAAGCAGGCGTTCGTGCAAACCGCAGCATCCAGGCGCGCCGTGCGTCAGCAGGGCGGGGCCCCGCGGACGGTCGCTGCCGCTATCTATCATTAGAGAAACCAAGCACGCAAGAACTCACTTGCAATTGAAAATTCTGCTGACTTCTGCAATGTAAGATACGTGACGAAGTCCAGATGTGAGGCATGGCATTGCAGAATCCGAATTTGAAGGGATCAAGGGAGGAAAGGAAGCTCTCTTCAAGACAGGCTATGGAGTCACATGTTTTTGGATTTCTGAAATCCCTTTCAGAGGCATGTATCCTGCACTTCCATTTCACCGATTGCAATAATTGCCCAAGAAATCTGATGAATGTTTCACGAGCTCAACTTCTTATCTTTACTGTAAGGTCTCTTGAAACCCTAATAAGAGACTGCCTCCTAATATGCGCGCTTCATGACCATGACTTTCTTGAAAAACTGATTGAAGAAAAATGGCGCCCGAAAGATGGCAAGTTTGACATGAATAGTCAAATCCACTTGGAGCTTCTCTTCTCTAAAATCAGCACGCAGAATTTTGAGCTTGCAGAGAGATACTTTGGAGTCTTCTTTGGGCAGCCTTTGTTTGAGAAGCTAAAATCTGATAGTAGTCAACCCATTTTTCAACTAAACGAACGCGACGAGCTTGTTGCTGTCTTGCTCTCTTTCCCGGAGTGCAAGCAGGATATTATTGAGATATTCCAATACCGACATGAGGCGATTCATAATGCGCACTTCAACTTGGATATGCCTCAAGCTCAGTTGAATTATTTCCTGGAGTTGGTTTTGCTATTTGGGCAGGCTGTTTGCCTATCCGTCGGCAATTGCTTGCTTGATCGGACAGAAGATAAGCTTGATCAAGTTCGCGCCGGCGAAAATCTGTATGCGGTAAGGTTCTCCGAGTATGCTAAGTTCATGCAGAAAATAGTCCCTCCAAAATCGCAGGCAAAAAGAGAAAGAGCTGCTGAGTTAATTGGAGAGCGCGAGCGTGCTGAGCAAGCGGAGGGTTTCCCGCCCACACCTGAAAAAAGAATGGGTATTGGCCCATTTTACTTTAGACTGAAAGATTTGCTACGTCTTAATTTGGATGAAGGTCGTTGGGGTTCTTATGATCCTACCAACTCTATGCATCTCTTTCATTTGTCTGATACTGGACGTATTGAAATCAGCACGCTTCGCCGCTCGTAATGGCAGGATGTATCTATGTTGCGGGCGATCGTCCGCTGGGAGTCTCGGAGCTACCTTGCGGCAAAGCAGAGCAACTCGCACCAGAGTAGTTAGAATGTTGGCTCTCACCGTTGCGTCATGTCTGGCACGCACTTGCAGCGAACTTCCGCAATCCGCCCTTAGCGCCGACGTTGCGGCGGTGATGTCGCCCATCGCAGTGAGCCTTTTTTCGTCCTTCATTTTCTCTCGGGCAACGCGTCTTCTGCTCCTTGAGTCTCCGCCTTGCTGTCACCCTCCATCATGCTGGCGATGATCAGCTCCACCCGCTCCGCTGCCGCTGCCAGATACTCCCCGTCCAAGTGCGCATAGCGCTCCGTGCTGGCGGGATCGCTGTGCCCGAGTAGCTTGCCGGTGATGGTCAGGCTCTGTCCCTGCATGATGGCGTGGCTGGCGTAGGTATGGCGCAGATCGTGCAGTCGGATGTCGGTTGGCAGGCCAGCTCGCCAGCGGATCAGCGTCCACTGGTGGTCGATCTTGCCGATTGGCTCACCCGGCTGTTTGGCTGAGGCGAAGACAAAAGCTGCTTTCGCGGCCTTCCTCCGCACCGCGAGAAGCTTCTTCGCGGGCGGCGATAGCAGCACCTCGCGAGGTCCGGTCTTTGTCGCCATCAGGGCCAGCCTATCCGGCAGCACTTCGCTCCAGCGGAGTCGCAGGATTTCGCCGGAGCGGCAACCGGTGAGCAGGATCAGCCGGATCGCGTCGGCGGCATCCCGGTGCTGCGGCGGGCAGGTGTCGAGCGCCTTGCCCAGTGAACGGATCTGCGCAGCCGATAGCAGCCGCCCGCGCGCCTGCCTGCGGTTGCGGCGGATCGGGGCGCAGGGGTTGGGCATGTCCGGCGGCACGAGGTTGCTCGACCTGGCGAAGTTCAGCATGGTGACCAGCAGTCCCAGTGCCTGATTGGCCCCGCCCGGTCGTAGCCGGGAATAGCCATGGAACCACTCGGCTACCTCGGGAGTGGTCAACCGCTGGACCTGCATTTTGCCGAACGCCGGGCGCAGCTGGGTGTTGAGGTAGATCCGATAGGAGGCCAGCGTCTGCGGCCTGTAGACGCCCTCCTTCTCGGCAAGGAACAGTTCGGCCAAGGCGTCGAAGGAAAGCGCCGTCGCCGAGACGGGCGGCGGCGCTTCGCCCGCGATCAGCTTTGAGGCGTGAGCGCGGGCGGTGGCGAGGGGAATCTGCTCCGCCGGCCCGATGGTGATGCGTCGCTTGCCCATGCGCAGCACCCATGACTTCGCGCCCGAGGGTTGGACCCGCAGACCGAAGCCGACGACATGGGCGTCGTGCAGGGTGTATTCGCGCGCGCCAGGCCGGGCGTTGCGGATCACCGCAGGGGTGAACAGACTGGGGACGGTCATTTACCGGCCCTCCGCTCGCGGCGCTTGTTCTCCGCCGTCAGCGCCCGGCGGAACAGCACCGGATCCAGGCCATGCGCCGCGCAATAGGCTGGCAGCAGCAGCCGGGACCGGGCGAAGCCCTGAACGAGCGCAGCCGGCATACCGGTTCGCGTTGATCCTGCCGACGGCTGAGGCGCACGTTGTCTCCGCTGGGCAGCTGCAGGTTTTGCGGGCGGGGCGACGGTGCGCTCCTTGCCCTCAAGCGTCGCGCTGAGGAACGCCCCGACGCTTTCCGCCGCCTTGCGCAGCGTGTCATCTGCCAGATGGGTGTAGCCTTCGGTGATCGCCAGATCGCTGTGCCCAAGCAGTCCTCCCACCGTGCGCAGCGGTTCACCCGCGCTCACCGCCGTGGTTGCGAAGCTGTGCCTCAGATCGTGCAGCCGCAGGTCGCCCAGCCGCAGCTCCGTCCTGATCTCGCGCCAGAGCTTGTCCAGCGCGCTCGCCCGCAGCGGCTTGTCGTTCTCGCAGAAGACGAGGTCGCTAGTTCGGTGAAGCGACGCCAGCAGCTCCAGAGCAGGCGTGCCGAGCCAGATCGAGCGCGGTCCGGCCTTGGCGTCGGGGAGGGCGGCGCGCGTACCATCGATCCAGTCCCACCGGAGGGCAAGCGCCTCGCCACGTCGGCAACCGGTCAGGGCGAGGAAGCGGATCAGAGCCGTCAGCATCGGCGCTGTGTCAGCCCGTGCATCGAGGGCGCGGCCGAGCCGGGCGTAGTCCTTGGCGCGCAGCACCGTTGCCGTGAAGCCCGAGGCCTTGCGCCGCATCCCGGCGCAGGGGTTGGTCCCCGGCGGGCGCAGGCCGGTCAGTTCGGCGTGGCGCATCATCCCCGAGAGGACGGCGAGCAGCCGCGTGCTGGTGCCCGGCGCGCAGGGCAGGGCGGCGAACCAGTCGGCCACCTCCTCCGCCGTGATCGCCGCGACAGGTCTTGCTCCGAGCCGCGGCAGGATGTGGTTCCGCACTCCGCGGGTATGCGCCCGATGGGTCCTGGCCTTCCACTGGCCGGCGCAGTCCGCGAGCCAGCGTTCCGCGAAGCTGGCGATGGTGGTCGCGGGGCAGGTGGCTGAAGCGCGCTCCGCCCGAAGCGTCTCGAGGATGGCGGCAGCCGCCCGTCGCGCCGCCTCACGCGTGAGGGTGGGGGCCGCGCCGAGCGAGCGCCGGACGCTGGTCCCGCCGATGCGGGCCTGGACGATCCAAGTCTGCCTGCCGAAGCGGTGGCGCAGGCCGAGGCCGGAAAGCTCGTCATCCCAGAGGATGAAGTCGCCCACGCGATCCCCCGAAGCCGGGAGGGTCTGAGGGGCAGGGCGTCGTGGTGCAGGGGCAGCATGTTGCGGTCTGGACATCGCAGTCACTCCCGCTTTCCGTCAGGACAGGATCCTCGCAGTCCCCGGAAAGCGCTCAGGACAACGTGGAAAGCACTGCCCCTTCGGACTGCGTAGCTTGTCCTGACCTGCCGGGATCAGGGCTAACCGCTTGCGTCGGCGAGCCAATCCCGTGTTCCTGCCGGAGAGTGTGATCCTCGGCCTTCGGCCGAATTCGTACACAG
>NZ_PZKG01000183.1 GCF_003034985.1 Cereibacter changlensis JA139
CCGCGGCCGGCGGGCGGCGGGGCGATGCGGGCCGGGCTGCCGGGGAGGGCGGCGTGATGGCGGCTGGACAGGACGACGGGACCGGCTGCTGGCGGTCGAGGGGCTGACCAAGCGCTACGGCGCGCGGATCGGCTGCGCCGATGTCGGCTTCGATCTCTGGCCGGGCGAGGTGCTGGGCGATCGTCGGAGAGAGCGGGTCGGGCAAGTCCACGCTGCTGGCCTGCCTCGCCGGGCATCTGGCGCCGGATGCGGGACGGGTGGTCTTTGACACCGCGGCCGGACCGCGTGACGTGCTGGCGATGAGCGAGCCGGAGCGGCGGATGCTGGGCCGCACCGATTGGGCCTTCGTGCACCAGAACCCGCGCGACGGTCTGCGCATGGGCGTCTCGGCCGGCGGCAATGTCGGCGAGCGGCTGATGGCGGTGGGCGCGCGGCATTACGGGCAGATCCGCGAGACGGCGACCGATTGGCTGGGCCGGGTGGAGATCGCCGGCGACCGGATCGACGACCGGCCCTCGGCCTTTTCCGGCGGGATGCAGCAGCGGCTGCAGATCGCGCGCAATCTGGTCACCGGGCCGCGGCTGGTGTTCATGGACGAACCGACCGGCGGGCTCGACGTCAGCGTGCAGGCGCGGCTTCTGGACCTGTTGCGCGGGCTGGTGCGCGACATGGGTCTTTCGGCGATCATCGTCACGCATGACCTCGCGGTGGTGCGGCTGCTCGCCGACCGGCTGATGGTGATGAAGGGCGGCCGGGTGGTGGAGCAGGGCCTGACCGATCAGGTGCTCGACGATCCGCAGCACGGCTATACCCAGCTTCTGGTTTCCTCGGTTCTGCAGGTGTGATGATGATCGACGTTCAGGATGTGTCCAAGACCTTCACCCTGCACAATCAGGGCGGCGCGGTGATCCCGGTGATGTCCGGGGCCTCGCTGCGGGTCGCGGCAGGCGAATGCGTGGCGCTGGTCGGGGCCTCCGGGGCCGGGAAATCGACGCTGATGCGGATGATCTGGGGTAATTACCTCGCCGCCTCGGGGCGGATCATGGTGGGCGGGCTCGATGTCGCCCGCGCCGCCCCGCGCGAGATCATCGCGCTGCGGCGCGAGACGCTGGGCTATGTCAGCCAGTTCCTCCGGGTGGTGCCGCGGGTGCCGACGGTGGAGGTGGTGGCGGAACCGCTGCTGCGGCTGGGCGCCTCCTCTGCCGAGGCGCGGGCGAGGGCCGAGGCGCTGCTCGCCCGGCTGAACATCCCCGAGCGGCTGTGGGCGCTGTCGCCCACCACCTTCTCGGGCGGCGAGCAGCAGCGGGTGAACATCGCCCGCGGCTTCGTGCACGGCTATCCGGCGCTGCTGCTGGACGAGCCGACGGCCAGCCTCGACGCCGCCAACCGCGAGGTGGTGCTGCAGCTGATCGAGGACGCCAAGGCGCGCGGCGCGGCGATCGTCGGCATCTTCCACGACGAGGCGGCGCGCGACCGGCTCTGCGACCGGGTGGTCGACGTGACCGGCTTCGCGGGGGTGGCATGACGGGGCGGCTCTTCGCCGTCGTCGGGCCCTCCGGGGCGGGCAAAGACACGCTGATCGCGCTGGCGCGGCAGCGGTTGCCGCTGCATGTGGTGCGCCGGATCATCACCCGGCCGGAGGAGGCGGGCGGCGAGCCCTTCGAGGGCGTGACCGAGGCTGAGTTCGCTCGGCGGCGGGAGGCGGGGGACTTCGCGCTGCATTGGGAGGCGCATGGCCTGTGCTACGGCATCCCCGCGGCGGAGCTTTCGGTGCTGGACGCGGGGCGCGACGTGCTGTTCAACGGCTCGCGGGTGGCGCTGCCGCTGGCGGAGGCGCGGTTTCCCGGGCTGGCAGTGATCCTCGTCACCGCGCCGGCGGCGGTGCTGGCGGAGCGGCTGGCGGCGCGCGGCCGCGAGACCCGCGGCGAGATCGAGGCGCGGCTGGAGCGGGCGGGGTTCGACCTGCCGCCGCTCGCCGACCTGCGCCGCGTGGACAATGACGCGACCCCCGAGACCGGGGCGGCGCGTTTCATCGAGGCGCTGCGGCGCCGGCCTCAGACGGAGAGCGAAGAATGAGCGGAACGATCCTTGCCAATGCCACGCTGGTGCTGCCCGGCGAGGTGCGGCGCGGCAGCCTGCGGCTGCAGGACGGCCAGATCGCCGAGATCGGCTCGGGGACGACGGTGCCGGCCGGGGCGGTGGATTGCGGCGGCGACCTGCTGCTGCCCGGGCTGATCGAGCTGCACACCGACAACCTCGAGCGCCATATCGAGCCGCGGCCCAAGGTGGACTGGCCGCATGCCGCGGCGATCGTCGCGCATGACGCCGAGCTCGCCGCGGTCGGGATCACCACGGTGTTCGACGCGCTGCGGGTGGGATCGGTGGTCTCGAAGGCCAAGGGCAATTACGGCGAATATGCGCGGGTACTGGCGGACGAGATCCTCGACCTGCGCGCCAAGGGCGCGCTGCGCATCAGCCATTTCCTGCATCTGCGGGCCGAGATCTGCTCGGAGACACTGGTGGAGGAGATGGCGAAATTCGGCCCCGAGGACCGGATCGGCATCGTCAGCCTGATGGACCACACCCCGGGCCAGCGCCAGTTCCGCGACACGCAGCAGCTGAAGCATTACGTCTGCGGCAAGCACGGCTATTCCGAGGCCGAGTTCGCCGACCACGTCGCCTCGCAGCAGGCGCTACAGCGCCGGTTCGGCGCGCTGCACGAGGCGACGGCGGTGGCCGAGGCCCGGCGCTACGGCGCGGTGCTGGCCAGCCATGACGACACCGATGCGGCGCATGTGGTGCAATCGGCGGCGCATGGCGCGCATTTCGCCGAGTTCCCCACCACGGTGGAGGCGGCGGAGGCCTGCCGCGCCCATGGCATCGCGGTGATGATGGGCGCGCCGAACCTGATCCGCGGCGGCTCGCATTCCGGCAATGTCGCCGCCAAGTCGCTGGCCGAGGCCGATCTCCTCGACATCGTCTCGTCGGATTACGTGCCCTCGGCGCTGCTCTTGGCGGCGCTGATGCTGGGCGATCTTTGGGGCGACGTGGCGCGCGGCGTGGCGACCGTCACAGAGGCGCCGGCGGCGGCAGCCGGGCTCGACGACCGCGGCCGGCTGGAGATCGGCAAGCGCGCCGACGTGATCCGGGTGGCGCGGCTGGCCGGCGCCTGCGCGGTGCGCGGCACCTGGGTGCGCGGCGAGCGGGTGGCCTGAGGCTCAGGCCCGCTGGCGCGGCGTGACCAAGGGCTCGGGACGCGGTTCGACATGCAGGCTGTCGCGCCCCGACATCAGGTTGCCCTGCGCCTGTGCCTCCAGTCGCTCGATGTCGCGGCGGCGGATGTCCTCCTCGACCTCGGCCACGTCGAAGGCGGTCATGCCGAGGCTGCGCAACCCGGCCCCGCCGAAGGCCAGCGCGGATTCGAAGGTCTCGCGGATCTCGAAATCCACCCCCATCTGCCGCAACCGGATCGAGTGGCCCCTGTCGTAGGACCGCGCCAGCACCCGGCTGGAGGGGAAATGCTCGGCGACGAGCCCGACGATGCGGTCGGTGGCCTTGGGGTC
This sequence comes from Cereibacter changlensis JA139, assembly GCF_003034985.1. Lineage (GTDB taxonomy): Bacteria > Pseudomonadota > Alphaproteobacteria > Rhodobacterales > Rhodobacteraceae > Cereibacter > Cereibacter changlensis. The sequence goes on from NZ_PZKG01000183.1 coordinate 3,564, forward strand.
GTCGACGCAGACCAGCACCATGTCGCTGGTCCCGGCCCCGGACTGCCGCAGGATGTCGAGCCGCGTGCCATCGCCGTAGTAAACGGTGAAGCCGAAGCGCCGCGCCTCGCGGATCCGGTCGGGGTCGTTGTCGATCAGCGCGACATCCACCCCCTGCGCCAGCAGCATCTGCGAGGCGATCTGGCCGAAGCGGCCGAAGCGGCCGAAGCCGATCATCAGCACCCGGCCCTTCAGGCAGTCCACCGGCTCGACCCCGTCCATCGACGGCGCCTCGACCGCCAGCCAGCGGTCGGCGGCCAAGAGCACCAGCGGCGTCACCGCCATCGACAGGATGATGACGCTGGAGAAGATCGCGTTCTCGGCGGCGTCGATCACCCCGCCGCTCACGGCGGCCGCGTAGAGCACGAAGGCAAACTCGCCGCCCTGCGCGAAGAGCGAGACGCGGCGCAGGCCCTGCAGCGGGCTCGCCCCGAACAGGCGCGCCACCGCGAAGATGCCGAGCGACTTCACCAGGATGTAGAGCACCAGCAGCCCGAGGATCATCACCCAGTCCTGCGCCACCGCGCGCAGGTCCAGCGACATGCCGACGGCAAGGAAGAACAGCCCCATCAACAGGCCCTTGAACGGCTCCACATCGGTCTCGATCTGGTGCCGGTAGCCCGAGCCCGACAGCAGCACCCCGGCGAGGAAGGCCCCCATCGCCATCGACAGCCCGGCCTGCTGCATCAGCAGCGCCGATCCCAGCACCACCAGCAGCGCCCCCGCCGTCAGCACCTCGGTGGTGCGCGCCCGCGCGAGGAGCGCAAAGAACGGGTCGAGCAGCCAGACCCCCGCCCCGATCAGCAGCGCCACCGCGCCCAGCGGCACGAGCACCGTGAGAAGCCCCGGCTGGGTCTCGCCGCTGGCCCCGAGGAAGGCCACCACCGCCAATAGCGGCACGATCATCAGGTCCTCCAGCAGCAGGATCGACACCGCCTGCTGCCCCTGCGCCGAGGCGATGTCGCCCCGCTCCTGCAGCACCGACATGATGACCGCGGTGGAGGAGAGCACGAAACCGGCGCCGGCGATGAAAGCGGTGACCGGGTCGAGCCCCAGCAGCAGGCCGGCACCGGTCAGCAGCGCCATGCAGAGCAGCACCTGACCGAGGCCGAGGCCGAAGATCTGCCCGCGCATGCCCCAGAGCTTGCGCGGCCGCATCTCCACCCCGATGAGGAAGAGGAACATCACCACGCCAAGTTCGGAGATGTGCAGGATGGTCGAGGGCTCGGTGAAGATGCCCAGCACCGAGGGTCCGACCAGCAGCCCGCCGGCGAAATAGCCCAGCACCGAGCCGAGCCCCAGCCTGCGGAACAGCGGCACGGCGACCACGGCCGAGCCGAGCAGCACGATCACCGGCCCCACCATCTGCGCGATGCCCGCCTCCGCCATGCCGGTCTCTCCTTCCTGCCGCCCGGCCAGCCGCCGACCATCGCCGCATGATCCGGGTCATCGCCGCCGGCTGCAAGCCAAACCCCCTGCGCGGCGCTTCGCCGGGGCCCGGCGTGGCCACGCCGCCGCAGGGAGGCCGCGATTGAACCGGCAGGGCTGCGGTGATACCCCAAGAGGAGCGCGCCGCAGTTCTCGGAGACCCCATGCCAGACGACACCCGGACATCCCGCCGCCGCAGCCCGTGCCCGGCATGACCCTGTCGCTGGCGGAGCGGGGCTGGACCGCGTTCTTCGCGGAGCAATGCGGCGAGGAGGAGGCGGGCCTCGCGCCGATGCGCATCCTCTCGGTGCACCGCTCGCGGCTGACGGCGCAGGCCGAGAGCGGCAGCGTGCGGCTCTGGCTGCCGGTGGGGGCGCGGACCACCGATTACGCGGTGGGCGACTGGGTGCTGGTGCAGCCCGACACGCTGCTCTTGCACCGCCGGCTCGACCGCCAGACCCTGCTGGAGCGCCACACCGCGGGCAACGCCGCGACCCAGCTGATCGCGGCCAACATCGACACGCTGTTCATCGTCACCTCCTGCAACGACGACTTCAACCCGGCGCGGCTGGAGCGCTATCTGGCCTTGGCAAATGAATCCGGGGCCGAGCCGGTGATCGTGCTGACCAAGGCCGACACCGTGGCCGACGCCGACGCCTATATCGCCGAGGCCAAGGCGCTTCAGCGCGACCTGTCGGCGGTGGCGCTGGATGCCAAGAGCCCGACGGCGGCCGAGGCGCTGGCACGCTGGTGCGGGCCGGGCCGGACGGTGGCGCTGGTGGGATCGTCCGGCGTGGGCAAATCGACGCTGCTGAACACGCTGGCCGGCGAGGCGCAGGAGACGCCACAGCTGACCGGGGCGATCCGCGAGGATGACGCCAAGGGGCGGCACACCACCACGGCGCGCTCGCTGCACCCGATCGCCGGCGGCGGCTGGGTGATCGACACGCCCGGCATGCGCACCCTGCAGGTGAATGACGCCGCCTTCGGCATCGGCACGCTCTTCGCCGAGATCACCGAACTCGCGCCGCTCTGCCGCTTCCGCAACTGCACCCATCACCACGAGCCGGGCTGCGCCGTGCTGGAGGCGGTGGCGGAGGGGCGGCTCGACGCGGGGCGGGTCGCCCGCTGGCGCAAGCTGATCGACGAAAGCGCCCAGCCCGCCGTCGCCCCACCCCGCGCCGGCGGCCGCCCCCCGCCGCGGCGCAAGGGCTGAGGCCGGCGCGGAACCGGGCGGCTTCCGGTTCGTTTGACCGCAGACGGGTCCGACGGCTGGGCCACGCCCCTGCCTTCCTCGCAAGCCGGAACCGGAACTCG
>NZ_PZKG01000184.1 GCF_003034985.1 Cereibacter changlensis JA139
GGCGCTGCCGACAGCGGCCTCGAAGTAGTTGGCCAGCTCGACCTCGGACATGTCGATCTTGATGTCCATGCCCTCGTCGCCCAGACGGCCGATCAGCTGCGCCGCGATGCCGGCCTCGAGATCGGCGTCGAGGGTCTGCCAGTAGGCGGCGGCCTCGGCGTTGTTGAGATCGCTCAGCGAGGTTTCCACGTCGATGGACCTCACCATCGGCACGTCCTGCGCGAAGGCAGGCACCGCGAGAAGAGCGCCCAGAAGGGCGGGAGCAATAGCCTTGCGAAACATTGTAAATCTCCAGACATTTGGGAGGGACCCACCCGGCGCTTCGCCAGATCGTCCGACATCCTAAGAACGCGGCTCGGGCCGCGCCGGTTCCCTGTTTTTCAAGCGATTACATGAGGGGGCGAACCTCGACCCGCTCCAGATCGACAAGGGCCAGCTTGGCCAGCTGACGCCGGTCCGTCACCGTGAGCCGACCCTCCGCCCAGTTGGCGAATCCGGCGTCGCGCAGCTTGCCGATGGTCTTGTTGGTATGCACCAGAGACAGCCCCAGCGCATCCGCAAGATCCTGCTGGCGGAAGGGCAGCGGCACCGAACCGGCCTCCAGGAGCCCCAGCGCCGAGAGCCGTTCGTGCATCCGGAGCAGCGCCCAGGCGACCCGCTGCAGCGCGTCGCGCTGGCCGAGGCTGGCGATGGTCTCGCCGAGGAAATGCTCCTGCACCGCCGAGATCCAGGTCAGGTCATAGGACCGCTCCGGCTGGTTGCGGAACAGCTCCCACAGCCGGGCGCGGTCGAAGACGCAGAGCACCATCGGCGAGGAGGCCTCCACCGAATGGCTCATCTCGCCGGTCAGTCCGCCTTGCAGGCCGGCCAGATCGCCGGGAAACAGGAAGTTGATCACCTGCCGCCGGCCGTTCTCCAGCGTCATGTAGCGGATGCCCTGGCCGCTCAGCACGGTGTAGAGCTCGGACGAGCTCTCGCCCTCCTTCAGCACGGTGGCTCCGCGCTCCACATGGCGCTCGGCCACCTTGAAGCGGTTCATGAAGGCCAGCTCGTCCTCGGTGAAGCCGCTGAACATCGGCAGCTTGCGCAGCGGACACTGGGTGCAGGGTGTACGCATCGTGAACTTACTTTCGTTTGCTATGTCACAGTTTAATGCGCGCCATGCGGCGATGCAGCAAGTCTCTGCTCCGATTTCAGGAGAACGCCCATGGCCCCGACCGCAGAGGTCAGCCCGACTTGCCTTATTGCGTTGAAGCATTTCGTCGTCGCACAGGACATCGCCCAGATCGTCGCCGAGTTCGATCCGGCTGCCCAAGTGATTTTGGTGACCGACCCGCGCAGCATCGCGCTGACGGAGGGGGTCGAGCGGGTCTGGCTGGCCTTTCTCGGCATCGGTCCCTCCAGGGTGGCGGAAGATCCGCTGGCTCAGGCCGTGCTGCGGCGCGGCGGGCGGCTGGTGCTGATCAGCGACGAAGCCGAGGAGACCGGCGCCACCGGTGATTGGTGGGTGCTGCAGCGGCCCTTCACCACCGACGCGGTGCTGAGCCTGCTGCAACGGGCCAGCGCCTCCGCCTGAGCCCACCTTCCCCTTGCATGAAGAGGCCCCCGGTGATGAACCGGGGCCTTCCGCCGCGCGGAGCGCCTCAGGCGTTCAGCGTCTCGGTCGAGGAGAAGAACATCGCCTGGCTGACGGCCGAGCGCACCTGATCCTCGGAATAGGGCTTGGTGATCAGGAAGGCCGGTTCCGGCCGCTTGCCGGTCAGCAGCCGCTCGGGGAAGGCGGTGACGAAGATCACCGGCGTGTCGTCGAACTGCTTGAGGATGTCGTTCACCGCGTCGATGCCCGACGAGTTGTCGGCCAGCTGGATGTCGGCGAGGATCAGGTCCGGCCGTTCCTTGCTGGCGAGGGCGACGGCCTCGGTACGGGTGCGGGCGATGCCGGTCACGCCATGACCCATCTCGCGCACGATGGCGACGATATCCATGGCGATGATCGCCTCGTCCTCGATGACCATGATCCGGCCCGCGACCGAATTTGCCATCTCGCGCTGCGCGATGTCGACCAGTTCGCCGGCCTCTTCCGCGTCGATCTGCATGATCGCGGCGATCTCGTCATGGTGGAAACCCTCGATGGCGTGCAGCAGCAGCGCCTCGCGGGTGTTGGGGGTCAAATGCGCCATATGGTCCTGCGCCCGCTGCGACAGCCGGCTGTCCGGATCGCCCAGCGGAGCGCCGGCGCTGGCCCAGACCAGATGGAAGGCATGGAACAAAGCGACCTTCGGGCTCTCGACAGCGTCGAAAATCGCCGTATCTTCCAGGATCGCTTCAAGGGTGGCAGCGGCAAAACGATCACCGGTTTCCTGGTTTCCGGTCAGAGCACGGGCATAACGGCGCAGATAGGGAAGGTTGGTCCCGATCAGGCTGGCAAGGTCGGGTTTCGCGTCGGACGTCATGTACAAATTCCCTTGTGCGTCACATTCTCGGGAACCGAACGCTTCCGGGCACGTTCGGTTCCCGGGGTTATAACAACTTTCGTGAAGGGCGTGACGGATTAAATGGCAAAGCGGGACAAGTCGGGGATGCAGCATCAGATCGACGAGAATCTGAAACGGGTTTACGAAGAGGCTCTGGTACAGGAGCTCCCCGACAGGTTCACGCAACTTCTGGAGCAGCTGCGACAGAAGGAAGAGAAGAAGTGAGCGCTCCGCAAAGCCAGCCGCAGGCCACGCGCGACCCTCGGGACGAACTGCCGGAACACCTTCCCGCGCTGCGCGCCTTCGCCATCAGCCTGACGCGCAACGTCGCCGTGGCCGATGACTTGGTGCAGGACACCATCGTGAAGGCCTGGACGAATTTCGACAAGTTCACCGAGGGCACCAACCTCCGGGCCTGGCTGTTCACCATCCTGCGCAACACCTTCTACTCCGACAAGCGCAAGCATCGCCGCGAGGTGCCGGACCCGGAAGGCGTTCACGCCGCGTCGCTGTTCGTGAAGCCTGCGCATGACGGGCGCATGGCCTTCACCGATTTCAGCGCGGCCTTCGACCAGTTGTCGCCCGAACATCGTGAAGTTCTGATATTGGTCGGCGCGTCGGGATTTGCGTATGAGGATGCGGCGGTCATGATGGGGGTCGCCGTCGGCACCGTGAAGAGCCGGGCGAACCGGGCGCGGGCGCGTCTGGCCGAACTGCTGCATCTGGAAAAGGGCGAGGAAATGTTCTCCGGGGTCGATGGTCAGACGCTCGCGGTCATGTCGCGATCGGGGATGACTCCCGCATGAACTTTCGCCTCGGGCGGCACGGCCGCTTTGCTGACAGGATCGGCTTCCGTTTTGCCTTCCTCTTGGCTGTGGCCCTGCTGCCGCTCGGGGTGATCTCCATCGTGCAGTCCGCCGCGGTGATGCGCGAGGCCGCGGCGCGGTCCGAAGCCGCGCTCACCGGCGAGACGATGCGCGCCGCCGAACACGAGGTGCGGCTGATCCAGCGCGCCCAGGGCTCCGCCGCGGCGCTGTCGCAGGTCATCATCCCGCTACTCGACGACGCCGAGGCAGAGGCCTGCGAGGATGTGATGGCCGCGGTGCAGCGCGACTCCCAGGCCTATTCGGTGGTCGGCTACATCCGCGCCGACGGGATGATGACCTGCTCCTCCGCCGAGCCCTTCACCTTCTCCAACAGCGAGCTGGTGACGACCGCGCTGGAGGCGATGCAGCCCACGCTGCAGATGAGCCTCTATGGCCCGGTGTCGAAGACCTCGGTCGTCGTCGTCAGCCATCCGGTGCTGGACGGTCTCGGCAACCTCTTGGGGATCGTGGTGATCTCGCTGCCGCATGACGCGCTCTTCGCCAGCGGCAACGTCATCTCGGGCCTCACGCCGCCGGTGCTGATGACCTTCAACCGGGACGGCAAGGTCCTGACCTCGTCGGTGGGTCTCGAGCATGTCGAGGACATCCTGCCGAAGGACCGCGCGCTGAAGGCGCTGGCCGGCGAGAGCGACCTGGCCTTCACCGCCGCGACCAGCGCCGGTCTGGAGCGGGTGTTCTCGGTGGTGCCGATCATCCCCGGCACGCTCTATGCGCTCGGCTCCTGGGACAAGAGCGCCAGCAACTGGGCGACGCATGGCGCGCCCGCCAGCCTGCTGCCGGCGCTGATGTGGATCGCCTGCCTGATGGTGGCCTGGCTCGCCTCCGAGCGGCTGATGACGCGGCATATCCGCAGCCTGCGCAGCGCGATCACCGCCTTCTCCAGCGGCTCGCGCTCGGTGGACAAGCATGATTTCGGCGCCGCCCCGTTGGAGATCCGCCAGCTGGCCGAGGCCTTCGACCGCATGACCGACACCATCCTGCATGACGAGGCCGAGCTGGAGGACATGGTCCATCAGAAGGAAGTCCTGCTGCGCGAGGTGCATCACCGCGTGAAGAACAACCTGCAGCTGATCGCCTCGATCATGAACATGCAGATGCGCCAGGCACGCACCCCCGAGGCCAAGGGGCTGATGAAGGGCCTGCAGGACCGGGTGATGAGCCTCGCCACCATCCACCGCGGGCTCTACCAGACCAGCGGCCTGACCGACATCCGCACCGACGAGCTGCTCTCAGACATCGTGCGCCAGGTGGTGAACCTCGCCACCGGCCCGGGCCGGCGGATCGAAGTGCATACCGAATTCGGCGACCTGCGGCTGACCCCGGACCAGGCGGTGCCGCTGTCGCTGCTGCTGACCGAGGCGCTGACCAACGCGATGAAATATGCCGGCGCAGCCGAGGGCCAGCTGCCGCGGCTCGACGTGTCGCTGCGCCGCCAAGGTGAGGTCGCCGCCGTGCTCGAGGTGACGAACACCGTCGGCACGCGGCAGCAGGCGGCCGAGACCATCGACCACGGCACCGGGCTCGGGGCGCAGCTGCTGTCGGGCTTCGCCCAGCAGATCGGCGGCCATGTCGAGGTGACCGACACCGACGACATCCACAGCCTGAGCGTCACCTTCGACGTGCGCCCGCTGTCCGATGCCGAGGCGCGCAACGCCACCGCCACCGCCGAGGCGGAGAGCTGACAGCAGAACGGCGACCGGGTCGCCCCGGCCGCCGTCTGGTTTCACGTGAATCCGTCGCTCAGGACAGCGGCGCGCTCGCCTGGGTCTCGGCCAGCAGCACCGCCAGCTCCTGCCGCATCTCGGCCAGCCGGGCGGCGTTCGCCGGGGTCTGCGGCCGGTCCAGCGCATCGGCATAGGCGTCCAGCACATGCTGCTCACCGCTCTGCACCTGGCCCAGCACGTCGGCGTCGATCTCGTCGACGAAGGCGCGCACCGAGACGACCGCGCGGTTCACCGTCGACATGAAGCTGCCGTCGGCATCGGGCTGCCGCCCGGCGGCGGTCAGCATCGCGGCGATCTCGGCGATCTGGCGCTGGTGCAGGCTGCGGAAACGCTCGGCGATCGGGCGGAACGCCGGCTCGGCCTTCTCGACCATGGTCTCGAAGCCGGCCAGCACGTCGACGCTGCGGGTGTGCAGCGTCTCCAGCGCCTCGGTCGCGGTATCGGTGGAGGAAGTCATGTCACTCGTCCTTCTCTGGGAAACTCCGTTCAGAACGCCGGGGCCCGTTCCGGGTTCCTGCGGTCACCTGCCGCGGGCGGCGCTGCGCGGGCCGATGAAGAACCAGAGGATGAAGCCCAGCACCGGCAGCAGGATGACGACCAGCGCCCAGAGCACCTTCTTGCCGGTCGAGACCGAGGAGCCGAAAATCGACACCAGCGCCCAGATGTCGAGCGCAAGGATGATCAGCCCGCCGAAGCCCCGCAATTGAAACATGTTCATCTCCACTCTCTGCACTCCTGATGAAAGTCACTCGCCCCCGGGCCTCCGGCCCGAAGTATGCGGGGGGTCAACGCGGCCGGCTTCGCGGCGGTTCCGCCGGTGCAGCCTGGGGAACCGTTTGGGCCAAGCCCACGTTTTCAATGCAGAAACCGGAGGGTTCGCCCTCAGTCAGCAAGGAGACCTGCCATGCTTGGATGGGCATTGACCTTCCTCGTGATCGCGCTGATCGCCGCGGCCCTCGGCTTCGGCGGCATCGCCGGCACCGCGGCCGGCATCGCCAAGATCCTCTTCGTCGTCTTCATCGTGCTCTTCATCATCGCGATGATCGCCCGCGCCGTGAAGGGCAAGCCGCCGCTCTGACTCGGCTGGGGTTCAGGCGTCGAGGAAGGCCCGGACCGGCCGCAGCGACCGTTCCGGGCCCTCTTCCTGCGGCACATGTCCGAGGTGCGGCAGCAGCACCGTCTGCACATGCGGCAGCGCCCGGACATAGCCGCCCGCCGTGCTGACCGGGAT
>NZ_PZKG01000185.1 GCF_003034985.1 Cereibacter changlensis JA139
GTCGTCGCCGTAGGAGCCATCGTCGGTGGCGGTGATCTCCGTCACCCGGCCCTGAGCGTCGAAACGGATCAGGCCGCTGTCGGCCAGCACGAAGCCACGGCCCTCGCCGGTATCGATGCGGTCGTCGCCGGAGCCGGCGAGCACCCGGTCGTCGCCGGAACCGAGCGTGATCACGTCGGAGCCGCCCTCGGTCACGCGCAGGGCGCGGAGTTCGAGCACCGAGCCGGTGTCGAAGGCGCGCTGCACTCCTGCCGCCTGGAAGATGACGCCGTAATCGGCGACCACGGTCTTGCCGAGGCCCGTGCCGAGGATGGTGTCGTTGCCGGCGGCGGTCAGCGCGTCGCCGGTGCCGGCGTCGAAGCCGGCGGCGGTAACGTCCTGCGCGGAGACCACGGTGATCAGCTGGCCGGTCAGCAGGTCGAGCCGGATCGAGGCGTCGACCCGGAAGCCGTTGTCGCCATAGACATGGTCGGCGCCGTCGCGGGCGTCGATCCGGTCGTCGCCGGAGCCGCCGGCGATCTGGTCGCCGTGGTCGGAGCCGGTCAGGCTGTCGTCGCCACGGCCGCCGTCGATCACCACCGAGCCTGTGGCATGCGTGAGGTCGATCAGGTCGTCGCCCGGGTTGTCGAAGGCGCGGGCGTTGCCGGTCGCGGTCACGCCGCGCATGTCGTAGCGCATCCCGTCCTGGGCGGTGTCGCCGAAGACCACCAGCGCCCGGTCGGCGCCGCCGGTCAGCGCCTGGCCGGAGCTGTCGGCCACGGTGCGGATCGTGTCGGAGCCGCCGCCGCCATGGATCACGGTCAGCGCGCCCTTGGCGGTCGAGGCGATGTCGAGCCGGTCGTCGCCGGAGCCCAGCATCAGCTCCACCACCTCGAACTCGGCATAGGAGATGCCGGCGGCATAGGTGACATAGGTCGGGTCGAGGTCGCTGCCCATGTTGAGCGTGAGGCCAGCCGCGCCCATGCCGAAGCCGGAGAGGTTGGTCTCGGTCAGGGTGCCGCTGTCATCGGTGACCGAGCCCGCGGCATAGATGTCGAGCCGGTCGGTCTGCCTGGTCTCGTCCACCGAGACGACGACCGTCGGCAGCGCCGCATCGGTCTCGGTCGGCAGCATCACCCCGGCGGTGAGGCTGCGGTCGACGCCCTCGCCGATGCCGCCCCAGATCTGCAGCGGGCCGCGGATCGCCGAAAGCTCCTGCGGTTGCAGGCCCGGCGCCAGCACCGGCTGCGGTGTCTGGGTGAGCGTGCCGTAGGAGAGCACGATCTCCACCGGCTGGTCCCAGTCTTCGGGGCCGAAGGTCACGGTCTGCGTGGCGGCGTCGAAGCGCGGGTCGCTGCTGGCGGCGATGGTCTGGCCGTCGGTCGCCACCGAGACGGTGACGGCGGCGGTCGGCTGTTTCGACAGCGACAGCGTGTAGCTGTCGCTCTGGCCCGGGCGGACGGTGGTCGCGCCGTCGCTTTGCGTCACCACCACCGAGCCGCGGTCGTTGTCGGTCACCGAGGCGACCACGGTCACGTCCGGCGCGCGGTTGAAGGCGGAGCCGTCGAGATCGGAGCTGACGCCGAAGGCGAGCACATGGCGCTCGCCGTTCTCATAGGCGGCGTCATCCACCGCGGTCACGATGACCGTCTGCGGCAGGTTCCAGTTGGTCGCGTCGAAGGTCAGCACCGCGCGGTCGAGCGTCACGTCGAGCCCGAGGTCCTTGGCGGTCAGCGTCACCGTCTCGCCCGCCGCCGGCGGCCGCGACAGCGAGAGGCTAAGCGCCTGCCCGGGCTGACCCTCGGCCAGCACGATCTGCGAGACATTGCCGCCGACCACGGCATAGGCCAGGTCGTCGTCGAAGACGGTGACATCGACATCCTGCAGCACGCGCGAGGCGGTCACCTCGCCACCGCCGGTGACGGAATGGCTGATGACCACGTCGCGGGTCCCCTCCGCCGCGACATCCTGCGGGGCCGTGACATAGACGGTCTGCCACTGGTTCCAGTTCGAGGCGTCGAAGCCCAGCACCACGGCCGAGGCGCCTGCGCCGGGCGCCGCGCCGACCAGCACGCTCTGCGCCGAGCCGGTAGCCTCGCTCTCGCGGTCCTGGGTCGAGGAGCGCGCCGCCGAGACGGTGAGATAGGCCGCCGCCGAGATCGCCTGGGTCAGGCGCACCCGGTAATAGCCGCCGACGCCGCCCTCGGTCAGCACCGCGAGCCCGCTTGTGTCGACTTCGAGCAGCGACGAGGCCGGGTCCGCCACCGAGACCGGCAGCGGCGGCACATAGGCCCCGGCATAGGCCGGATCGGTGGAGGCGACCGAGTGGTTCACGGTGCCCGCCGTGGCCTCGCCGGACCCGGCCGAGATGATGTCGGTCATCACGTCGCCGCCGACCGAGAAGGTATCGGAGCCGAGGCCGCCGATGACCCGGGTGGCGATGCTCTCGTTGGTGGAGAGGATGTAGAAGTGGTCGTCGCCCTCCATCCCGTCGATCTCGGCGACCTCGACCCCGGCGAAGCTGATCGACAGGCCGGCGCCGTAGATGCCCTGATCGGTGATCAGGAAGGAATCGTCGCCCTCGGTGCCGAGCACGGTCACCGTGTCTATGCCGTTGCCGCCGTCGATGTTGACCGGGGCGTTGATGTTGTAGAGGAAGCTGTCGTCGCCGCCGCCGCCGAGCGCATCGGCCGCGCCGCCGCCGGCGACCGCATCGGAGCCTTTAAGCAGGAAGGCGCGGATCACGAAGTTGTCGTTGCCGTCCTCGCCCATCAGCCGCAGATAGGCCTTGTTCGAGTAGACCCGGAAGGTGTCGGCCCCGATGCCACCATAGACCAGCATCGGCAGCGCGTTGCCCTGCGACAGGAAGCCCTGGGTGGTCTCGACCGTCTCGATCTCGTCGCCCGGCGCCACCTGTCCGGCGCCGCGGTCGGCCCCGAACATCTGGCCGATCTGGAAGAAGTCGTCGCCCGCGCCGCCGTCGAGAGTGAAGAGCGTGGCGGTGTCGTCGACATAGTAGCGGTCGTTGCCCGCCAGCCCGTTGACGATCACCCGGCCGTTGATCGAGGCGTCGTAGTTGATGCGCTCGACCGCCGGGGTCAGGCCGCCCTCCGCGTCGCTGTTCAGCAGCGCCACGAAGTTGCGCCGCACCAGCACCTCGTCATCCGCGCCGTCGCGCAGGTTCAGGGTCAGGATGTCGGCCCCATCGCCCGCCGCGCCGCTGTCGGCGAAGGTCAGGAGATACGAGACCGGCGCCGCGCCGCGGTTGACGATGAACTCGTCGGCCCCGCCCTGGCCGTCCACGAGGTAAGCCCACGCTCGCCGGCCGGTCGTTCAGCGCGGTGAGCACGAAGAGATCCTCGCCGCCGCCCGAGCCTCACGGCGACGTCGCCGGTGATCTCCTCCGGCGTCAGCCGGATCACGTCGGCCTCGCCGCCGCTCTGCAGGCTGATGTGGCTGTCCGAGATCCAGCGCCCGTCGAGGGTGAGCACGCCGCCCGCGAGATCGCCGGCGAAGAGCGCGGTGTCGAGGGTGATCGCCAGGCTCTGCGCCCGGGTGGTGGCGCCGAGCCCGAAGAGCGCGCTGTCGGCGAGATCCAGCGTCATCGCCCCCGAAGCGGCCATCCGCGCGCCCACCCCGGTGAGATCGAGGCTCCGCGCCCTGACGGCAAAGCCGCCGGAGAGGGCCTGGAGCTCGGCCTTGGTGACGGTGAGCGCCGAGGTGTCGATGGCGACGTGGGCGGCTGTAAGCGAGGCGCCGTCGGTGAATTGCGCCGAGGTTTCGGCGGTGATGCTCGCCGCACCTGAGGCCGAGAGGCTGGAGCCCGAGCCGGTGACGAGGACGGTATCGGCGGTGATGGTGAATGCGCCCGAGGTGGCGGAGAGGTCGGCCTTGGTGACGGTGAGCGCCGTGGTGTCGATGGTGATGCGGGCAGCGGTCAGGGAGGTGCCTTCGGTGAAGGTCACCGAGGTCTCCGCCGTAATCGACGCGGCGCCGGAAGCCGAGAGCTTGGCGCCCGGGCCGGTGACGAGCACGGTATCCGCCGTGATGGCGAATGCGCCCGAGGTGGCGGAGAGGTCGGCGACCGTCACGGTCAGGGCGAGGGTGTCGATCGCGATGCTGGCAGCGGTCAGCGACGTGTCTTCGGTGAAGGCCACCGAGGTGTCGGCGGTGATCGACGCGGCGCCGGAAGCCGCGAGGCTGGCGCCCGAGCCGGTGACGAGCACGGTATCCGTCGTGATGGCGAAATCGCCCGAGGTGGCGGAGAGGTCGGCGACCGTCACGGTCAGGTCGGTAGTGTCGATCTCGATGCTGGCAGCGGTCAGCGACGTGTCTTCGGTGAACTCCACCGACGTTTCCGCGGTGATCGAGGCTGTCCCGAGGGCAGAGAGTGCGGCTCCCGAGCCAGTGACGAGGACGGTATCCGCAGTGATGCCGAGGCCACCGGTGGTGGCGGAAAGGCCCGCCTCGGTGACGGTGAGCGTCGTGGTATCGATGGCGATGCTTCCTGCCGTCAGCGCGGTGTCGGAGCCGAAGCTGACCGTGGTCGCGGTGGTCAGGGTCGCTGTGTCGGAGGCGGTGAGGGCGGCGCCCGGGCCGGTTACCGTCAGGCTTGCGGCGTCGAGGCTCAGGGCGCCGGAGCGGCTGGCGATGGTCGCGCCGGTGAGGGTGACCGCGCCGGCGGCTTCCAGCGACAGGTCGCCAGCGGCCAGCGAGACGTCTGCCGAGAGCGCGAGTGCGCCACCGGAGTGCAGGCTCAGCCGCTCGCCGGCGCCGCCCGTGGTCACGGAAAGCGCCTGCGTCAGCGTGAGGTCGCCGCCGGTGACGATCCGCGCCGAGCCGGTCGCCGTCGAGGCCACCGTCAGCTGCAGCGCGTCGGCCTCGGCGAGCCAGAGCCCGCCGGTCACGTCGAAGCCCAGCGTCTCCACATCGGTGGCCAGCGCCGCATCGGCGGCGCCAAAATCGCCGGAGGTCACCCGCAGATCGGTCGTGGTGATGTTGGCCCGGGCCGCCGTGCGGTCCCCGGCGCTGCGCCCGTCGCGCAGCGCGCCGGCGAAGCCCAGAACCACCGTGGTGGCGGCGGTGATCCGGTCGATTTCCGCCCCGCCTTCGCTGCTCAGGAACACCCGGGTCACCGCCTGGGCGATCAGCTTGCCGCTGGTCAGGATGTCGAGCGACTGCGCGGCTCTGCCGATGTCGCCCGAAAGGCTGGTCAGCACCAGATCGGCGGCGGAGAGCGTCGCGCCCCCGGCCCCGAAGATCGAGTTGCGCGCCTCGATGCTGGCGTTTCCGGTCACCGCGAGGTCGCCGCCCAGATCGAACAGGCCGAAGTCGACGAGGGTCAGGTCGCCGCCGACCCGGCCGGAGATCCCGCCGGTGAGGTCGATCTCGATGGCGTTGCCCGCCGCGCCGACATCGCCGCCGATGTCGAGCACCAGCGCCCCGGCGTCGATGTTCACCGCCGCGTCGGCGTCATCGGCGAACTGGTCGGTGAGGTCGCCGCCAGCGGTCAGGGTGACCGTGCCGGCGGCGGTGAGGCCGCCGATGACCATGTCCTGCCCGCTGGAGATCGACAGGTTGCCGCCCGCGAGCGCCTTCTCGACGGTGAGGGTGGCGCTGCCGGTCTGGGCCACATGGGCGTCGCCGCCCGATTGCAGGATCAGGCTGGTGGCGCCGCCGAGGGCGACGCGGAAGGGGCTGTCGCTGCTGCCGATGCCGCCATCGGCCACCAGGCTGAGCCAGCCGGTCGCGGTCGCCGCGGCGGAGCCGGCAGCGATGTCGTAGAGCGAGCCGGTGGTGACGATCTGCAGCGTCGAGCCGGCATTGGCCCCGCGCACGTCAAGCCGGTCGCCGTCATGGCCGATGCCGATCCGGCCCTCGGCCGCGAGCGTCACCGTCACCGTGGCGCCGTCTGTCAGGGCGCGCAGGTTCACGTCGTCGAAGGGCTGAGCCGAGACCCGGACCACGGCGGTCAGGTCGGCGATCAGGTCGCCCGCCGAGAGGCTGACCGAGGCCGGGTCGTTGGCGAAGCTGCGGATGCCGGTGACTTCGGCAAAGCCCTCGGGCGCGTCCCAGTTCACCGCGTTCGGGGCGACGCCGGTCGCGGCGCCGCTGCGCAGGAACAGCCGGTAGGTATAGACCGCTTCGCCCTGCCCGCCCGTCCAGATGCCCCAGACGGCGAGGATCTCGCCCTCGGCCACCGCCACGGCGGCGGCGTCGGTCTTGCCGGCGAAGACCAAGGAGACCTTCTGGTAGTCGCCGGAGAAGCTCGCCGGCTGTTCGGTCAGCACGTGCCGGAGCCGGTGTAGCGGTAGAGCGCATGCACCACGTCGGCGAT
>NZ_PZKG01000186.1 GCF_003034985.1 Cereibacter changlensis JA139
AGCATCAGGATGCAGCGTAGCGCGTAGCCGACCGAGATGTCGCCGACCAGCACCATGACGACGATGGTCAGGCAGTAGAGCAGGTAGCATTGCACTGCGCGGATATAGAGCTGACGCAGCGCCGAGGCCCGGCGCGGCCCCTCGACCCGCGGCTTGTAGACGATCTCCAGCATGGCGCCGAACAGGCAGATGAAGGTGACGGGGGCCATCTGGATCAGGAAGCGCGGCACGGTCGCGGCGTCGCCGACGAAGTGGAAGACCCCGAACTCGATCAGCGTGTGGCTCAGCATCGCCAAGAGGATCGCGATGGAGCGGCAAACGTCGATCCCGACGATGCGCTGGCTGCGGCGGGGTTCGGCGGGAGGGGTCATGCAGGTCGTTCCTCGGTACGCCCCGCGCGCGCAGGGCCGATCGGGCGCGGGGGCCCCTGATGGCCGGGACAGCCGCGTCTCGATCATGATCGCGCCGGAGTGAAAGGCTGCGCGGTTGGGGCCGTGGCCGCGAGCGGGCACGGAGGCAATGGGTCTGATGGAATGCTGGAGACAAATACGCTACGGGCGGACTGTGGGGGCCATGGCCCTGAGCTTCAACGCTCTTGCCGCGAGAGGCCGGAAATAGGCGAAGTCCCGCCGAAAACCGGGCCGCAGGGCTCCGGAAGCGCCGAAAGGTGCAATCCGGGGTTTAGCACGGCGGGCCTTTCGCCCGCTTTCCGGCCCCGCAGCCCGTCAGAGCCCGCCGTCCGGCCGCGCCCCGACCAGCGCGCTGCGCCGCCGCGGCAGGTAGCGGCCCGCGCCGCGTTTCAGCTTCAGCGCGCCCTGATCCACCGCCACGACCCCGTTCAGGATCACCGTGACCGGCCAACCCGTCACCTCCAGCCCCTCGTAGGGCGTGTAATCCGCGCCGTGGTGCAGATACTCATTGGTCAGGCGGCGCGTCTCGGTCGGGTCCCACAGGACCAGATCGGCATCGGAGCCGACGGCGATGACGCCCTTCTGCGGGTAGAGGCCGTAGAGCTTGGCGTGATTGGTCGCGGTCAGCGCGGCGAAGCGCGGCAGGTCGATCCGGCCCTTCATCACCCCTTCCGAGAACAGGATCGGCAGCCGCGTCTCCACCCCGGGGATGCCGTTCGGGATCCAGCGGAAACTGGTCTTGCCGCGACTGTTCAGCTTGCCCTCGGGGTCGTCGAAGCGGAAGGGGCAGTGGTCGGAGGAGTAGAGGTCGAAGATGCCCTGCTCCAGCCCCTCCCAGCAGGCGATCTGGCTGGCCTTGTCGCGCGGCGGCGGCGAGCAGACGAATTTCGCGCCCTCCCAGCCCTCGCGGTCCAGATCGTCGGCGGTCAGCATCAGGTATTGCGGACAGGTCTCGCCCACGACCTTGGCGCCGCGCTGTCTGGCGCGGGCGATCTCCTCCATTGCCTCGCGGTTCGAGACATGCACGATGACGATCGGCACATCGACGATCTCTGCCAGGGACAGCGCCCGATGCGTCGCCTCGCGCTCCGCCGCGATGGGGCGGGTTGTGGCATGGGCGGGCGGCGCCACCCTGCCCGCCTCCTCGTGCTTGCCGATCAGGAAGCGGATCGCATCCTCGTTCTCGCAATGCACCATGACCAGCGCGCCGGAGGTCTTGGCGGCATCGAGCGTCGACAGGATCTCGTCATCCCGCAGCCGCAGGCCCTCGTAGGTCATGAAGACCTTGAGCGAGGTATAGCCATCCTCCACCAGCGCCGGGATCTCCTGCCCCAGCACCGAGGGTGTGGGGTCGGTGACGATCAGGTGGAAGCTGACATCGGTGTAGCAGTTGCCCTCGGCCAGCGCGTGATAGCCGGTGAGCGCCTCGCGCAGGGTGCTGCCCTTCTGCTGCAGGCAGAACGGCAGGATCGTGGTGTTGCCGCCATGCAGCGCCGAGAGCGTGCCGCTTTCGAAATCGTCGGCCATCACGATCCCGTCGCCCGAGGGCTGCGACAGGTGCACGTGGCTGTCGATCCCGCCCGGCAGGACATAGAGCCCGGTGGCATCGATCTCCTCCCGTCCCGGCGGAAGGGCTTCGCCGAGCATGGCGATGCGGCCATCGGCTATGCCGATATCGCACATGGTGACGTCCGATGCGGTGCCGATCCTGCCGTTTCTTATGCCAATATCGAACATCAGGCCGCTTTCCGCAGGATCTGGTCGAAGGCGGCGCACAGGCGGTCGACTTCCTCCAGCGTGTTGTAATGCACCATAGAGACGCGGAGCAGGCCGCCGGCCCCGGTCTCGCCCAGATCCTCCACCAGACGGCGGGAGTGGAAATCGCCGTGCCGGATTGCGATCTTGTGGGCGTCCATCGCCTTGGCCAGCGCGCCGGAGTCGTGCCCGTCGAAGCGGAAGGCCACGGTCGGGATGCGCCGCGAACCCTCGTTGCGCGTCGCCCCGAACACGCGGCAGTCGTTGCGCGAGGTGAGGTAGGAGAGCAACCGCGCCACCAGCGCATCCTCCTGCGCGGTGATGGCGGCAAAGCCGGTCTCCAGGCGCGCCCGCGCCTCGCCCGAGGCGCCGCCCAGCCCGGCGAGATAGTCGCGGATCGCCAGCGTCGAATAGGCGCATTCGTAGGAGGGGTTGCCGGGCTCCAGCTTGCCTGGGGTTTTGTCCTTGCCGTAGAAGTAGTGATAGAGGGTGTCGAGCTCCAGCAGATTCTCGAATTTCCCATACATCACAGCGTAATGTGGGCCGTAAGTCTTGTAGAGGCTGAAGACGTAGTAATCCACGTCCCAGGCCTGCACGTCGATCGCCCGGTGCGGCGCATAGGCCACCGCATCGACGCAGATCAGCGCGCCGCGCTCGTGCACGAAGCGGGCGATGTCGGCCACCGGGTTCACCTGACCGAGGATGTTGGAGACATGCGTCACCGCCACCAGCCGCGTACGGTCGGTCATCAGCGGCTCGAGATCCGCGAGATCCAGCATCAGCGTCTCCCGGTTGATCGGCCAGATCTTCACCGTCACCCCGAACTCTCGCAGGCTCATCCACGGGCCGATGTTCGATTCGTGATCGGCCACGGTGACGATGACCTCGTCTCCTTCTGAAAACTGCGAGCGCATGGCGCGGGCGAGGTTCTGGATCAGCACGGTCGTCGAGGGGCCGAAGACGATCTCCTCGGGCCGGGCGGCGTTCATGATGGTGGCTGCGGCCACCCGCGCCTCACGTAGCGCCTCGGCCGCTGCCAGCGACACCTCGTAGCTGCCGCCGATCTGCACGTTCTTCTGGTAGAGGAACTCGGTCATCCGCTCGACCGCGCCCTTCAGGATCTGCGAGCCGCCGGCGTTGTCGAACAGGGTCCAGCCGCGCGACAGGCCGGGAAACTGGGAACGGACATGGGTGAGGTCGAGGGTCATCATCGTCTCCGAAAGGGGGCGCTCAGTGGTTCAGCACGGCGCCAAGGAAATTGCGGGTCCGCTCTTCCTGCGGGGTGTCGAAGATCTGCGCGGGCGTGCCGGATTCGACGATCCGCCCGCCGTCCATGAAGATCACCCGGTCGGCGACCTGACGGGCGAAGCCCATCTCATGCGTCACCACCAACATGGTGACGCCGGTGCCGGCCAAGGATTTCATCACGTCCAGCACCTCGCCCACCATCTCGGGGTCGAGCGCCGAGGTCGGCTCGTCGAAGAGCATCACCTTCGGCTCCATCGCCAGCGCCCGGGCGATGGCGACGCGCTGCTGCTGGCCGCCCGACAGCTTGCCGGGAAACTTGTCGGCCTGCTCGCCGATGCCGACGCGCCGCAAAAGTTCGCGCGCCCGCTGCTCGGCCTCGGCCTCGGGCAGATGCCGGACCCGCATCGGCGCCAGCATCACGTTGCGCAGCACGGTGAGGTGCGGGAACAGGTTGAAGGACTGGAACACCATGCCGACATCGGCGCGCACCTTCTCCAGCGCGCGACCGCGCTGCACCGGGGTGCCGCCGACGGTGATCGTGCTGTCGGCGGCGTAATCCTCCAGCAGGTTGATGCAGCGGATCAGGGTGGACTTGCCCGAGCCGGAGGGTCCGATAACGCAGACCACCTCGCCCTCGGCGATGTCGAGGTCGATCCCGTGCAGAGCGGTGAAGCTGCCGAAGCTTTTCTTCAGATTGCGGATATGGATGTAGCCCGGCATCTAGCGATCCTTCCCGTAGCGGCGTTCCAGCCGCGAGACGGCGGCGACCAGCGGCCAGAGGATGGCCAGATAGATGAGTGCCGCGCCGATCAGCGGGCTCGGGTTGGCCGAAAGCGCCTGCGCCTGCGTTGCCTGCTTCAACAGGTCGGGCATGGCCACGACCGAGGCGAGCGCCGTGTCCTTCATCACGTTGATGCAGTTGTTGGTCAGCGGCGGGATGACGATGCGGATCGCCTGCGGCAGGATCACGTCGACCATCTTGTGCCGCACCCCGAGCCCCAGCGCCTCGGAGGCCTCGAACTGGCCGCGCGGGATCGCCTCGATCCCGGCGCGGAAGATCTCGGCGGTGTAGGCGGCGGAGACCAGCGACAGCGCCGCGACCGCCGACAGGAAGGGCGAGAGCCGGATGCCAACGAAGGGCAGCGCGTAATAGATGATGATCAGCAGCACCAGAAGCGGGATGGAGCGCATCACGTCGATGTAGAGCCGGGCGAGAAACCGCAGCCAGCCCGCGGCATAGAGCCGGACCAGCGCCAGCCCGAGCCCCGCCACCAGCCCGGCAAGGATGCTGACGACGCCGATCTGCAGCGTGATCCACAGCCCGGAAAGGAGCAGCGGAAAGGTGCGGATCAACACCGGCAGGTTGAAGAAGGTATCAAAGATTTCCATGGACTGCTTTCATCGCCGTCGCTTCGGCCAGACGTCGGGAAACCGGCGGCGGGGGCGCCGCCGCCGGAGCGTCGTCACTTCAGCGCGGGCATCTCCATGACCGTCGCGGTGGAGGTGCTGGCTTCGGGCGCCGCGCCGAACCATTTCTCGTGGGTCGCCTGCACGAAGCCCTCGGTCTTCAGCGCGCTCAGCACCTCGCTGACTTCGCCGGCCAGAGCCGCGTCCTTGGCGAACATCATCGAATACTGCTCGCCGGTCGGGATACGCTCGACCACGGCGAACTGCGGTTTGTCCTTGGCGTAGTATTGCAGCGCCGGGATGTCGCTGATGTAGCCGTCGATCCGGCCATTGCCGAGGTCGAGCATCGCCGGGGCCAGCCCCTCGAAGCGGCGGATCTCGCCAAAACCGTATTCGGCCTGATGCTCGGTCGCCCACATGTCGCCGGTGGAGCCGGTATCGACGCCGATCACCTTGTCCTTCAGATCCGCCAGCCCCTTCAGCCCGCTCGCCGCCGTCACGGTCAGCGACTGGTCGCTGTCGTAATAGGGCTGGGCAAAGCTCACCTCGGCCAGACGCTTCTCGGTGATGGTGATGGACGACATCGCCATGTCGATCCGCCCGGACTGCACCGCCGAGAACAGGCCGTTGAACGGGATGTTCTCGATCGTCACCTCGCGCCCGAGCCGCTTGCCGACCTCGGTCGCCAGATCGACCTCGAAGCCGACGATGGCCCCAGACTCGTCCTGGAATTCCCAAGGCACGTTGCCCACATTGGCACCGACCGTCAGCCCCTGGGCCGAGGCCATGCCGGCGACGCCGAGCGCGAGCGAGACCGCCGCGGCCTGAAGCAATGTCTTCCTGAACATTTCTTGTCCTTTCCCTGTCGTTGTTCTCTTGTTACGGTCCAACTGGTCTGACCGGTCAGGCCAGCCAAGCATGATGCGTTTTGCAACGCAAGACGTTAACTGGATCAAACAGACGGCTGCGGCGCCCGGTCCCGGGTAACGCCGCCAAAACAGGCAGGAGCCGACAGGCGGATGACTTCGGAGATGGATTTCCCGGCGACAGGCTGGACCCCGCTGCCGCAGGTGGTGGCGCGACGCATCCAGGCGATGATCCTCGACGGCGAGTTGCAGCCCGGCGACCAGATCCCGTCGCAGCGCGTCCTGTCGGAGCGGTTCAGCGTCAGCCGCGCCTCGTTGCGCGAGGCCCTGCTGACGCTCGAAACGCTGGGGCTGATCAAGACCGAACCCGGCCGCGGCACCTTCGTCACGGCGCGCAAGGCCTCGGGGTCGGAACGGCTGAAATGGCGCTACGCCGACAGCTACGCGGTGCAGGACGTGTTCCAGACCCGGCTGATGCTGGAATCCGAGATCGCGGCCCATGCCAGCGGCTCGATCTCGGGCGAGGCGCTGGACCAGCTCCGCGTCACGACCGACCGGATGGAGCGCTGCTGGGAGGCGGGTGATCTGTTGGCCAATGTCGAGGCGGACCTGCTGTTCCACAGACCAT
>NZ_PZKG01000187.1 GCF_003034985.1 Cereibacter changlensis JA139
CTGTAGTCGCCGGTCTGCTTGATCTTCTCGTCGACGTTCTCGGCGGTCAGGCCGAACTGGCCGAGGATGAAGGCGGGCGACTTGTCCAGCTTCACGCCGCGCACGAGGCTGAAGACCACGTCTTCGGCGGTCAGGTCGTTGCCGCTGGCGAATTTCTTGCCTTCGCGGATCTTGAACGACATGGTCATGCCGTCCTCGGACAGCTCCCAGCTTTCCGCGACCACGCCGAAGATCTTCGACACGTCGTCGAGCTCGTAGCCGATCAGCGGTTCGTAGCTGTTGCCGATGATCTCGGAGGCCGTGAATTCAAACACTTCCGCCGGATCGAGCGAGATGATGTCATCCAGCGTATAGGCCTGGATGATCGTGTCGTCCGGTGTCGCCGCAAGCAGCGGCCCGGTTGCGGTCAGCGTCAGCGCGGCAATCGCCGCGGTCGCCATCAGGCGCGCTCGGATGAACATAGGTAACCCCCTGTCGATGTTTTCAGCGGCTCCTGCTGGGACACTATGACGCATTCCACGGGCCGGCCCAAGTTAGGACGCCGGCTCACGGAACTGTCAAGAGCCCGTCATCCGGACGACGGGCCTTGGCCGGGGAAAATCCGGCGGCGGTGAGGAACAGGGGCAGCTTCCGCCGTGGCGATCTGGTGGCTGTCGATCACGCTGCGACGGGCGGGGGCGGAACCGCAACCCAAGACTGCGCGTCTCATTCTTTTGGTGGAGGCGACCGGCCCGCAGCGCGGTGTCACGCTGGCGCCATCCCCACCCGCGCGAGGATGCCATGCCGAAACCCGCCAGAGCCGCCGAGGCCCCACCGCAAGCCGATCCCACCAGCCTGCGCGCCCTGCAGCGACCCGCCGGGGCTGAGGGGCCGGAACTCACGCTGCGCAAACTGCGGGCCTTCTGGGCGGTGGCGCATGCGCAGTCGCTGACCGAGGCGGCGAAGCTTCTGGGCATCGCGCAGCCCTCGCTGTCGCAGCAGATCATCGGCATCGAGCAGGGGCTGGGGCTCGCGCTCTTCGAGCGGCGCTCGAACCGGATGGAGCTGACCGAGGCGGGCAAGCTGATGCTGCGCAAGGCTGAGCATGTGCTGCGCGGCATGCAGGAGCTGGAGGACAGCCTTGCCGCCTTCGGCAGCGGCCAGCGCCACCCGCTGCGGCTGGCAGGCATCGAGTCGCTGTTGCGCACCATCCTGCCCGAGGCGCTGGCCCGGCTGGAGGCGGGCTTCGGCCAGATGGATTGCGACCTGATGGAGGGCGCGCCGGCCGATATCCTGGAAATGCTCTATTCGCGCCGTGCCGATATCGGGCTTCTGGCGGCGAATTCGATCTCCGAGGCGAGCACCGGCTTCCTGCAGATCCCGATGCTCGACGACCCGATGGTGCTGGCGGTGCCCGAGGCGCTGGTGCTCGATGGAATCGAGCGGCTGGAGGACCTGCCACCCGAGGGGCGGACGGTGCTGAATGCCTCGATCCAGATCGCCTTCGGCACCCAGCACAGCCGCCGGATCGAGAGCTGGTATGCCGGGGTGCTGCCGCAGAACCGGATGGCGGCGCGGGTGCGCAGCTTCGAGACCGCGCTGTCGATGGTGCGGGCCGGGCTGGGCGTCTGCCTCGTGCCCGCATTGGCGGTGGGAGCGGCGCCGGGGCTGAGGCTCTATCACGCCGGGCTCGCGCCGCGGCGCATCGTGGCGCTGATCCAGCCGACGCTGCGCCGCTCGGGACGGTTCGACGCGGTGCTGGAGGCCTTGCAGGCGGCGGGGGCGGCGGTGACGCGCCCGGTGATCCACCCGCTGCCGCCGCTCCTGGTGCAGGCATGAGGCAGCCATAGGTTCGCACCTATGGCGCGCATAGCTGGTGACGCAATGTCGCAGCCTTACACTTCGTAAAGACGGCAGCAGAGCCGTTGCTAACGGAGGAGACCGACATGGCCTGGAAGACCCCGAAGTTCGACGAGACCCCGGTGGGCATGGAAATCAACATGTACGCCTGCGCCAAGAAGTGACGGCGTAGCCTGCTGCGAACCGGAAGGGAGACCGGGATGCTTCGTGTCATGGTCCTCGGGTCCGCAGCAGGCGGCGGTCTGCCGCAATGGAACTGCGCCTGCGACGGCTGCAGCGCCGCCCGTGCCGATCCGTCCCTGCGCAATGGCCAGATGTCGCTGGCGGTCAGCGCCGACGACCGGCACTGGTTCCTGATCAACGCCTCGCCCGACCTGCGCCAGCAGCTGATCGAGACGCCCGCCCTGCACCCGCAGGGGCTGCGCCACTCGCCCATCGCCGGGGTGATCCTGACCAATGGCGAGGTGGATGCGGTGGCGGGGCTTCTGTCGCTGCGCGAGGGCTCGCCGTTCCGGCTCTATGCCCATCCCGACGTGCTGGAGGTTCTGGCCGAAAACAGCATCTTCAACGTGCTGAACCCCGCGCTGGTGCCGCGCCTGCCGATGGCGCTGGATAGGCCGCTGAGCCTCGATCTGCCGGACGGCAGCCCCTCGGGGCTGGAGGTGGAGGCCTTCGCCGTGCCGGGCAAGCCCGCCTGGTATCTCGAAGGGGCGGCACCGCGGGAGGGCGACACCATCGGGCTGCGGCTGACGGCGGGGGGGCGGAGCCTGTTCCTGCTGCCAGCCTGCGCGGCGGTGCCGCCGGAGCTGGCCGAGCGGCTTCGGGGGGCGGATCTTCTGTTCTTCGACGGCACGCTCTGGACCGATGACGAGATGATCCGCGCCGGGCTGTCGCAGAAGACCGGGCTCGGTATGGGGCATATGGCGATCTCGGGCGTCGGCGGGGCCATCGCGGCGCTGGCCGGCTTGGAGATCGGGCGCAAGATCTTCGTGCATATCAACAATTCGAACCCGGTGCTCCTGCCGGGCTCGCCCGAACGGCAGGAGGCCGAACGCGCCGGATGGTGCGTGGCCCGGCCCGGACTGGAGGTCAGCCTATGACGCTCGACATGGTGAGATCAGATCTCGGCCCCGCGGGGCCGCTCGACAGCGCCGATGCGATGGAGGCGCGGCTGCGCGAGATCGGTGAAAAACGCTATCACAACCTGCATCCCTTCCATCACCTGCTGCATGGCGGGCAGCTGACCAAGGGGCAGGTGCAGGCCTGGGCGCTGAACCGCTTCTATTACCAGAGCTCGATCCCCCTGAAGGACGCCGTGGTGATCTCGCGCTTCCGCGACCGGGCGACGCGGATCGAGTGGCGGCACCGGCTCGAGGATCACGACGGGGCCGAGGGATCGGAGGGCGGAATCGAGCGCTGGCTGCAGCTGACCGACGGGCTGGGGCTGGACCGCGCCTATGTGGAAAGCACCGCCGGAGTGCTGCCCGCCACGCGCTTTGCCGTCGATGCCTATGTGCGCTTCGTCGGCAGCCAGAGCCCGCTGGAGGCCATCGCCTCCTGCATGACCGAGCTCTTCGCCCCGGCGATCCACGAGCAGCGCATCGCCGGAATGCTGGCGCATTACGATTTCATCAACCCCGGCGTGATGCGCTATTTCCAGCGCCGCCTGACGCAGGCACCGCGCGATGCCGATTTCGCGCTGGCCTATGTGCGCGAACATGCCCGCACGCCGGAACAGCGCGCCGCGGTCTGCGAGGCGCTGATCTTCAAGACCGATGTGCTCTGGGTGCAGCTCGACGCGCTGCATCATGCCTATGTCACCGGCCACATCCCGCCCGGTGCCTTTGTGCCGGAGGCGTGATGTCGAGCCTGCGTTCCCCCCGCCCGCACCTGCGGCCCGAAGACCGCCCGATCCTCGCCCGCCACGCGCGGCTGCGCTTCGACAAGGCGCGCGACCGCTGGATATTGCTGGTGCCGGAGAAGGTCATGGTGCCCGACGAGATCTGCATCGAGATCCTGCGGATGTGCGATGGCGCCGTGAGCATCGCCGCGATCACCGCGACGCTGGACGAGAAATACACAGCCCCACCCGGCGTCATTGCCGCCGAGGTGCTGGCGCTGCTGCAGGACCTTGCCGACAAGGGCTTCGTCCTGCCTGCCCCGGAGGCCGCATGACCGAGATGAAAGACGATTTCGCCCTCGTCACCCGCGCAGGCGAGGCCGCGCGCGCAAGCTACGGCATGCCGCTGGCCGTGCTGGCCGAGCTGACGCATCGCTGCCCGCTGCAATGCCCCTATTGCTCCAACCCGGTGGAGCTCGAAACCTCGCGCGCCGAGCTGACCACGGCCGAATGGTGCCGGGTGCTGGGCGAGATGGCCGAGCTTGGCGTGCTGCAGATCCATTTCTCCGGCGGCGAGCCGCTGGTGCGCAAGGATCTGGAGCAGATGGTGGCGCATGCGACCGAGGTCGGGCTCTATTCCAACCTCATCACCTCGGCGGTGATGCTGACGCGCGAAAGGCTGTCGCGGCTCTACGATGCCGGGCTCAGCCATGTGCAGATCAGCTTTCAGGGCGCCGAATCCATGGTGGCCGACCGGGTGGGCGGCTTTGCCAAGGGCCATGCGAAGAAGCTGGAGGCGGCACGCTGGACGCGCGAGCTGGGCCTGCCCCTGACGGTCAACGCGGTGATGCACCGGCAGAACCTGCACCAGCTGGCGGGCATCATCGAGATGTCGGTGGAGCTGGGGGCGGACCGGCTGGAGGTGGCCAATGTGCAGTATTACGGCTGGGCGCTGAAGAACCGCGCCGCGCTGATGCCGACCCGGGCGCAGCTGGAGGAGACCACCCGCATCGTCGAGGAGGCGCAGGCCCGGCTGCAGGGGGTGCTGGCCATCGACTATGTGATGCCCGACTATTACGCGCTGCGGCCCAAGCAATGCATGGGCGGCTGGGGGCGGCAGTTCTTCAACATCTCGCCCTCGGGCAAGGTGCTGCCCTGCCATGCCGCCGAGACGATCACCGGGCTGGACTTCGCCTCGGTGCGCGATCACTCGCTGGAGTGGATCTGGCACAATGCCGAGGCGCTGAACCGCTATCGCGGCACCGACTGGATGCCCGAGCCCTGCAAGAGCTGCGATTTCAAGGAGGTCGATTTCGGCGGCTGCCGCTGTCAGGCCTTCGCGCTGACCGGGAACGCGGCCAATGCCGACCCGGCCTGCGTGAAATCGGCGCTGCATGAAAGCCTGTTCCAGCTGGCCGATACCGAGGCCGAGACCGGATCCGAGCGCTTCCTCTACCGCAACTTCTCCGGCGGCGTACCGGAGAGCTGACGCTGCGCCCGCCGCCGGCGTCGAAGACGCCCCCGCCTGACGGGGGCGTCAGCCGTTGCGGATGACCCCCACCGATATCCAGTAGTCCGACGCCGTTCCGGACCTTCTGCCCTCGGAGCCCGACCTAAGTCTGGCCCGGGTCGGACCATGGGCCGAAAATCCTTCCTCTACAGGTCGCACGATGACTGCGACGGCTGGACTCGCGCTTGGCGGCGGGCAGCGCGACGCTGCGAAGTGTCCGCCCCTTTTGGGTTCATTAGCACCGCAAGGATTTTCATCATGGTTACGCTGAACCGGAACGACCTTTCGCACATCCTGACGCAGATCCTCATTGCCGAGGAGCACACCCGCCTGACGCAGGTCGAGGGCATGGACCCCGCCGCCGCGCTGGCGCAGCTGGTGACCAGCCCGCTGATCCCGACCGGGCTGCGCACGGTCGATGGCACCTACAACAATTTCCAGCCGGGCATGACCCATTTCGGCTCGGCCGACCAGGCGATGCTGCGGCTCCTGACCCCGAACTACGCGCTGGCCGAGCCGAGCGCCTTCGGACCGCCTGGCCCGGCCACCAGCTATGACAGCCCCTCGGGCACTGTGTTCGACAGCCAGCCGCGGGTGATCTCCAACCTTGTGGCCGACCAGACGCTTGCCAATCCCGCGGCCATCGCGGCGGCCTTGCAGGTGAACGGCGTGACCGGGGCGGCGCAGCTCGCCGCCGTGCAGCAGATCACCGCCGCCTATCAGGCGGCGCAGGCGGCGCGGGCCGCCGCCGGGACGGGCGGGACGCCGGTCGATCCGGCGGTGGCGGCGGCGCTGCTGGCGGCGCGCGACGCGGCACAGGCCGCGATGGAGACCGCCGAGGCGGGCGTCACCGATGCGGCCGCCGACAAGGCGGCGACCGACGCCGCGGTGCTGGCGGCTTCCGAAGCGCTGGCGGCCGCCCAGGCGGCGCTGGATGCGCTGGGGCCGAGCTCCACCGCCGTGGCGGATGCCCAGGCCGCGGTCGCGGCGGCCACGGCGGCGCTGACCGGCGCGCTGGCCGCGGCCTCGGCAGCGGCGACGGTGCTGGACCTCGCGCAGGCCGAGC
>NZ_PZKG01000188.1 GCF_003034985.1 Cereibacter changlensis JA139
CCGTGGCGACGCAGATCGTCCGCGTCACGCTCGCGGAACATGTCATGTGCCACAGCGAGGATGATACCCTGATAGGCGGCGAGCTCCGGCTCCTGAACAAGGCCGATGCCGTATTCCGCCTGTGCCTCGGCAGGATCGGCCCAAGGATCGCACACATCGACAGAGACGCCGTAGTCTGCCAGTTCCCTGACCACATCCGTCACCTTGGTATTGCGCAGATCAGGGCAGTTCTCCTTGAAGGTCAGCCCCAATATGAGAACCTTGGCGCCGTTAACTTGGATACGCTTGCGCAGCATCGCCTTGACTAGCTGGCCAGCGACATAGGCCCCCATCCCGTCATTGATCCGTCGGCCTGCGAGAATGACCTGGGGGTGATAGCCTAGTTCTTCCGCCTTGTGGGTCAGGTAGTAGGGATCGACGCCTATGCAGTGGCCCCCGACCAGTCCGGGCCGGAAGGGCAGGAAGTTCCACTTCGTTCCCGCGGCCCTCAACACGGCGTCGGTATCCAGCCCCATCCGGTTGAAGATGACGGCGAGCTCGTTCACCAGTGCGATGTTCAAATCCCGCTGGGTGTTCTCGATGACTTTGGCGGCCTCAGCGACCCGGATGCTTTCGGCCTTGTAGGTGCCGGCCGTGATGATCGAGGCGTAGAGCTGGTCCACTGTCTCAGCGACCTCAGGAGTGGAGCCCGAGGTGACTTTGCGGATCGTGGTCAGGCGGTGCGCCTTGTCGCCGGGGTTGATCCGTTCCGGGCTGTAGCCGCAGAAGAAGTCGACGTTGAACTTCAAGCCCGAAACACGCTCTAGCACAGGAACGCAGTCTTCTTCCGTCGCACCAGGGTAGACCGTGCTCTCGTAGACAACAATGTCACCAGCCTTCAAAACCCGACCGACCGTTTCAGACGCCTTGATCAATGGCGTCAGGTCGGGCTGCTTGTGCGCATTGATCGGCGTCGGCACCGTCACGATGTATATCTGAGCCGCGGACAGATCTGTCGCATCGCTTGTGAAGCGAAGATGCGCGGCCTCGCCAAGCTCCTCCGGGGTGATCTCGCGGGTCTGATCATGCCCGGCTTCGAGTTTCGCGATCCGGTCCTTGTTGATATCGAAGCCGATCACGGGGCGGATCTTGGCGAATTCCACGGCCAGAGGTAGACCGACATAGCCAAGCCCGATGATGGCAAGGGTCTTGATATTTTGCTCAGAGGTCATCGTATCCATGCTCATTTCTGGTAATATTCCCGGAACCACTCGACAAAGCGGGCAATGCCATCGCGGAAGTCCGTCTGCGGGCGGTAGCCAGTGAGGCTTTGAAGTAGATTTGCATCTGCCCAAGTTGCAGGCACGTCGCCCATCTGCATCGGCATGTAGTTGCGTATGGCCTTCTTGCCGAGGCAGTCCTCGATGGCGTCAATGAAGTCGAGTAGCTTCACCTTGTCAGAATTGCCGATGTTGACGATACGGTAAGGCGCCACCGGCGAAAGATTGTCGCCGGGAGCTATGTCGTCTTTCGAGGCAGGGCGGACCGGGGCGGTGTCGATCAGAAGTCTGATGGCGCGGACGAGGTCATCGACGTAGGTAAAATCGCGATACATGTCGCCGTGGTTGTAGATGTCGATCGGGCGATCATCGAGAATGGCATCGACGAACTTGTAGAGCGCCAGGTCCGGGCGTCCCCAAGTTCCGTAGACGGTGAAGAAGCGGAACATTGTCGTGGGCAAGTTCCACAGGTGGGCATAAGCGTGCCCCATGCTTTCCGTCGCCTTCTTCGTCGCGGCGTAGATGGTCAGCTGCGTGTCGGCTTTTTCGATCTCAGTGAACGGCATCTCATCGTTCGCGCCGTAGACGGAAGACGTGGAGGCCATGAGGAGGTGCTTTACCTCGAGGCGCCGGGCCGCCTCCATAACATTGAAGGTGCCGATTACGTTAGCATCCAGATAGGCCCTCGGATTTTCCAAGCTGTAACGGACGCCAGCCTGGGCCGCGAGGTGGACGATCACGTCGGGCCGGAAATCGTCCGCTACCCGGTCGAACAGCTGCTGATCCTCCAGCATACCCTCGGTCGCGGTGAAGCCGGGTTTCTGGAAGAGCATTGCATGGCGGCGCTGCTTGAGGCGAACGTCGTAATAGTCGGTCATCCCATCATAGCCATGCACCACGAACCCCTCGTCGAGGAGCAGTCGGGCAAGGTGGAAGCCGATAAATCCGGCGGTTCCGGTTACAAGAACACGTTTCATTCGATGGCATCCAGTTTGAAGAAGGTCGTTGTCATGCAGCTATGCACAGTTCGAGGCCAGGCTCTGGATGGCGGACCGGTAGGCTCCGACAACGATCCTCTGGTCATATTCGTTTTCCATCTTCGCGCGCCCAGCACGTCCCATAGCAGCACGCTCTGCAAATCCAAGGCGAAGGAATTTCTCACAGGTGGCGACGAGACTGTCTGCACTACGGACTTCACATAGGAAGCCAGTTCTTCCGTCTTCCACGACCGCCCGACAGCCTGGAACGTCGGTCGTGATAAGGGGGCGGGCCATGGCGGCGGCCTCGATCAGCGTCCTGGGGGCTCCCTCGCGATAGGAGGGCAAGACGACGCAATGCGCTGCCTCGATCACGGGACGCACATCGTCGACCGTCCCGAGATACTCGATAACACCCTCCTCTTCCCACTGCCGGACGGTGTCGCGGTCTATGGCAGAACGGTTTTGAGCGCCGGCGGCCCCTAGGAGCTGGAAGCGGACCTGAGGATGGACGGATTTGACGCGCCGGGCCGCCTCGACATATTCGAGAACGCCCTTGTCGCGCAGAAGCCGCGCAATCATCAAGAAGACGGGGCCCTCGTCTGTTACCGGGTAGGCTGCCGGGGGAAAGCGATCTAGATCGATCCCCGATCCCGGCAGCAGGCGCGCTCTGCTCTCCGTGACGATACCGAATTGGAGGAAGAGGTCACGATCGTCCGCGTTCTGGAAGAAGACGATTGGGAGGTTGCGGAACGCAGCCTTGTAGAGCGCCACTGCCACACGCTCCAGCACACCACCTGAAAGAAACGCTGTCCCAAGACCTGTTACATTAGGCACAAAAGGGATGCCGGCTGATTTCGCGGCGAAAGCGCCGAAGATATTGTTCTTGATGGTGAAGCTCAGAACAATGTCTGGCCACAACTCGCGCAGGGCGCGCCTCATTCGAAAGATGAGGTGGAGATCCTGTGCCGGATTAAGGCCTTTTACGTTCATTTCCAGGCGGCGGATCTGACATCCAATGGACTGCAGCTTCGCGACGGCGTCATCTTCCGGAGCAAGAACCGTCACTGAGTGGCCGTCCGCGATCAACGCCTCGACAAGAGGTTTACGGAAGTTCCAGACATTCCAGGCAGAGTTTACAGAGATGATTATGTTCATGACATCATACGCGGCGAGTGCTTGCTTCGCTTTTTAGCGCTACCTGAGTCGGAGAGATGGCCGTATCTGCTCTCCAACCCGTTTCACCCTGCAAGCTCTCAATCTCTGCCCTCAGGGCTTCATATTCGGCGATCTTCCGATTCAGGAACCCGGCTGTCAGATCCGCTTTCGCACTCAGTCCTGCTGGCGTTAGGATATATGCATACCGAAGCTTTTTTTCCGAATTCCGGAAATTCCGAATCTTCACGAGGCCCTTCTTGGTAAGAGCATTCAGGACATAGTTGACCTTGCCCAATGCAACCCCGACTTCCTCAGCCAGCTCACGCTGGCTGATCTCTGGTCGTTGTTCCAGCAGCCGGAGCAGACGGAAATGCACATCCTCTTGAAGTGCCCGATTCATGCTACTAGGCAAGCGCGCATTCTTCGATCAAAGGTGCCGCAAAAGAAGAAAACCACGCTCTTCCTCATTCATGTCATCTGTATCTGAAAGGAAATATGACGCATCATCTGCGCGGACGCTGCCGAACTGGAACACGCTGTCTTCATCGCATCTCGACCTGATCGCCTCAACAAGCTCCGGGCGAACCCGCGGCGGCGCGCTGCGCGATGGTCCTATGGTGGCATGCACACCGCGGGTCATGATGACCTTGCGAAGAGCCTCGGATCCCCGGGACGGAGCCCCTCTCATGAACAAGGGTAGAAAGCAGGTTCGTCAGAGTCTCTGGATCCAGAACGCCTCTTTGGATCGCCTGGATACGACGTGCTGTCGCGGATCGATCAAGTAACAAAAACAAAGACATAAATACGGATTTCACCTGCGTCTACCTTGTTGCTGGTTATGCTTACGCACGGCCATTCGCATGACGCGAAGCCGGTAAGCATATGTGAAGGCACAGCCTTTTGCGTGGCGATGCTTCACCATCGCTCTCATAGCCAAAGCCGCCACGAAAGGCGAGTACTTCTCGCTTTGATCATCCCGCTGATTGTATTTTTGCCAGAGAAAACTTGCGAAGGGCGTCTACACGTGTTCAGAAGTGAACGGTGGGATGGGATGCCGATGCGTTTGGTAAAGAACGAAGATTTTGTGACGATGCGGTGGCACCTGGTGCTCTGCAAGCCGAACCAGCATCACATAGCCCGCAGATGTCTTTCCCGACTTGCCTGTGAGGTCTTCCTGCCGCAACTGCACGCCGAGCGTCGCTGGCGGGGACGGATCCTCAAGGAGCTGAGGCCGGTCTTTCCTGGCTATCTCTTCGTGGGCATCGATCCGGCCCGACCGCTCTGGCAGCCGGTGCGGACGGCACAGGGTGTGTCGCGCATCATCGGATTTGGCGAGCAAGGTCCAGCCGTTGTTCCGGCCGAAATCGTGGCCGGTCTGATGGCGCGGTGTGACGTCGATGGCGTTCTTCATCCGGTACGGGAAGAGCTCTCGGTCGGTGACAAGATCAAGATCATCAGCGGCCCTTTCGCAAATTTTGTAACATCAATCGACAAGATCGATGCGGATCGGCGTCTACATGTTCTGCTTGATCTCTTGGGGCACCCCACCAAGGTTTTGCTCGATCCGTCTATGGTGGTCCTTCGCAGCTGATTGTCAGGAAGTTGTCCTATCGGCTCCGGGGATTCTCTCGCATCTGCGGATGGCTCTTTCGCGCCTTTTGACCTCCGTCGGTTCGTTCTTCTCTTCTTTATTCTTCTTTTTCTTCTTACTTCAGAGCCGGTAAGGCATTGTATAATAATATAAAAATGCCGCAAAAAGTAGGTTTGGGGCTGGTTTGGAGTAGTTTTGGGGCCGTTTCCGAGTAGGGATTGGGCCGAAATGGAGTAGTTTTGGGGCCGATCCCCGCGACGGATTGCCACTTATCCACAAGCAAAGGATTGTTGCGGGCTCCGTTCGAGTAGTTACGGTGGCTAAGGTAACTACCCGGAAGGTTCGGCCATGACGACCAGCCCCAAAACTACTCGAACACTCGACGTGAGGCCCGGCATGGGCGAGATGGTGAAGCCTGTTGAGCTCATCGAGTTCAGGGGTGCGGCCAGACTGACCCTCCATGATAGGCGCCTCTACAACATCCTCCTGCACCACGCTTTCGGACCAGATCTTGCGACGGAAAACCGCCGGTTCGAGATTGCTCTCTCGGATCTCAAGGATGGCCATGACAGCAACGACAGGCTGATCCAAAGCATCGAGGCGCTGATGCGAACGGTGGTGACGATCCGGCGCGGCAACGGCCGCACCGAGCGTGTTCAGCTCCTGGGCTGGAACGACATATCGGATCCTGACCGGACGCGGGGGACACTTCGGTATTCGATGCCGCCGGAACTGGCGGTCCTTCTGCGCGACAGCACGGTCTTTGCAAAGCTGGAGATCGAGGTGATGCGCAACTTCACGTCGAAGTACGCCTTGGCGCTCTATGAGGCGGTGTCGCGACGGGTGCGCTTACGCCATATGATGACGGAGCTGCTGGACCTCAGCGACTTTCGCGAACTCCTGGGTGTGGAAGGCGGCAAGCTGGAGGGTTATGGCAACTTGAACAAGTTCGCGATCAGCCCGGCTCTTGTTGAGGTCAACGCCTTGGCGGAATTCTCCGTCAGTGTTCATCCTCAGAAGACGGGCAAGCGGATCACCGGCGTCCTTCTCGGCTGGGCGATGAAGGACGAGGGCGGTCGCAGGGCTGCTTGGGCCGAGTTGCAGCGCCCCAGAGTTGGCCGCCGCGCCCGCATCACCGGAACGGTTGAGCCTTGGACACCTGAATAGGTCTCCGACTTCTTCACACCCCATCTGCAAGGCCTCGCTAGGCAAAGTTGTAAGGGTAGCCGGAAGATCTTTCGGCAGCCGTCCATATCCAATAGTAACA
>NZ_PZKG01000189.1 GCF_003034985.1 Cereibacter changlensis JA139
GGAGCCTCTTCGCCTGTTCGGTTCGGCTTTCCGACGATCTCTGTAAAGACGGAGGGTTTCCCATCGTCTTCATCACCTGGGGTGAGCATCTCGGGACTGTCCGGGCAGGGAGCCGACATGGCCACCCGAGGCGCCACGCTGCCGAGGCTCCCGCCTCAGGGCGATCTACCAGATCCAGAACAGCAGGACCCAGCATCCGATCGGGGGGAGCAACGCGGCGCCGCACAGCGCCAGCGCTCCGCCCCGCCGGGCGGGCGAGGCATTGCTGCGTTGGATGATGCGGACGGCTAGCACGATGGACCAGCCCGCCGCACCCGCCAGCGCAAGCCCCCGGGCCGGGCCGGCGTCGATCATCAGCCCCTCCGCGCGGAGCATGGTCACGGTGAGTGCGGAAAGCCCAAGGATCACCCCGCAGGCCGCAATCGGGATGAGGCTCTGGGTCAGATGGTGGAAGCGGCCCCAGCGCCAGGGCCCCAGAAGCCGGGTGGCCAGAGCGATCGGCAGGCTGATCGACAGGGTCAGGATCAGCGTGACCCCGGCGAGGTAGATTAGCATCGTCAGCCCGTCCAGCACGCTCAGCGCGTCGTTCTGTTCAGGGTAATTGGTCAGGAGCCACCAGGGCAAGGTGGTCTGAAGCGGCCAGATCTGGCCGGCCCCGACCAGCCACCCGGCCAGCAGCTGTTTCAGCGCGACGAACCAGGGGCTCGCGCTCCACTGAAAGGCGGCGGTGGCCACCCCCAGCAGACCGACGATGATGAGCAGGCTGTCCCAACCGTTCGCGGTCCGCGCGCCGACGGTGACCACCTCCGCCCCGGGCAGGCGCGCCTCGAGGCTCACAGCACCCCGGAACCCGGCGCAGCGGCCGCACATGTGGCAGGGTGAGGCGCTTTCCATCGTGCGGACCGGCACCAGCGGCTCGCAGTTGAAACGCTGCAGACGGGCCACATCCGGGGGGCAGGCGTCCCATGCCCGGGAATCCACCGCGAAATACAGCGGCGCGAGTCGGGCCAGCAGACCGAAAACCCCGTTCACCGGACAGAGGTAGCGGCACCAGACCCGCTTGTTGCGCCCGTAGAGATGGCCCACCATCATGGCAGCGAGGGTGGAGCCGCCGAGGATGAGCAGCGCCGGGGCCGGATACTGGTAGACGGAGATCAGCTGCCCGTAGACGGTGGTCAGCACGAAGGCCGCAAAGGGCCAGCCGGGCCAGCGCAGCCAGCGCGGCACCGCCCTGCCTTGCCCGCGGCGCGCGGTGAAGGCGGTCAGCGCGCCCTCCGGGCAGAAGACCCCGCACCAGAGGCGGCCGAACAGCAGCACGGAGATCAGGGCGCCCGGCCACCAGAGCCCCCAGAACACGAATTGCGCGAAGAGGGTGAGGTTGGACCAGATATGCGCGGCGGAGCCCGGCAGGGGAAGGATGACCGGGACGACCAGCAGGAACGCGTAGACTGCCACGACGCCCCACTGGATCCGGAACAGAAGGGGCTGGTGATCGCGCAGCCAAAGACCCGCCCTTTGCAGGCGGGTCCCGGAGGCAAGCGGCGGCACCGGGCGGTGCATCACGCCGGTCCGGCGAGGCGGCCCGCGCGGCGCCACGGGCGCAGGAGCAGCGTCACCAGCAGCGCGTAGCCGATCCAGGTCGCCAGCGTCACCGTGTCGGGCATGGCCCGGTAGCCGGTGAGGGAGGCGACGAGCCCGCCGAGGGCGCCCATGTCGTCGAGGAGCCAGGAGCTGTCCCAGACCGGATCTCCGTAGGGCAGCAGCCCCAGCGACACCAGATGTCCGGCGCCGGTCACCAGCAACGCGCAGCCGAGCAGCAGCAGCATGAGCTCGGAGATGCGGAAGAAGGTGGACCAGCGCAGCCAGCGACTCCCGGCCTGAAGCAGCGCGTAGCAGGTCAAGGCCGCCGCAAAGCCGGACGCAACGGAAAGCAGCGTCCCGTTGAACCGGATAGGGCCCGCGGCCGCCAGGGTGCCGGCCAGGAAGATCACCGTCTCGCTGCCTTCCCGCGCCACCGCGATCAGAGCCAGTGCGAAGATGCCCCAGAGCCGACCGACGGTCAGCGCCGCGTCCAGCCCGCGTTCGAGGTCGTGCCGCAGGCTGCGGCCGTGCCGGCGCATCCAGATCACCATCTGCAGGATCAGCGCCACCGCGAGAAACATCGCGCCGGCCATTAGCCGTTCCTGCGCCTCGTCCCCGAGGGACTGGGCGAGCCGCATCATCCCCAACCCGAGCGCCGCGGCCAGCGCAAGCCCGGCCGCAACTCCGCCCCAGAGATAGCGCAGGCCGCCCGCACCGCCCGGCGCATGGGACAGCCAGCCATGCAGGATCCCGACCACGAGAAGCGCCTCGACACTCTCGCGCCAGATGATGAAGACGATCTGCCCGTTCATTGGCCTTCGCTCTCCTTCGCCACGATCAGGCCGTGCGCGCTGTCCATCTCGAGATGAAACTCCTCGAAGAACGGGTAGTCGCCAGGCGACAACCGCCGCACGGTCACGAAGGATTCCGCGCCCGGTGACAGGACCTTTTCCTTGCGCATCCGGAGGCTCTCGAACTCCGCCGGGGTGGCGCCGCTGTTCACGATCTCGATCTTGAAGGCGACGCCGGCCGGAACCTCCAGCCGGCGCGGCGTCACAACGCCATCCTTCATTTCGATGCGGAAGCTGGGCAAAGGCTCCTCCGCCGGTGCCGGTGCGGCAAGGAGAAGTGCGGCCAGCAGGATGGCGCGGGCCATGGCTCAGTAAGCCCCCTTCTTCCCGGTGCCGGCGTAGACGAAGTCATAGGTCAGGGTGAAGGGCTCGAACCATTCCCCGACGCCGGTTTCCCGGTCGGTGTGGCGACCGAAATGGGTGTGCTTGTCGGCGGTGGGCGGCGACACCGTGAAGGTGAGCGTATAGGCGCCCGGGCCCATGAGCTTCACGTTGTCGCCGTAGTGAAGCCCGTCGCTCGCCACCATCGGCATCAGCGTGCCGTCGGTCGTCTCGCCGGTGTCCACCTTGGTCAGCTCGAAATCGACGAGCAGGTAGGGGGACCACTCCCCTTCGGCGAGCCCGTTCGGGTTGTCGGCCAGCGCGTGGATATCCGCCTCGAGGTGGATATCGGAGTCCGCGGCGGGCCGCATCATGCCGGGCGGGTCCATCTCGATCGGCTGCAGATACACCGCGGCCACCTCGAGCCCGCCGCCGGATTGGGGAGCGCCGATCGGATATTCGAGGGCGAAGGCCGTGGGGGCGCCGATCGATGCGACGATCGCCGCGAGCAGGACAGTGCGGGACATGGGGAAGCTCCTGATGTTACCGGGTTTCTGGCTGGCTGCGCGGTCGCGCGGCAGGTGGCTTGCCTACGCTCGAATATCCGACGAAATTTGTCGGCAAAATGCGACACCGAGCCACAGCCTCATGATCTGGCTGTCAGGGGCAGGCGGCAGGAGCTCACCGACGGTTGATGCCTCGCACCGGACAGGCAGCAAGGGAACGTCCCCGATCACTACAAAACCTTCATCGGCATCGACCGCGACGCCGATGCGGACGGCAGGATGCGGCTATGGGACGTTGCGATGGGGCGGAGCGGCAGGCCGTGGCATGGCTACCTGACCAGCAGGCTGGCGCAACGGGCGCGGACGCGGCAGGGCGACCTGCACGTCATCGGCAGCCGGATGAACGCGCCGCTCTTTCTTCGACGGCATCGGCGACGAGAAGGGTCTGGCGCTGCTCAGGTCGAGACATGGGTCAGCAGGCCCTGCCCGCCGTTCTCTATGTCGACGCGGATCGCCGCCCGGGCGGCTTCGGGATCGCGGGAGCGCAGCGCGGTGATGATCCTCAGATGCGGGTGCGGGTCCCAATCCGCCGGGACGCCCTCGTCGTAGAGATGCGACAAGATCGGACCGCAGCGCACCCAGAGGCCCTCCACCAGCTCGTAGGTGATGGGCTGCGCGCCGAGGCGGCACAGGGCCAGGTGGAACTGGGTGTTCAGGTCGATCGCGTCGGGGAACTCCCCCGCCTTCTGCACCTCCATGATGCGCCCATGCAGCTCGGCCAGACCGTCGATCTCGGCGGGGGTCGCCCGCAGCGCCGCGGCGGCCGCGGCGCGGCCCTCCAGATCGACCCGGATGGCGCGGATCTCGACCAGCTGGTCCCGCGTGAGCGTGGGCACCGTGACGGTGCCGCGCGGATCGAGGGTCAGCGCGCGCTCCACCACCAGCCGGGTCAGCGCCTCGCGCATCGGGGTCGCGCTGATGCCGAATCGCGCCGAGATCGGTCGAAGCGGTAGTTGCGCGCCGGGCTTCAGCTGTCCGCGCATCAGCGCCGCCCGCAGTTCGCCATAGGCGCGGTCGCTCAGGCTCTCCTTCGCGATGGGCCGCATCCAGTCGTTGGATTCATTGGCGAACTGGGCTTCGCCGGGGGATCTCGACATCTGCCGCATACCTCTTGACTTGGGTGTTATAACAAATAACAGTTAAAGCACAAATGGGAAGACCCTTCGGGGAGGAGTGGTCGCAAGATCATCCGGCGGACTTCCTACAGGAGGATACCAATGCTTGCACTGCGCAAGACCCAGCCCGCGCCCGGCGCGGCGCTGGTCGATGTCCCGCGGTCCGAAGGCGGGCCGCCGCCGGGTCAGGTGGAGATCAGGATCGGCGCCGCGGGGATCTGCGGCAGCGACCTGCATGCCTTCGAGTGGACCCCCGGCTACGAGTTCATGACCCCGGGTCTGCCACTGACCATGGGGCACGAATTCTCCGGCATCGTCCGGGCGGTCGGCGAGGGCGTGATCGACCCGGCGCCGGGCGACCGGGTGGTGTGCTGGCCGACGATCACCTGCGGGGCCTGCGAGTCCTGCCGTGACGGGCGGCCGCAGGATTGCACCGCGCGCCGCATCATCGGGCTGCACCGCGACGGCGGCTTCACCGAGAGCATCGTGGCGCCGGCCGGGAACTGCCGGGTCATCCCAGACGGGCTGCCGCTGCAGACGGCAGCGCTGGCCGAGCCGCTGTCGATTGCCGTGAACGCCGTCGACATCTCCGGGGCGGGACCGGGCGACGCCGTGGTGGTCCTCGGCCCGGGGCCGATCGGCATGGCGGCGGCCTGGGTCGCCCGCAACCGCGGCGCCGATGTGCTGCTGGTGGGTCTGGGCGACGGCGAGCGGCTCGCCGTGGCGACGACGCTCGGACTCTTGACGGCCGACCTGCGCGACGAGACCCTGGCCGACGCGGCCCGGCGCCTGCTCGGCCGGACGCCTGATAGGGTGATCGAGGCCACCGGCGCTGCCGCCTCGGTGACGGCAGGGCTGGAGCTGCTGCGGCCGCGCGGCATCCTCGTGGTGGCGGGGATCCACAAGGAGCCCTGCCCGATCGACCTGACCGCCTTCGTCCGGCAGAAGAAACAGATGCGCGGCGCGCATGACACGACCTCCGAGGCGCTGTCCGAAGCGATCCGCCTGCTGGACGCGCATTCGGCCGAGCTCTCGCGATTGATCACCCATCGCCTGCCGCTCGAACGGGCGCTGGAGGCGATCGACCTCGCCCGCAGCCGGAAGGCCGTGAAGGTACTGCTCCTGCCGCCCGGCGCGGAGCCCGAAGCAAAGGAAAGCGCATGACCGAGGAAAACCGGGTTGTCCTGGCCGCGGGGGCCGGTGGCCCCGAGGTGCTGCGGCTGGAGAACCGGCCGAGGCCCGTTCCCGGACCGCACGAACTGCTGGTCCGGGTGCATGCCGCGGGGGTGAACCGTCCCGACGTGATGCAGCGCCAGGGCAACTATCCCCCGCCCCCCGGCGCCTCCGAGGTGCTCGGGCTGGAGCTGGCCGGCGAGGTCACGGCCTTGGGCGAGGGCGTCACCCGCTTTGCGCCGGGCGCCCGGGTCATGGGGCTGGTGCATTCCGGCGGCTATGCCGACTGGGCGCTGGTGCATGAAGAGATCGCCATCGGCCTGCCCGACAGCCTTGGCTATGTCGAGGCGGCGGCCATTCCCGAGACCCTACTTCACGGTCTGGAGCAACGTCTTCGAGCGGGCCGGGCTGAAGCAGGGCGAGACCATCCTGATCCCATGGCGGCACCTCGGGCATCGGCTCGACCGCCACGATGCCTGGCCAAGGCCTTCGGCGCGACGGTCCTCGTCACGGCGGGCGGGCCGGAGAAACTGCACGGCCGCCCTCGGCCGTCGGCGCGGATCACGCCCATCGACTACCGCAGCGCCGATTTCGTCGCCGAAGCGC
>NZ_PZKG01000190.1 GCF_003034985.1 Cereibacter changlensis JA139
CTTCATGACCATCTTCGGCCAGTTCTTCGACCACGGGCTCGACCTGACCGAGAAGGGCGGCAGCGGCACGGTGATGATCCCGCTGCACCCCGACGATCCGCTCTACGATCCGACCAGCCAGACCAACTTCATGGTGCTGACCCGCGCCACCAACGACCCGGGGCCGGACGGCATCCGCGGCACCGCCGACGACATCCGCGAGCACCGCAACGAGACGACGCCTTGGGTCGACCTGAACCAGGTCTATACCTCGAACGCCTCGCACCAGGTCTTCCTGCGCGAATATGTCATGGTGGAGGGCAAGCCGCTCGCCACCGGCCACATGCTGGAAGGCGCGAAGGGCGGTCCGCCGACCTGGGCCGACATCAAGATCCAGGCCCGCGAGATGCTGGGGATCGAACTGGGCGACCTGAACGTGAACAGCGTGCCGCTGCTGGTCACCGACCTCTACGGCGAGTTTGTCCGGGGCGCCAACGGCCTGCCGATGATGATGACGGCGCAGGGCGCGCTGGAGGGCGACCTGGCCGCGCCGATCTCGGGCCTCACGGCGCTGACCGCCGGGCGCGGCTTCCTGAACGATATCGCCCATGCCGCCGTGCCCTCGGCCACCGCTGCCTATGACGCCGGGCTGCTGGACGCGCATTACATCGTCGGCGACGGGCGCGGCAACGAGAACATCGCGCTGACCGCGATCCACACCGTCTTCCACGGCGAGCACAACCGCCAGGTCGACGCGATCAAGGACCAGCTGCTGCAGCCGGGCGAGGGCGGGACGGTCGACATCGCCTTCCTGAACCAGTGGCTGCTGGTCGAGGTGACCGAGGTGCCGGCCGACCTGTCGACGCTGGCCTGGGACGGCGAGCGCCTGTTCCAGGCCTCGCGCTTCTCGACCGAGATGGTCTACCAGCATCTGGTGTTCGAGGAGTTCGTCCGCGCCGTCGCGCCGCAGATCGACCCCTTCGTCTTCTCTCACACCGTCGAGCTGGACGGGGCGATCTACGAGGAGTTCGCCCAGGTCGTCTACCGCTTCGGCCACTCGATGCTGAACGAGCAGGTCGAAATGCTGAAGCTGGTGAACGGCGCCGCCTCGCCGGAGGAGATCGGCCTGATCGAGGCCTTCCTCAACCCGCTGGCCTTCGACGCCGCCGGGGTGGATGCCGCCGCCGCCGCCGGGGCCATCCTGCGCGGCATGTCGCGCCAGACCGGCAACGAGATCGATGAGTTCACCACCTCGGCGCTGCGCAACAACCTCGTCGGCCTGCCGCTCGACCTCGCCGCGCTGAACATGACCCGGGCGCGCGAGACCGGCATTCCCTCGCTGAACGAGACGCGGCGCGAGATCTTCGAGAAGACCAACGACAGCTACCTCAAGCCCTATGACAGCTGGGCCGACTACGCGCAGAACCTGAAGAACCCGATGTCGGTGATCAACTTCATCGCCGCCTACGGCACCCATGCCAGCGTCACCGGCGCCACCACCCTGTCCGAGAAGCGCGCGGCGGCGACCGACCTCGTGTTCGGCGCGGTGGACGAGACCGAGGCGGAGCGCGCCGACCGGATCGACTTCCTGAACTCGACCGGCAGCTGGGCGGGGACGGAAAGCGGGCTGAACAAGGTCGACTTCTGGATCGGCGGTCTGGCCGAGGCGCTGATGCCCTTCGGCGGCATGCTGGGGTCGACCTTCACCTTTGTCTTCGAGTCGCAGATCCAGAACCTGCAGAACGCCGACCGCTTCTACTACCTCAGCCGCACGCAGGGCATGAACCTGCTGACGCAGCTGGAGAGCGACAGCTTCGCCGATCTTGTCCGCCGCAACACCGACACCGAGCACAGCGGCATCCACATCAACGGCGCGGCCTTCCAGTCGGCCGACTACATCATCGAGATGAACCAGGCGCTGCAATACAACGAAGGCCTCGGCAACGCCGACCCGACGCGGGAGGCCGACGTGATCTCGGCCATCACCGGCACCCCGTCGCTGGTGATCCGCCGCGCCGACTACCTGCAATACACCGGCGGCGAGCATGTCGTGCTTGGTGGCACCGACCGGGCCGAGACCATCATCGGCGGCGCGGGCGATGACGGCATCTGGGGCGAGGGCGGCGACGACCGGATCGAGGGCGGCTACGGCGTCGACCATATCCACGGCGGCGAGGGCAACGACATCATCACCGACAGCGGCACCGATGTCGGCGGGGCCGACGTGCTGAAGGGCGAGGGTGGCGACGACATCATCAACGGCGGCATGGGCATCGACCTCGTCTTCGGCGGATCGGGCAACGACCTGCTGGCCGGCGGGTCGGAGGCCAAGGACATCTTCGGCGGCGAGGGGGAGGACTTCATCCGCGCGGCCTCGGGCGGCGGCGGCATGATCCTCGGCAATGAGGGCCATGACTGGATGGAAGGTCAGGGCAACATGAACACCCTGACCGGCGACAACTCCGAGCTGTTCTTCAACTCGCGGGTCATCGGCCATGACATCATGCTGTCGGGCGAGAACGACACCGATTTCGACGCGGAATCCGGCGACGACATCATGGTGCAGGGCATCGGCATCAACCGCAACAACG
Organism: Cereibacter changlensis JA139; assembly: GCF_003034985.1. GTDB lineage: Bacteria > Pseudomonadota > Alphaproteobacteria > Rhodobacterales > Rhodobacteraceae > Cereibacter > Cereibacter changlensis. Next base: position 2,571 of record NZ_PZKG01000190.1, read on the forward strand.
GCATGGCGGGCTTCGACTGGGTCACCTATCAGGGCAACAATTACGCCGCCGACGCCGACATGAACGTGTCGATCTTCGTCAACCAGCAGAACAACATCCTGCGCGACCGCTACGATCTGGTCGAGGGTCTGTCGGGCTGGCGCCACGACGACGTGCTGACCGGCCGCGAGGTGGTGACCGGGGCCTATGACGCCGACGGCAACGCCGCGCAGATCGCCGCCGACGCGCCGGTCGAGTCCTTCTCCAACGTGCTCCTGGAAAAGAACCTGTCGCTGATCTCGGGCCTCTCCGACCTCGTGGCGCATCTGGAGCGCTTCGACGTGACCCATCCCGGCGGCAGTACCACCGAGGTGCTGCGCGGCGTCATGGACACAGCCGACGGCTCCGACATCATCCTCGGTGGCGGCGGGTCCGACCTGATCCGCGGCATGGCCGGAAATGACATCATCGATGGCGACAAGTGGCTCTCCGTGCATATCGCCGTGAAGGCGCTGAACGGCACGGTGATCGGCACCGCGGCGCGACTGACGGCGCAGGTGCTCGACAGCGCCGGCAACGCACTCTTCGGCGGCAAGACGCTGGAGGCGGCGCTCTTCGCCCGCGACCTGATGATCAGCCAGCTCGAGGCGGTGCGCGAGATCCTCGACGGCGGCGAGGCCGGCGACGACGACGTGGCCTTCTACTGGGACGCGCAGGAGAACTACGAGATCACCGCGAACGAGGACGGCAGCTTCACTGTCACCCACGACACGGTGACCCCCGGGGTGACCGACCCGGTGACCGGGCAGGGCCTCGGCGACGAGGGCACGGACCGGCTGTTCAACATCGAGCGCGTCCGCTTCGGCGACGGCTCCGAACTTGTGCTGGCGGATCTGCTGAACGCGCCGCCGGTAATCACCAGCCCGGCCGCGGTCTCGGCGGAGGAGAACGGCACGGCGGTGCTGACGGTGACGGCGACCGATCCGGAAGGCGACGCGCTGACCTATGCCGTCGCCGGCGGCGCGGATGCGGCGCTCTTCACCATCGACCCGGTCACCGGGGCGCTGAGCTTCATCGCCGCGCCGGACTTCGAGGCGCCGTCCGACGCCGGGGCGGACAATGTCTATGACGTGGCGGTCTCGGTCTCCGACGGGATCACCACGACGACGCAGCAGCTGGGCGTCACCGTGACCAACGCCAACGACCCGGTCACCGGCCTGCCGGCGATCAGCGACCTGACGCCGACCGAGTCCCAGACGATCAGCGTCAGCCCGGCGACCCTCGTCGACCAGGACGGCATCGCCGATGCGACGGTCCAGTGGCAGCGCTCGACCAACAACGGCGCGACCTGGACCAACATCCAAGGCGAGACCGGGCCCAACTACACGCCGGCGCAGGGCGATGTCGGGGCGCTGCTGCGCGCCTCGGTGACGGTGACGGACCTGCTGGGCAACGTCTCGGTGGTGAACGCCCCCGCGGCCGGTCCGGTCGGCGACCTGATCAACGGCACCGCCTTCGGGAATACGCTGAACGGCACCGCCTTCTCCGACATCATCAACGGCGCCGGAGGCAACGACACGATCAACGCCAATGCCGGGGATGACACGATCAGCGGCGGGACGGGGAACGACACGGTCAACGGCGGCGCGGGCGACGACACCGTGCTCTGGAACGCCGGGCTGCTCGGCGGCGACGGTCGCGACATCGTCGATGGCGGAACCGAGACCACGGCGGGCGACACCTTCGTGATCAACGGCACCGACACCGCCGAGACCTACCGGGTCTATACCCGCGACGCCTATCTCACGGCGGGCAGCCCGAACGGCGCGATCAACGCAGCGACCGAGATCGTGGTCACGCGGCAGGCCGGGCTCGCCACCGCCTTGATCGCGGAACTGCGCGAGATCGAGGAGATCGTCATCAACACCAACGGTGGCGGCCTGTTCAACGACAACGACCAGGTGCTGATCATCGGCAACTTCACCGGCACCAGCCTGAACTACAACACCATCACCATCAACGGGACCGAGGGCGCGGACGAGGTCGACATCTCGGGTCTCGACTCCGCGCACCGGATCCTGTTCCGCACCGGCGGCGGCCAGGACATGATCGTCGGTGCCCTGCGCGCCCAGGACGTGATCGAGGCGCCGGCCGGCGCCGATCCGCTGAGCTACCAGGCGACCCGCGATCCGGTCACCGGCCTCGTCACCCTGACCGCGGCCGGGGGATCGAGCATCTCCTTCGCCGGCTCGCTCGACGACCTGCCGCAGATCGTGGCGCATGGCACGGGCAGCGACCACGTCTCCGACGACCCGCTGGAGGGGGAGGAGGAAGACGAGGACGAGGATGACGTGACGGTGGGGGAGGAGACCGATAGCGAGGAGGACCAGGACGACGAGGAGGAGGCGGAGACCCCCGCCGAGCCCGAGCCCGAGGTCGATCCGGTTACGCCCGTGGTCCCGGCGATGTCGGAATTCGGCACCGAGGCAGCCGACACGATGACGGGCGCCGGCGGCGACGACTTCCTCGCCGGTGGCGGCGGGCAGGACATCATCGCCGGCGGTGCCGGGGCGGATTTGCTGCTGGGCGAGGCCGGCGCCGACGCCATCAACGGCGACGACGGCGATGACCTGATCGAGGGCGGCGCAGGCGACGACGCGCTGTTCGGCGGCGCGGGCGACGATACCTTCCTGGCGCAGGAAGGCGACGGCCGCGACCTGATCTTCGGCGGCGAGGGCAGCGACACCATCGACCTGGGCGCGATCCTCACCGCGGCCGAGATCGACCTCGGCAGCCTCTCGGCCATCGGCTGGGTGAAATCCGGCGGGGTGGTTGACCGGCTGGTCGGCGTCGAGAACGCGATCGGCGGCGCGGGGGACGACCTGTTCCGCGCGGGAACCGCGGCCAACACCATGGCCGGGGGCGAGGGCGACGACATCTTCCGCTTCGACACGGCGGCTGCGGCGGAGGGCGACGTGATCCTCGACTTCTCGCCGGGCGACATGATCGACCTGTCGGGCATCGACGCGATGCGGGGGATGGCCGGCAACCAGAGCTTCCGCCTGGCCGCGGCCGACGAGGCCCCGGTGGCGGGACTGCTGGTGCTGACCGAGGGCGAGGGCGACACCACGCTCGTCAGCGGTCACACCGACGACGACGGGCAGGCGGATTTCACCCTGACGGTTCAGGGTCGCCAGTCGCTCGACGCCGACAGCTTCACCCTGTAACCGGTCCGGCGCGCCCCGCTTCCGGCGGGGCCTGCCCTTCGCGTGAAGGCAAAGATCATGTCACACCCTCCCACACGTGCCGAGGCGCGCCGGCTCCTGACCGCCAAACGGCTGCTCCGACAGGACCTGACCCGCTACGGGCTGGCGCTGTTCGGCATCTCCGGCCTTATCAACATCCTCGCCCTGACCGGCGCGATCTACATGATGCAGGTCTACGACCGCGCCCTGACCAGCGGATCGCTGAACACGCTGCTCGCGCTGTCGATCCTGGCGCTGGGGCTCTA
>NZ_PZKG01000191.1 GCF_003034985.1 Cereibacter changlensis JA139
TCGAAGCTCGCACGGCTGTCGGCCAGCAGCATGAAGCTCGCCGCACGCGCCACGACATGGCCGCCCGTCTTGCCGATGGTTTCTTTGGCCCGCTCTGCTAGATCGAGCGCGATCAGGGCTTTGAGCCTTTCGGTGCGCCGGATCATCGGGCAGAGGGCACCGGTGCCAAGCAGGTTGTCCCGTATGCGGTGGCGCTGCGAGAAGCGCTCCTTGCCGGTGAAATAGCGTGCGGGGTCCAGAGCCGGGACCGCCGTGACGGTAGGCGCATCCTCGAGTTCGAGCCTCCGCCCCGTCAGGGTCTCAAAGAAGAACCACAGCCGCCGGGAAAAGGTGCCTGTCGGTGTGGCGCGGACGATCGCTTCGATGTCCTGTTCCGGAACGGTGTCAAACACACGCTTGAGGATCAGGAGGTCGATGTTCTCGTGCCGCAGTGCAAAGCCGAGATGGCCCTCCAGCGTCGCATCTGGCAGGTACCGCTTGTCATAGACTTGCCAGATACCATCCGCGCGCATGTTGCCGCGCACATGTCGGTCTGAGATGCAGGTCGGGTTGCGCACCGGCGCAGGAATGTCGAACGCGGACACCAGTGCGGCCCAACCCGCAAGGCTGGCGCCTTCGGGAAGGGGCTCATCCTGGAAGAAGCGCGGCGTAAGGCTGTCGGGTCTCATGCGTCGAAAAGGCCTCATCTGCGCGGATTGTGGCCGCAAATCGTGTGGCAGTGTCGAAAATCGTTATAGGATCATCCGGCGGAAGATCAATCACGGATGTCGAAAGGCCATCATGCTGTAGAAGAATGTAGAAATCGGTATGATCTGGGGTGCGTGGTGAGCCCGGTGCCCGATCAGTGGCCACGGCCGAGCGCCGTTGCACTGCGCAGACAGCAAGACAGCCGATCGCCTTGCCGAAGCGCCGGAGGATTGCCGCAGCGAAGCCCTGGCGACGATGGCAGCCGGCCCATTCCGGCCGTGCAACCCGACTTTCTGCGGCGCAGCGGCAAGCTCGATAGCTGCCATTCGGACCGGCAGAAGTCGAGTAATAACGCAGGATGTGGATGAAGGGTCGATCAGCCTTTGCGTGGAGAACTCGGCAAACTTCGCGGGTTCCACCGGCTGCTACCTCAGGAACACAGGCACTCGCAAAACCGTCATCGCTGAGCTGATTGCCACCTGACGAAAATCCGCTACGATGCTCATACTCACCAGGACCCGGTGCGATTCCGGGTGGCTCTTCCGGCCGCCGACCCGCCGGACAATTTTTCGATGGCCCAGTCGAAGATCCCCGAGCGCTACAGCGCTCGGGTAGCTGTGAGGGAAAATGGAATTTACTTCGAGCGGCGCTTAACGTGGCAGTTTTCCTCAGCGGAAACTGACGTTCTGGCATCCTGAGACCATTCTTGGTCTGCCAATAATTTCTTCAATATTAGCCAAGTTCTACCTTGGTCAATCACGCAATCATAAAGATCTGCCTGCCCATTATTAAGAACTTCTTAAAAGGCAATCCATGAAATATAGACCAGAAATCGATGGTCTGCGCGCACTAGCCGTCATTCCAGTCATTCTGTTTCACGCCAACTTTCCTGTCGTTACAGGAGGTTTTGTCGGCGTTGACGTCTTCTTTGTCATATCGGGATATTTGATCACAACGATCATCGCACAGGAGCTTGAGGACGGACGATTTTCCATTTCCGAGTTCTATGCACGCCGCGCGCGTCGGATCCTGCCAGCGCTGTTCCTCGTCCTGGTGGTCTGCGTACCTCTTGCTGTCGTCACCATGATGCCGAACCAACTTTTCGAGTTCGGCCGCAGCCTCATCGCGGTGCTGCTGTTCGCCTCCAACATCCAGCTCTGGCGCGAAGGCGGGTATTTCGAAGCCGACAGCGAGATCAAGCCGCTGCTTCACACCTGGAGCCTTGCGGTGGAGGAGCAATTCTACGTGCTGTTTCCGATCCTGCTCATCCTGCTGTGGCGCTTCGGACGCGGCGTCGTCTTCTGGATACTGCTTGCCATAGCCGCTGGCAGCCTCGTCGTCGCCGAAGCCCTGCGGTGGGCGTCTGTGCCGGTCAGCTTCTATCTGACGCCGTTTCGCGCATGGGAGCTTCTTGCCGGCTCGCTCTGTGCGCTCGTGCTGTTGAACAGGCCGCAGAAAGGCAACTCGTGGCTCGCGGCTTTGGGCCTGCTGATGATCCTCGTCGCCATCGACAAGTTCCACAAGTGGACCCCAATGCCGAGCGCTTACGGGCTGCTGCCAGTGGCTGGCGCAGCCCTGATCATCCTTTTCGCAACTCGTGAAACGCTGGTGGGCAAACTGCTGTCACTGCGTCCGATCGTCATGATCGGCCTGATAAGCTACAGCGCCTATCTTTGGCATCAACCTCTGTTCGCCTTCGCGCGCCTGTCCAGTTTTGAAGAGCCTTCGCCGCAGGCGTTTTTGGGCTTGTCCATCGCCTCTCTGTTGCTCGGCTGGCTTACGTGGCGCTTCGTCGAGCTCCCCTTCCGGCGAAAGGGCGGCCTCACCTTCCGCCATGCCCGGGCGGCCATCGTCGGGGGTCTAGCGGGCACGGTGGGTCTTGCGGTGACGGGCGTGCTGATGATGTCAATGAACGGCTTTCCTCAGCGCTTTCCTGCGGAGGCACGGCAGCAGTTCGCCGCGGGCGAATGGTCATCGCGCTGCCTGTTCCAGATCAGCGACGGACCCGTGCGGTTCCCAACCGAAGGCTGCAGTTTCGGCGAGGGTAGCAGGACGGTGGCGATCATCGGCGATTCTGTAGCAGCAAGCATTGCGCCAGCTCTCATTGACCGCTTCCGGGATCAGGACGTGCAGGTGCTGCAGCTGACCCACGGAATGTGCCTGCCCGCGACAAGGACCATTCCGACGACGCATATCGCAGGGGCCTGTGCCGATTACATCCGGCGCGCGTCGCTCTATTTGGAAGAGGTCGGCGTCGATCTGATCATCACGGCGGCGCTTTGGAGCGATTTTGGCGCCTCGACGACCTATGACGGCGCCAGCATCCGGGAGATGACCGAGGAACAGCGGAACTTGGTCGCCGCCGACATCTCTGAAACTCTCGGCCGGTTCGGCGTACCGGTCCTGCTGGTGATGCCGTATCCGCGCGCCAGCGTGAGGATCCTGGATGCGGTGGGGCGCTATTTCGCACGCAATCGAGCGATCCTGGCCGAATACTTCGTGGAAATGGACGATTTCCAGACATCGAGCGAAGTGACGTTCGATGTTCTCAATCGCGTCCGGCTGCCGAACCTCACGAAGGTCTATGCTCATACCGCTATGTGCCGGGACGAACGCTGTTATTTCGTGGACGACAGCCGGCTCCTGCTGTCTGACGCGATGCATTTCACGCGGTATGGCTCAGAGAGGGTGCTTGACCTGCCGGCGTTCAGGCAGTGGTTCGAGGACCATGAGTTTGTGAAGGGAGGAAGTGGATCCTGACTGGGACAGACTTGACCGCCCGCCTGAAATCTCGGCCTTTCGCTGTCTTTATGAAGCCGGATGCTCTTGGTTTTTTAGAAGATCGCAGGTATAGCCCTCATATCGACTGGACCCGGGTGCGACTCCCGGGTGGCTCTTCCGGCCGCCGAACCGCCGGACCACCGTTCAGACTCAACAGAACTCTGCCGACCCGCTTCCGAACAAGCCGTCGGTCAGGAACGGAATATTCATGTTTTCATTCTCCACCTATCGCCAGGAATGGCTAGGCAGCATGCGTGCCGATCTGCTTGCCGGATTGGTCGTGGCGCTCGCGCTCATCCCCGAAGCCATCGCCTTCTCCATCATTGCTGGGGTTGACCCTAAGGTCGGGCTCTACGCCTCCTTCTCGATTGCCGTCATCACCGCCATAGTCGGCGGCCGACCCGGCATGATCTCGGCGGCAACAGCCGCAACCGCCGTTCTGATGATCACCTTGGTTCGAGATCACGGGCTCGAATACCTGCTCGCCGCCACAGTGCTCGCCGGCATTATCCAGATCGGCGCGGGGCTTCTGAAGCTGGGTTTCATAATGCGCTATGTCTCGAAATCGGTGATGACCGGCTTCGTAAATGCCTTGGCCATCCTGATTTTCATGGCGCAACTGCCCGAGCTTGACCCGCGCAATGTCGGCCTACTGACCTATGCATTGGTCGCCCTAGGCCTTGCCATCATCTACATCTTCCCGAGGTTTACCCGCGCAGTTCCTTCTCCGCTGGTTACCATCATCGTCCTGACGATGATGTCCATGGCGCTTGGTCTCGATGTACGCACTGTCGGTGATATGGGAGCGCTGCCCGACACGCTGCCGGTATTCCTCATCCCCGACATACCACTGACCATTGATACGCTGTTGATCATTCTGCCTTATTCCGTGGCGGTCGCGGTTGTGGGGCTGCTGGAAAGCCTGATGACGCAGAACATCGTCGATGATCTGACCGACACCAAATCGAACCGCAATCAGGAATGCATCGGACAGGGAGTCGCCAATACTGCAACCGGCTTCATCGGCGGCATGGCGGGCTGCGCGATGATCGGTCAATCCATCATCAACGTGAAATCTGGCGGGCGCGGGCGATTGTCGTCATTCTCCGCCGGCGTCTATCTGCTGTTCATGGTGGTGGTGCTCGGCGATCTGGTGAGCCGCATCCCGATGGCGGCGCTGGTGGCGATCATGATCATGGTCTCGATCGGCACTTTCTCATGGTCCTCGATCAAGGCGCTTCGGACGCATCCGCGATCTTCCTCGGTGGTTATGATCGCTACTGTCGTTACCGTTGTCTACACGCACAACCTCGCCATCGGAGTGCTGGTGGGAGTACTGCTGTCGGGCATTTTCTTCGCCGGCAAAATCGCTCAGCTCTTCGGTGTGACATCGCGTCTCTCGAAAGACGGGCGCGAACGGACTTATGTAGTGGAAGGCCAGCTGTTCTACGGCTCGGTCGAAGATTTCATGAGCGCCTTCGACTTCAAGGAGGCTGTGGACCGCGTGGTGATCGACGTGAGTCTCGCTCACATCTGGGACATCTCTTCAGTGCAGGCGCTGGACATGGCGGTGCTGAAGTTCCGCCGCGACGGAGCCGAAGTGAAGATCGTAGGCATGAACGCCGCAACCGAAACCATCGTCGACAAGCTTGCCATACATGACAAGCCGGGCGCGATGGACAAGCTGATGGCGCACTGAGGAGGATGAAGATGACCAACAAGATACTGGCTTTGGTGGACGGATCGGCCCATTCGCGCAGCGTCTGCCTGCACGCCGCCTGGATCGCGCAGAGGCTGGGCCCTTCCGTCGAGCTGCTGCATGTGCTGGGGCGGCGGGAGGGTGGCGCCGGCGGCGACCTGTCGGGGGCGCTGCAGCTCGGCGCACGGACGGCGCTGCTGGAGCAGCTGGCCGAGCTTGACGCGCAGCGAGCGAAGCTGGCGCAGGCGAAAGGCCGCGCCATCCTCGACGACGCGCAGGCGATCCTCGCCGAAGGCGCGGTCACCGAGGTGACGCCGCGGCTGCGGCAGGGCGACCTGATTGAGGCGGTGTCCGAGCTGGAGCCGACGCTTCGAGCGCTGGTGATCGGCCGGCGAGGCGAGGCAGCGGGTTTCGCCGCCGGGCATCTCGGCTCGAACCTCGAGCGGATCATACGCAGCTCAAAAGTGCCGGTCTTCGTGGCGACGGCCGACTACCGGCCGATCTCTCGCGTGCTGGTGGCATATGATGGCGGTGACAGCGCGCGGACTGCAATCCGGCGCATGGCGGAAAGCGCGGTGTTCGAAGGGCTTGAGATCACCCTCGCCTGCTCGGGCAGCGGGGGCGGCGACTGCCAACGCAAGCTGGACGAGGCGCAGGCAGTCCTCGCGGCAGGCGGATTGCAAGCCAGTACCGCCATAGTTTCGGGCGAGCCCGATGTGGCGCTGCAAAAGAAGATCGAGGCGGAGAGCTTCGATCTTCTGGTG
>NZ_PZKG01000192.1 GCF_003034985.1 Cereibacter changlensis JA139
TGACCGGGGCGCGGGCGGGGTCCAGCTTCTGCAACCCGGTGCCATCGGACAGGGCGAAGCGCTGCCAGCCGGAATAGGACAGCACGACATCGCCCTCGGCGAAGCCCGGATGCCGCGAGGCGATCACCCGGGCGACCGTGCCGCCCTCCATCACCTCACCGATCTCCAGCGGCCGGGCATAGGATTTCGCCGCGCTCATCCGCCCGCGCATATAGGGGTCGAGCGAGAGGTAGAGCACCTTCAGCAGCACCTCCCCCTCCCCCGGCTCCGGGATCGGCGCCTCTTCCAGGGTGAAGTTCTCGGCCGAGGGCGCGCGCTCGGGCCGCGAGGCGAGCAGGATGCGCAGGTTGCGGTCGGATGTGTCATGGCTCATGGGACTCTCCAATGCGGTCTGGCCGGGCGGGCCCGGCGATGTCTTGCAGGGATAACGACGAAAGGCGCGTGGAAGGTCCGGCAAAGCGACGCGGCGCGGGCACGAACCGGCGGAAACCGCCGCCAAGCCTCGCGAAACCCCGCAAAACCCGCTTTCCGCCGCCGATCCGATCTCGCAGAGTTGACCAGCGCCGCGCCGCGCTATCTCTCAACCGGCGGCCCTTCCCGGTCGCGCCCGAAAGCCAGCCGCGGGCCGTCCGGCCCGCAGCGCCCCCAGAGACCTGCATTCCCGCGCCCTTCCCCTCCGGAGACCAAGAATGACCCTGCTTTTCCCCCGCCGCACGCTCCTCGGCGCCCTGGCCGTCCTGACCCTGACCGCCGGCGCCTCGGCGGCGCAAGAGGCCGTGCGCGTCGGCTCGAAGCTCGACGCCGAAGGCGCGCTCCTGGGCAGCATCATCATCCAGGTGCTGGAGGCGAACGGCATTGCCACCGAGAACCGGCTGCAGCTCGGGCCGACCAACATCGTGCGCGACGCGCTGACCGCGGGCGAGATCGACATCTATCCGGAATACACCGGCAATGCCGGATTCTTCTTCAGCAACGACACCGATCCGGCCTGGAAGAACCCCGGGCAGGCCGCGGCAAAGGCGGCGGAGCTCGATGCCGCTAATGACATCGTCTGGCTGAAGCCGGCCCCGGCGAACAACACCTGGGCCATCGCGCTGCGCGAGGATACGGCGACGGCGGGCGGGCTGACCTCGCTCGAGGACCTGCCGGAGTATCTGTCGGGCGGCGGCGACTTCAAGCTGGCCGCCTCGGCCGAATTCGTCGAGAGCCCGGCGGCGCTGCCGGCCTTCCAGGAGGCTTACGGCTTCACCCTTGCGCCTGAGCAGCTCTGGATACTGGCCGGCGGCGACACCGCGGCGACGATCCGCGCCGCGGCCGAGCAGACCTCGGGGGTGAACGCGGCGATGGTCTATGGCACCGACGGCGCCATCGCGGCGCTGGGTCTGGTGGTGCTGGAGGATAGCAAGGGCGCGCAAGCGGTCTACGAGCCCGCGCCGACGGTGCGCAAGGAAGTGCTCGACGCGCATCCCGAGATCCGCGACCTCTTGGACCCGGTCTTCGCCACGCTGGACGCCTCCACCCTGCGCGAGCTGAACGCGCTGATCCAGGTCGAGGGCCAGGACATCACCACAGTCGCGACCGACTACCTGACCGCCGAAGGGTTCCTGAAGTAACCCTTCCGCCCGCCCCCGTCCCGGGGCGGGCCCTTTCCGCGAACGGAAGACCCCTTGGCGATCCACAACCGTCCCCTGTGCCTGCTTGCCCTGCTGCTGCTGGTCGGCGCCCTGGCGCTGCCCTTCCTCAGCCACGCGCCGAACCGGCTGATCTCGGGCCAGCCGGTCCCGCTCTGGACGCTGGGCTCCGGCGCCTGGCTGGTGCTGCTGCCGGGGCTGGCGCTGCTGGCCGGGCCGTTCCTGCCGCAACGGCGCAGGACCGTCGGCCTGCTGGCGCTCGCCGCCCTGCTGCTGCTCGTCGGGCTGGTGCATGCCGCGGCGCTGGGGGCCGAGCTTTTGGCGCAGGACGCGGGCCGGGCGGCGCGGACCTCCTTCGGCGCCGGCTTCTGGGTGATGGCGCTGGCGGCGGTGCTGGCGCTGGCCGACCTCGTCGCCCGCGCCGGTCCCGGCCCGGTGCTGCGGCTGGTCATCGGTCTCGCGGCGGCGCTGCCGATCCTGGCCATGGTGCTGTCGGGCCATCTCGACCAGCTGTCGATCCTGAAGGAATACGCCAACCGCGCCGACCAGTTCCAGGCCGCGCTGCTGCGGCACGCGGTGATCGTGCTGGCGGCGTTGCTGCCGACGCTGGCTTTCGGCGTCCCGCTCGGGGTGCTGGCGCATCGCCGGCGGCGGCTCGGCGCCTCGATCCTCTCGGGGCTGAACCTGGTGCAGACCGTGCCCTCGATCGCCATCTTCGGCCTGTTGATCGCGCCGCTCTCGGCGCTGGCGACGCTGGTTCCGGCCGCAAGGGCGCTGGGGATCAGCGGCATCGGCCTCGCACCGGCGGTGATCGCGCTGACGCTCTACAGCCTGCTGCCGATCGTGCGCAACACCGCCGCCGGGCTGGCCCAGGTGCCGGCCAGCGCCATCGACGCGGCGCGCGGCATGGGCATGACCCGCCGCCAGGTGTTCTGGAAGGTCGAGGCGCCGCTGGCGCTGCCGGTGTTCCTGTCGGGGCTGCGGATCACCGTGGTGCAGGCCATCGGCCTCGCCGCCGTGGCCGCGCTGATCGGCGCCGGAGGGCTCGGCGCCATCATGTTCCAGGGGCTGTTCTCCAACGCGCTGGACCTGATCCTGCTGGGGGCGCTGCCGATCATCGCCTTCGCCGCCCTGGCCGATGCGCTGTTCAAGGCGGCGGTCGACCTGTCGAAACGAGGAAGCGCATGATCGAATTCCGCAACATCACCAAGACCTTCAACGCGGTGACAGTGATCGAGGGGCTGAACCTGATCGTCGAGCGCGGCGAGTTCTGCGTGCTGATCGGCCCCTCGGGCTCGGGCAAATCCACCATCCTGCGGATGATCAACCGGCTGATCGAGCACAGCGCCGGCGAGATCCGCTTTGCCGGCGAGCCGATCCGCTCCTTCGCCCCCGAGGTGCTGCGCCGCCGCATCGGCTACGCGATCCAGTCGGTCGGCCTCTTCCCGCACTGGACGGTCGAGGCCAACATCGCCACCGTCCCCCGGCTTCTCGGCTGGGACGCCGCGCGGATCGAGGCGCGCATCGCCGAGCTGATGGCCCTGCTCGGCCTCGATGCCGCGCGCTTCCGCACGGCCTATCCGCACCAGCTCTCGGGCGGGCAGCAGCAACGGGTGGGCGTCGCCCGGGCACTGGCCGCCGACCCGGACGTGCTGTTGATGGACGAGCCCTTCGGCGCGCTCGATCCGATCACCCGCGACAGCCTGCAGGCCGAGATGCGCCGCATCCATGCCGAGACCGGCAAGACCATCGTCTTCGTCACCCATGACATGGACGAGGCGCTGCGCCTCGCCAGCCGCGTCGTCATCCTCGACAAGGGCCGGATCGTGCAATCGGCCACCCCGCGCGAGCTGCTGCACGCCCCGGCGAACGATTTCGTGCGCGAGTTCCTCGGCAAGGACGACTACGGGCTGAAGCTGCTCTCGGTCGAGACCGCCGGCGCCCACATGCGGCGCGAGGACAGCGGCGCGGTCGCCGAGGCCGTGCGCGAGCAGGACAGCCTGCGGCTCGCCCTGTCGCACATGGTCGCGCTGAAGACCGACCGGCTGGGGGTGGAGGACAGCACCGGGCGGCGCGTCGGCCTGTTGCTGCTGGCGGATATCGTCACATGACGCGGCCGGAGCGGCGGGCGGTCGGCCGTTTCCTGATGGCTCTGGCGGGCTTCTCCGCGCTGCTGGCGGCGCTGCCGCGGAGCGGGCCGCTGTTCGCCCGGCTCTTCCCGCAGCTCGACCGGCCGCTTTATGTGCAGCAGCCCTTCCTCGATCTGGTGCTGGCGCATCTGTGGCTGGTGGCGACGGCCAGCCTTCTGGCGACGGTGGTGGGCGTGGCGGCGGGGATCTTCGTCACCCGGCCTTCGGGGCGGGAGTTCCGCCGGTTGGTCGAGACCCTCTCGGCCATGGGCCAGACCTTCCCGCCGGTGGCGGTGCTGGCGCTGGCGGTGCCGATGATCGGCTTCGGCTTCTGGCCGGCCTTCCTCGCGCTCGCCCTCTACGGCCTGCTGCCGATCTGCGAGAATACCATCGCCGGGCTGGAGGGCGTGCCGCCGGCGGCGCGGGAGGCGGGGCTGGGGATCGGCATGACCCGGCGCCAGCTGCTGCGAAAGGTCGAGCTGCCGCTGGCGGCGCCGGTGATCCTCGCCGGCATCCGCATCTCGGTGACCATCGGCATCGGCACGGCGGCGCTGGCCTCGACGGTGGGGGCGGTCTCGCTCGGCTCGCCGATGATCGTCGGGCTGAACGGCAACAACATCGGCTACGTGCTGCAGGGGGCGCTGCTGGTCGGCGGGCTGGCCATCGTCATCGACCTCGGCTTCGAGGCGATCCTGACCCGGCTGCGGCGCTGGACGGCCTGAGGGGCTGCCCGGGCCGTGGTTTTCACGCGTGAAACGGAGAGCAACTTCCTGATCTGTCAGTGAATCTCCGTTTCTGTTAACCATTTGGCAAGGGCGCCCGGCGTGGCGCGGCCCTTTCCAGCAAGCGCTTGGCATTTTGCCGCATTTCGGCTATGGCCGCTGCATCGACTGGACCCGGGTGGGACTCCCGGGTGGCTCCTCCGGCCGCCGATCCGCCGGACAACCGTTCAAACCACCACGAACATCCATCGGCCCGACGCCATGCGGAGGCCGGTCAGGAACGGGACATACATGTTTTCACTCGCTACCTATCGCCAGCAATGGCTGGGCAACATCCGGGCGGATCTCTTGGCCGGGCTGGTCGTCGCCCTCGCGCTCATCCCCGAGGCCATCGCCTTCTCGATCATCGCCGGGGTCGATCCGAAGGTCGGGCTCTACGCCTCCTTCTCCATCGCCGTGCTGACCGCCATCTTCGGCGGCCGCCCCGGCATGATCTCGGCCGCGACCGCGGCGACCGCGGTGCTGATGGTGACGCTGGTCCGCGACCACGGGTTGCAATACCTGCTGGCCGCCACGGTGCTGGCCGGGCTGCTGCAGATCGGCATGGGGTTGCTGAAGCTGGGCTTCGTCATGCGCTACGTGTCGAAATCGGTGATGACCGGCTTCGTCAACGCGCTGGCCATCCTGATCTTCATGGCGCAGCTGCCGGAGCTCGACCCGCGAAACGTGGGCCTTCTGACCTATGCGCTGGTCGCCCTTGGCCTCGCCATCATCTATCTCTTCCCGCGGATCACCCGGGCGGTGCCCTCGCCCCTGGTCACCATCATCGTGCTGACCCTGCTGACCCTGGCGCTGGGGCTGGAGGTCCGCACCGTCGGCGACATGGGCGCCCTGCCCGACACGCTGCCGGTCTTCCTGATCCCCGACATCCCCTTCACCCTCGGGACGCTGCTGATCATCCTGCCCTATTCGCTGGCGGTCGCGGTCGTCGGGCTGCTGGAAAGCCTGATGACGCAGAACATCGTCGATGATCTGACCGACACGAAATCGAACCGCAATCAGGAGTGCATCGGTCAGGGCGTGGCCAATGCCGCGACCGGCTTCATCGGCGGCATGGCGGGCTGCGCCATGATCGGCCAGTCGATCATCAACGTGAAATCCGGCGGGCGGGGGCGGCTGTCCTGCTTCTTCGCCGGGACCTGCCTGTTGTTCATGGTGGTGGTGCTGGGCGATCTGGTCAGCCGGATCCCGATGCCGGCGCTGGTGGCGATCATGATCATGGTGTCGATCGGCACCTTCTCCTGGTCCTCGGTGAAGACGCTGCCGCACCCATCCGCGGTCCTCTTCGGTGGTGATGCTGGCC
>NZ_PZKG01000193.1 GCF_003034985.1 Cereibacter changlensis JA139
GACGAAGCCGCCGGCGCCGAGATGGCTTGCGGATCTGATGACCACGAAGCACCGGAAGGGGTTCTTCATCTCGGGCGACTCCTTCGCCTTGCAACACACCCATCGCGGCAGCACGACGCTCTACGTGACCTTCGACAACCTCTCGAGCGTGCGCGCGCCCTCGCGCCTGCGCGACCCCTGGGGCTACGGCTTCGCCGAAAAGCAGGGCTGGTCCGGCCTCGGCGTGCTGAGCTACCGGCCGAACTGGTTCCGCGACGACAGCCTGATCAGCGAGTTGGAGAAACTCTCCGCCTCCGGCTTCTTCGCCGAGTTCCGGAAGGTCGTGTTCTGCGGCACCTCGATGGGCGGCTACGCCGCCTGCGCCTTCGCCTCGCTGGCGCCCGGCTGCACGGTCATCGCCTTCTCGCCGCAATCGACGCTCGACCGCAGCCTCGCCGGCTGGGACGAGCGCTACCGGACCGGCTCCGCCGCCGACTGGACCGGCCCCTATGCCGACGCCGCGCGCGAGATCCGCAGTGCGGGACGGGCCTTCATCATCCACGACCGGCAGGTCGCCGAGGACCGCCGCCACGCCGACCGGCTGGACGGCGACAACGCCCTGCTGCTGAACGCGCGGCACTCGGGCCACTTCACCGCCCAGTTCCTGAGCCAGATCGGCATCCTGCCCGACGTCGTCCGGGCCGCCGAATCCGGCGAGCTGGACAGCGCGCGGTTCTACGCCCTCTACCGCCGCGCCCGCGACTATCGCCGCTACCTCCTCGGCGTCACGGCGCGCGTTCAGGAACACCCGAGCGCCCGCCTGAAGGACAGGCTGCACGAGGTGCTGGCGGCGCGGAACAAGCTGGGGCTGGCGAAGGACCTGCACCCGGCGAGTCTCGAGTCGTGACCGGGAGAGCCGGAGGTGGTTCCTGTACGGCTCCGGCCGGGAGATGGCGTGCGACCGGCCGTTGCCCGACGGCAGGGGAGCCGGAGCTGCAGCAGCTCTGACGCGACCGAATGCGGCGGCGCAGTCAGGGCAGCGCCGCGGCGACCATCGCAGGGAAGGAGAGGAGCGAAGGCGCAAACAGGTGCGGCGAACAGGATGTCAGATGTTCAGGAGAAGGGCCGATGTGAAAACGAAGGCTGTGCCAAAGCGGAGTTGAATACCGAATTCTGGCATCATCCGCGGCAGGCGTAAGGCTTTAGGATAATCATATACACCATTGGATCCCATTAAGGAGACGCGGCGGCTGATGTGCCGATCCAGACATCTGCGTTAAATTTCAACAGGTAGCAAGCAAGGAGAGCAAATTTCGCCAAACGCTTCGAAAACAATCTCTGCCCCCGAATCTCAATTCACCTGTCGTTGCCCCGCGGGAAGACCGGCTGCGAACAAGCCGCGCAGCTTTCACCTGCTTGCTCTTAGTCGAACTATGCTTGTGCGCCAGAGACTTACACGGTTGATTCATCACGTAATCCCCGAATTTAAGGCCTGCTCTCATTGGCGTAACTCTGCCCACTGGATCAGAACCTGCAGCGACTCTTTCAAACCGTAAAATTTGACGAATCAAGCTAAAACCGTTAACGTTAGTTAAGTTTCCGGATCAAAGAGTTGTTATGGATGCCTTGGTCGGTTTCACGGGCTTCGTTGGCAGCACCCTTTGCCGACAGCACGATTTCAGCGCCGTTTTCAACCGATTGAACATCGCCCAGGCGGCGGGTTCGAAGTTCGATAGCGTGGTTTGCGCCGCCGCACCCGGATCGATGTTCACCGCCAACCGCTTTCCCGAACAGGATGCCGCCGCCACCGAGGCGTTGATGGAGGACCTGCGCCCGATCAAGGCGCGGCAGTTCATCCTGATCTCCTCGATCGCGGTCTTTGCCGATTTCGGCGGCGACGACGAGTCGAGCCGCAGCTTCCAAACCGCGCTGGCCTATGGCCGCAACCGGCGGAGGCTGGAAGAGTTCTGCCTGCAGAGGTTCGGGCGCTGCCTGATTGTCCGCCTCCCCGCGCTGTTCGGCTGCGGGATCCGGAAGAACTTCCTCTTCGACCTGCTGAACCCGATGCCCAGCCTTCTTGCCGAACCCCGGCTTGCCGAGTTGGCGGACAGGTTGCCGGCAGGCCTGGGTCAGGGGCTGAGGGCGATCTACCGGCATGATCCCTCCACTGGGCTGCAGGTCATCGACCGCGCGGCGCTTGCGGCGACGGGGCAGCGCCCGGCATACGATGCCGCGGTGACGGCGCTCGGAATGTCGGCGGTGCAGTTCACCCACCCCGAAAGCCACTTCCAGTATTATGACATGACCCGGCTCTGGACGGATATCTGTCTCAGCCTCCAGGCCGGTCTCGACATCATCCATCTCGCGCCCGAACCATTGGAGGCGGGGATCATCCACGAGGCCTTGCTGGGCCGGCCGATGCCGGCGACGCCGGCGAAGATCCACCGCGAGGACATGCGCACCCGCCATGCCGCGCTCTGGGATCGGCCGGGCCGCTATATCGCGACGTCGGACGAGGTGCTGGACCGGCTGCGGCAGTTCCACGCCGTGGAGAGGGAAGCGGCATGAAACTCGCGGTCTCCAACATCGCCTGGTCCCCGGAGCATCGCGCGGCGGCCTATGACATGCTGCAGGCGCATGGCGTCCGGGGGCTGGAGATCGCGCCCGGCCTATTCTTCGACCGGAGCGCCGATCCCTTCGCGCCCACCGGGGAGGAACTGGCGCAGGCGATGCGCGAGGCGCGGCGGGCGGGGCTGGAGCTGGTGTCGATGCAGGCGCTGCTCTTCGGGGCCGCGGGCGCGGCGTTGTTCGGCAGCCCGCGGGAACGCGAGGCGTTCCGTTCGGCGATGCTGCGCGCAATTGGGCTGGCGGGGCGGCTGTCGATCCCGAACCTCGTCTTCGGCTCGCCGCGGCAGCGGGTCGTGCCGGAGGGCATGACCGAGGCCGAAGCACAGGAGCTGGCGCTGCGCAGCTTCGCCGAACTGGGCGACGCGGCGCGGCGGGCGGGCACGAAGCTCGGGCTGGAGGCCAATCCCGCCGCCTATGGCGCCAACTTCCTGACCACGCTGGAGGAGGCGGACGCCTTCATGGCGCGGCTGGATCATCCGGCGGTGACGCTGACCCTGGATCTCGGCGCGATGCACATGAACGGGTCCTTCCCCCGGATCGCGGATTGCGTGGCCCGGCTGGCCTCGCCGATCAGCCATGTGCATGTCAGCGAGCCCCATCTCGCCCCCGCGCCCGCCGATGCCGGACAGGCGGCCACGGCCCTCACGGCGCTGAGCCGCCGCGGCTATTCCGGCTGGGTGTCCATCGAGATGAAACAGCCGCCCGAACCCGTGGTGACGACGCTGGAGGCCGCGCTGGGAAGGCTCCAGCAAGCCGTCGGGCTCGCGAGCAAGGAGGCGAGCCTGACATGAAACCGCCGCCGCTCCGCGAGGATATCTTCGTGTCGGTCTGCATTCCGGACCTGGCGCTGACCGGCACGGCGGCCTCCGAGTTCCAGGAGCTCTGCGCCGGCATCGCCGCGCGCTTCCGCTTCTGGGAGGTGCTGCTGACGGTTTCCGCCGAGAACGCCGACGACTACGAGCCGCTGATGGCGCGGATCGGCAACATCCGCCTGCTGAAGCTGCGCCATGGCACGCCCTTCTATCGCCGGCGCGTGGCGGCGGCCTCGGAGGCGATCGGCGACGTGGTGGTGCTGACGTCGGTCGACGAGCAGGCGGGGCTCGACATCGTCGCGATGATCGAGCGCGCCGCGGCCAGCAACACCATCGTGCTGGGCAAGCGGGGGTCGCGCAGCCCGATGAACCCGCTGCTCGAGGCCCTCGGCCGCAGCGCAGGGTTCCGCGTCAGTTCGCGCAGCATGCTGACGATGGCTTATCCGCGCACCCTGCTGAACCGGCTGCTCGCCCATCCCGATCCGCAGCTGGCGCTGCGCTTTCCGCCGGCGGATCAGGCGCTGCCGGTCCTGTGGCAGCCGGCCACGGTGCAGCGGCGGCGGCGGCTGTTCAGCGATTTCGGCCGCAAGCTCGGCCTGGTGCAGAAGCTGCTGGTGAGCTCGGCTCCGCGCGTGCTGACGCTGGTCGCCTCGCTGTCGCTCCTGGTGGCCTTGGGCTCGGTCGCGCTGGCGATCTATGCGGTGGTGGTCTGGCTGACGCTGAGCGGGGTGCAGCCGGGATGGTTCACCCTGACCCTCGTGTTGAGCCTCACCGCGCTGTTCCTGTCCGTCGCCATCTTCGGCCTGTCGATCGGCCTGCAGAAGCTGGTCGAGTCGGTGTCGGGGGCGCTCGGCGATGACATCCTCGATGAACGCAGTTCGGTCGACCTCTTCGGCCAGGTGATGAAGGAGCTGAATGTCGAGGTGGTGGATCAGGCTCAGCCGGCGCTCGCCGCGCGGGAGGGTGCCTGGTCGCGGCCCCTGCCCCTGCCGGACGCAACGGCATGACGCGCCCGGCTGTCGATTGCCTGGTGATCGGCGGCGGCTTCTACGGTTGCAGCCTTGCGCTGTTCCTGCGCTCGGTGTCCGAGCGGATCACTCTGGTGGAGGCCGGGCCGCGGCTGATGGACCGCGCCTCGCGGGTCAACCAGGCGCGGGTGCATACCGGCTTCCACTATCCGCGCTCGGCGCTCACCGCGGCGAAGTCGATGGTGCTGCACCGCCGCTTCGCCGAGGACTTCCCCGAGGCGATCCGCTCCGATTTCCAGATGCTCTACGCCATCGCCCGCCGCCGGTCGAAGGTCTGCGCCAAGCGCTTCCACCGGATGTTCGCCGAGATGGGCGCGCCGATCTCCCCAGCGACGCGATCGCAGGCGGCGCTGTTCGACCCGACGACCATCGAGGCCGCCTTCGCCTGCACCGAGCATGCCTTCGACTATTCCGTCCTGCGCGACCACATGGAGCACCGGCTCGACGCGCTGGGGATGGATGTTCGACTAGGGACCCGCGTCGAGCAACTGGAAGAGCGCGCCGATGGCGTCATCGTCCGGCTGTCCTCGGGCGACGAAATCCATGCGCGGCATGTCTTCAACGTCACCTATGCCCAGATCAACCACATCCTGCGCCGGGGCTCGCTGCCCGAAGCCAGCCTGAAGCACGAGTTGACCGAGATCGCGCTGATCCGACCGCCGGCAGCGCTGGAGGGCTTTGGCATCACCATCATGGACGGGCCATTCCTGTCGGTGATGCCCTATCCGGCCGAGGCGCTGCATTCGCTGACCCATGTGCGCTACACCCCGCAGATGAGCTGGACCGACGCGACCAGCCGCCATTCGGCCTATGGCGTCTTCGCCGCCGCAGAACCGCAGAGCCGGCAGCGCCACATGATCCTCGACGGGCTGCGCTACGTGCCGAGCCTCGCCGAGAGCCTCTGGGTGAAGTCGATCTACGAGGTGAAGACGGTGTTGGTGAAGAACGAGCAGGATGACGGCCGGCCGATCCTCTACCAGCAGCAGCCGCCGGGATCGCGGGTCATCTCCATCCTCGGCGGCAAGATCGACAACATCTACGACCTGTTCGATCTGGTGCGGACCACCCGGCCGGAATGGGCCGCGGCGAACGAGAGCCTGCTGTGCCCGCCCCGCGGCGGCGACCTGCAGAGGACCGCCTGATGCGGCGCGGGGCGGCCGAGCTCCTGCGCTTCGGTCTGGTCTCGACTCTGGGGCTGGGGGTCGATCTGTTGGTCGCCTACGGGCTCGCGGCCTTGCTGGAGATAAGCCTGCCGCTCGCCGCGCTCGCCGGTTTCCTGGCGGGCGCGGCGCTGAACTACGCCCTGCACCACCTCTGGACCTTCCGTGCGGTCCCCCGCCGGCG
>NZ_PZKG01000194.1 GCF_003034985.1 Cereibacter changlensis JA139
GGCGAGGCCGACGCGCTGCGCGCCCATGGCGTCGCGGTGCAGGCCGACAGGGCCGAGGTCGGCCGCAACCTGCAGGATCACCTGCAGGCCCGGCTGGTGTTCAAGTGCCGCGAGGCGACGCTGAACGACGAGATCCGCAGCTTCTACGACAAGGCGCGGATCGGGCTGGAATACGCGCTGTTCCGCAGCGGGCCGATGACCATGGCGGCGAGCCTGGTCTTCGGCTTCATGAAGACGCGGCCGGGGCTCGCAACGCCCGACATCCAGTTCCACATCCAGCCCTGGTCCGCCGACAGCCCCGGCGAGGGGGTGCATCCCTTCTCGGCCTTCACCCAGTCGGTCTGCCAGCTGCGCCCCGAGAGCCGCGGCCGGATCGGCCTGCGCTCCGCCGATCCGATGCAGCACCCGCTGATCGAGCCGAACTACCTCGCCACGCGCAGCGATCAGGACACGCTGGTCGCGGGCATCCGCATGGCCCGCGCCATCGCCCGGACCGAGCCGCTGCGCGGCGCGATCTCGGAGGAGTTCCGCCCGGCGGCCGGGCTCGAGACCCGGGACGAGCTGCTGGACTGGGCCCGGATGAACTCGACGACGATCTACCACCCGACCGGCACCTGCCGGATGGGGCCGGACGACGCTGCGGTGGTCGACGCGCGGCTGCGGGTGAAGGGGCTGCGCGGATTGCGGGTTGCCGATTGCTCGATCATGCCCGACATCGTCTCGGGCAACACCAACGCCCCGGCGATGATGATCGGGGCGAAGCTCGCGCGGATGGTGGCGGAGGACCGCAAGGCGGCCGCCGCGCCCGCCCCCGCCGCCTGAAACCCGTTGACCACCCGAAGGCCCGACATGCCCTCTCCGACCTCCCGCCTCGCCGATCCCGTGAAGCCGCTGTTGCAGAGCCTGCGGCTGGCCGCGCCCGGAGTGATGATCTGCCTGATGGCCGCCATCGCCGCGCAGTTCATCTCGGAGCATTACGGCGCGCCGGCCATGCTGATGGCGCTGCTCTTCGGCATGGCGCTGCCCTTCGTCTCGGACCCGCAGAGCCGCACCGCGTCCGGCGCCGGCCTGGCGGCGCGCAGCCTGCTGCGGCTCGGCGTGGCGCTGCTGGGCGCGCGGATCTCGGTGACCATGCTGATGGACCTCGGCTTCGGCACCATCCTGCTGGTTGCCGCGGGCCTCGTGGCCACCATCCTCTTCGGCATGGGGCTGGCCCGGCTTCTGGGGCGAAGCGCCAGCTTCGGCTTCCTCACCGCGGGGGCGGTGGCGATCTGCGGCGCCTCGGCGGCCATGGCCATCGCGGCGGTGATCGCCCGGCCCGGCCGCGGCAAGGAGGACGAGGACGACCTCTTGTTCACCGTGCTGGGAGTGACGCTGCTGTCGACGCTGGCGATGATCCTCTACCCGATCCTCGCCGCCCGGCTCGGCTTCGACGCAACCGCCTCGGGGGTGTTTCTCGGCGGCACGATCCATGACGTGGCGCAGGTGGTGGGGGCGGGCTTCTCGATCAGCCCCGAAGTCGGCGAGACGGCGACGCTGGTCAAGCTGATGCGGGTGGCGATGCTGGCCCCGGTGGTGCTGGTCGCCTCGCTGGTGATGATGCGGCAGTCCGGCGACGGGCCGGCGCCCGCAGGCGGCCGCCCGCCGCTGCTGCCCGGCTTCGTGCTGGGCTTCATCGCCCTCGCCGCGCTGAACTCGCTCGGGCTGATCCCCGCGGCCCTGTCGGACCTCGCCGCCACCCTGTCGCGCTGGCTCCTGCTGACCGCGATGGTCGCGGTCGGTATGCGCACCTCGATCCAGCGGCTCCTGAGCCTCGGCCCGGTCGCCGCCCTGGTGCTGATCGCCGACACGCTGTTCATCGCGGTCTTCATCCTCGCCGGGCTGCGCTGGACCGGGCATTTCTGACGGCCCGCCGGCGTGCGCCGGGCGCGGCCTCGTGGCGTTTCGCTGGCAATGAAGGCAGTCGGTTGGTCCTGCACCGGCGCCGCCGATTTCCGCAGCGCAAGATCTTGCAGAAGTTGATGCACGCCGCGGCGCGAGGCGCCGAGGACAGCTGCCAGCGGAACGAAAAAGTCTTTCGGCTATCCATCTCGCGTGCATCGTGACCCTCGCCCTGCCGGCGCGACAGGCGTCGCCCCATGCGCATGGCTTCGGGCTGGACGGCGCCGGCGTCGCGTGCCACTTTCCGGAAAATGGTCCCAAACCCGAGGAAATCCCGTGAAGATCGAACCCTTTGGCGTCGAAATCTGGATGAACGAGTATGAGACCAAGTGCCGTCTGAACCTCGCCGAAACCTGTGTCGAGAGCCTGACCATCGCGGAGCTGCTGGAACTCACCGGGTCGAATACCGCCGATCTTTCGGCGCTGCTGCCGATGAAGATGACCTATGGCGCGATCGAGGGGTCCGAGCGGCTGCGCAACGCCATCGCCGCGTTCTATGACAGCCAGAGCCCGCAGAACGTGATCGTCACCCATGGCACCATCGGCGCCAACATGCTGGTGCATCGCGCGCTGGTGGAGCGGGGCGACCGGGTGGTGTCGATCGTGCCGACCTATCAACAGCACCATTCGATCCCGGCCAGCATCGGCGCGGATGTCCACTTGCTGCAGCTGCAGGAGAAGGACGGCTGGCTGCCCGATCTGGGGGCGCTCAGGGCGCTGGCGCTGCCGGGCACGAAGCTCATCGCCCTGACGAACCCCAACAACCCCACCGGCGCGCTGATCCCGCGCGAGATGCTGCTCGAGATCGCCGAGATCGCCCGCGCGGCGGGGGCCTGGGTGCTGTGCGACGAGGTCTATCGCGGCACCGATCAGGAGGGGCCGGGGATGACCGTCTCCATGGCCGATCTCTACGAGAAGGGCATCAGCACGGCGGGCATGTCGAAGGCCTTCAGCCTGGCCGGGCTGCGGCTCGGCTGGGTCGCGGCGCCGCCGGAGGTGATCGCCGAGGTGCTGATCCAGCGCGACTACGACACGATCAGCGTCGGCATGATCGACGACCATTTCGCCACGCTGGCGCTGGAGAATGCCGGGCGCGTCCTGGCCCGCTCGCGCGCGATCACCCGCGGCAACCTTGCCCTGCTGGCGGAGTGGATCGAGGCGGAGCCGAAGCTGTCCTGGGTGCGGCCGCGCTCCGGCACCACCGCGTTGGTGAAGCTCGATCTGCCGATGAGCTCGCGCGAGTTCTGCACCGAGCTTTTGCGCGAGACCGGCGTGATGTTCACCCCCGGCTCGGCGATGGGGATGGAGGGCTATGTCCGGATCGGCTACGCCAACCCCCCCGAGGTGCTGCGCGAAGGGTTGGCGCTGGTGTCGGGCTTCCTCGCCCGTCACGGATCGCGGATCAGCCGCTCCCAGAAG
This sequence comes from Cereibacter changlensis JA139, assembly GCF_003034985.1. Classification (GTDB taxonomy): domain Bacteria; phylum Pseudomonadota; class Alphaproteobacteria; order Rhodobacterales; family Rhodobacteraceae; genus Cereibacter; species Cereibacter changlensis. The sequence goes on from NZ_PZKG01000194.1 coordinate 3,361, forward strand.
CGCGCGCCGGTGTCGAGCACGGCGTCGTTGAACTGGAAGTCCGGGCTGTGGAGGCCGGGACCCGGCTCCTGACCGAGGAACAGGAAGGCGCCGGGGCGGGCCTGCAGCATGAAGGAGAAGTCCTCGCTGACCATCAGCGGCGGCGTATCCGTCACTGTCGGCGCGATGGCCGCGGCGCTGCGGGCGGCACGGGCCATGGCGGCAGGATCGTTCACCGTCACCGGGTAATCGCGCAGATACTCGACCTCGACCCGCGCGCCATGCGCTGCCGCGACCCCGGTGGCGATGCGTTCGATGGCCGCCTCGCACTGGTCGCGCACCGCCTCGTCCAGCGTGCGGACGGTGCCGGCGAGACGGGCTGTCGGCGCGATGATGTCCTCGTTGTCGGAGGCCTCCATCCGGGTGATCGAGATCACCGCCGAGGCCAGCGGGTCGAGGCTGCGCGAGACCACGGTCTGCAGCGCGAGGTGGATGTGGCTTGCGACCAGGCCGGGGTCGATGCAGGTCTCGGGCCGCGCCGCATGGCCGCCGCGCCCCTCGATGCGGATGCGCAGGCTGTCGGCCGCCGCCATGATCCCGCCGGGACGGGTGCCGAAAGTGTTTTCCGCCAGCCCCGGCAGGCAGTGCATGCCGAAGACCTCCTCGATGCCGAACCGCTCGATCAGCCCGTCCTGCAGCATGGCCCGCGCCCCGGCGCCGCCGTTCTCCTCGGCGGGCTGGAAGACGAAGACGGCGGTGCCCGCGAAGTCGCGCCGTGCGGCGAGACGGCGCGCGGCCAGCAGCAGCATCGCCATGTGCCCGTCATGGCCGCAGGCATGCATCCTGCCGGGGTGGAGCGAGACCGGATGCGCCGAGGCCGTCTCGAGGATCGGCAGCGCGTCCATGTCGGCGCGCAGCCCGGTCACCGGGCCGGGCCTGTCGCCCCGCGCCACCGCGACCACCCCGCTGCCGCCGATGCCGGTTTCCACCGCGAGGCCGAAGCTGCGCAGCCGCTCCGCGACGAAGCCCGCCGTCCAGGGCAGATCGAACAGCAATTCCGGGTGGCGGTGCAACTCGTGCCGCCAGCCGATGGCCTCTTCCAGATCCCGCGTCATGATCCCTCGCTCGCTGTCCCGCCCGCCCTGCTACGCGGCTTCGCGCGGCTGCGCCACCCCGTCGGGGTAAGCAGAAGCGAGCCTGGTCCTGCGGCGGTCGCTCGGGCGTGACGGCTTCGGGCCAACGGCGAGGGGGCGAAGAGCCGTGTGCCGGGGCGTCCTCGGAGGAGAACAAGAGGCCAAGGAAACCCGCGCGGCCCGCGTCAGTCCTGGATGCTCTCCAGCCAGGCGACCAGATCCACGACCGGTTCGCTGGTCAGGATCGGCCGGCCGCTCGGGGCCTTCATCGCGCGGTCGCGGCCCTCGAAGAAGTCGCCGTAGATCGGCATCGGGCTGCCGTGCGAAACCAGCGGCTCGCGGCCGTCGATCCGCATCACCACGCGTTCCGTCGGGAAGATGCCGCCGTTGGACAGCGAAAGCCGCGTCAGGTCCGCCGGTTGCAGGGTCAGCACTGCCGCGGTGGGGCCGTGGCCCTCGGCGTCGATGCCGTGACACTGGACGCAATGGCGCAGGTAGGTCTCCCGCCCGCGCGCCGCGTCCTGGGCGAGGGCGGGCGGCGCCGCGAGGAGGGCGGCGAGGACCAGCAGGACGGGCCTGTGCATCGGGCGCTCCCTTGGCGGCGGGTGGTCGGTCAGGGCCCCGGCGGGGTCTCCGGTTTCTCCCCGTTCCTGACGATCTCGATCTTGACCTTGACGACGAAGGCGGCGAGCGCGCCGAGCAGGGCGAGCAACGGCGCGGCGACGATCACCGCGCCCCCCGCGATCGCGCCGATGGTCAGCGGCATCTCCAGCGCGATGTCGCCGTCCGGCTCGATGATCCTGATGCGCCGGACCTTGCCCTCGGCGGCCAGCCGCTTGATCTCGGCGATCAGCTCCTCGCCCCGCACCTCGATCTGCTCGGTCCAGGTCGGCTTGTGGGCTTGGTTCGGCGGCGGTTCTTCGGGTGCATCGGCGTCGGTAGAGGCTGTGGCGTTCTTCATCCCTGACCCTCCAGCAAGCAATGTACCGCCATCCTGCACCATTCGCCGCCGCCGGCATTGATGCAGATCAGCGGCTGACTTCCAGACCGGCGCGTGGTCGCGCGGACTGCGTGCCGAGCTCGGTCGATAAGGGGAAGACGACGCTAGCTGACCGCCGGCGCGCCCTCATAAAGCCGCTGCGCCTCCAGCAGCGCCTCGTCCAGCCTGCGGCCCTCGGCATAGGCCGCGAGCTTGTCGGGCCGCACCATGCCCTCGGGCACATGCGGGCAGGGCTGGGCGGCGCCGATCAGGGT
>NZ_PZKG01000195.1:0-2500 GCF_003034985.1 Cereibacter changlensis JA139
ACGGCCACCGCATTGACCTTGCGGGCGCGTTGGCGAACATCATGGCGTTGGGGGGCGCGGACATGACAAAGCCCCCGCGGATTGCGAGGGCTGGTGTCGGTTTTGGGTCGGAAACGATGGTTGCGGGGACAGGATTTGAACCTGTGACCTTCAGGTTATGAGCCTGACGAGCTACCGGGCTGCTCCACCCCGCGCCAGGGTTGGATCGTTTAGGGAGATGTCGTTTCTTTCTAGGTTTGGCGGTGACCTACTCTCCCACGTCTTAAGACGCAGTACCATTGGCGCGACGGCACTTAACGGCCGAGTTCGGGATGGGATCGGGTGTTTTGCTCGCGCTATGACCACCAAACCGAGAAAGAAACGACAACATCAGCGTTGTGGGCGGACCTTTCGGTCCGGTCACAACGGTTGTTCCAAGTCATTGGTGCTTTTGACGATGCGGTTGAGCGTGGTTCTGTTGAACCTTGCTGTTACCGGATCAAATCAAGCCTATCGGGCAATTAGTACCAGTCAGCTGAACGCATTGCTGCGCTTACACCTCTGGCCTATCGACGTGGTGGTCTTCCACGGCCCTCAGGGAGACCTTGTTTTGAAGGGGGCTTCCCGCTTAGATGCCTTCAGCGGTTATCCTGTCCGAACATAGCTACCCAGCACTACCGTTGGCACGATAACTGGTCCACCAGTGGTTCGTTCACCCCGGTCCTCTCGTACTAGGGGCAACTCTTCTCAAGTCTCCTACACCCACGGCAGATAGGGACCGAACTGTCTCACGACGTTCTAAACCCAGCTCACGTACCTCTTTAAATGGCGAACAGCCATACCCTTGGGACCTGCTCCAGCCCCAGGATGAGATGAGCCGACATCGAGGTGCCAAACGATGCCGTCGATATGGACTCTTGGGCATCATCAGCCTGTTATCCCCAGCGTACCTTTTATCCGTTGAGCGATGGCCCTCCCACTTGGGACCACCGGATCACTATGACCGACTTTCGTCTCTGCTCGACTTGTCAGTCTTGCAGTCAGGCAGGCTTCTGCCATTGCACTCAACGAGCGATTTCCGACCGCTCTGAGCCTACCTTCGCGCGCCTCCGTTACGATTTGGGAGGCGACCGCCCCAGTCAAACTACCCACCACGCAGGGTCCCGGACCCGGATAACGGGCCGCGGTTAGACATCAAGAGTGCGAAGGGTGGTATCTCAAGGATGGCTCCACGGGAACTAGCGTCCCCGCTTCGATGCCTACCACCTATCCTGCACATCACAATCCTGATGCCAGTGCGAAGCTATAGTAAAGGTGCATGGGGTCTTTCCGTCTAACCGCGGGAAGTGTGCATCTTGACACACAGTTCAATTTCGCTGAGTCCACATCAGAGACAGCGGGGAGATCGTTACGCCATTCGTGCAGGTCGGAACTTACCCGACAAGGAATTTCGCTACCTTAGGACCGTTATAGTTACGGCCGCCGTTTACTGGGGCTTCAATTCAGAGCTTGCACCCCTCCTTTTAACCTTCCAGCACCGGGCAGGCGTCAGACCCTATACGTCGCCTTACGGCTTCGCAGAGCCCTGTGTTTTAAGTAAACAGTCGCCACCCCCTAGTTTGTGCCCCCCGCCCATACTTGCGTACAGACGGGGCCTCCTTCTCGCGAACTTACGGAGGCATTTTGCCGAGTTCCTTTGATGTGGTTCTCTCAAGCGCCTTGGTATTCTCTACCAGTCCACCTGTGTCGGTTTAGGGTACGGTCTCATGGAGGGCTATTTCCAGGAACCTCTAAGCGGCCCGCCCAATCCGATAAGGGCGAACAACCTTCGAGATCCGTCACTTCCTCCTGGCCCAGGAATATTAACCTGGTTCCCATCGACTACGCCTTTCGGCCTCGCCTTAGGGGCCGGCTTACCCTGCTCAGATTAGCTTTAAGCAGGAACCCTTGGACTTTCGGCGACAGGGTCTCTCACCCTGTTTGTCGCTACTCATGTCAACATTCTCGCTTCTGATCTCTCCACCGGATGCCTTACAGCCCGGCTTCACAGAAAGCTTCGCGTGTTCGTCTCCGTCCCCCAATTGCTTGGAGATACGGATAAAACACATGAAGCTATATCACAGAACGCTCCGCTACCACGCATATTGCTATGCATCCTGAGCTTCGGCTCGTGGCTTGAGCCCCGTTACATCTTCGCCGCAGGACAGCTTATCTAGACCAGTGAGCTGTTACGCTATCTTTAAAGGATGGCTGCTTCTAAGCCAACCTCCTGGTTGTTTTGGCCGTCCCACATGCTTTCCCACTTAGCCACGAATTAGGGGCCTTAGCTGCAGGTCAGGGTTGTTTCCCTCTTCACGACGGACGTTAGCACCCGCCGTGTGTCTCCCGGATAGTACTCATCGGTATTCGGAGTTTACTTAGACTCAGTAAGGCTGTGGGCCCCCATCATCCATGTAGTGCTCTACCCCCGATGGTATTCGTCCGAGGCGCTACCTAAATAGCTTTCGCGGAGAACCAGCTA
>NZ_PZKG01000196.1 GCF_003034985.1 Cereibacter changlensis JA139
AAGAAATTGATCCACTCCCATGCGCACCATTCTTGAGCAGTATTCGTGATCGTCGGCGTAGAGGAAATAATCTTCACGTGGAAGGCCAAGGCTTTCAAAGATTGTACGAGGGGCAAACATACCTCCGTAAGGTCCTATATAGGTTCGGATGACGGGATATGAAATCGGAAGCGCCGATTTCCTATCGCAGAACTTCCCTATAAGAAGTGAGCCGGCGGAGAAGGCCAGAAATGTATTCTGACCATATCTCTTAATAGTACCTCGTTCTGCCGATTTTAGATCGTTAATTCTGGTTGATCCGCGATAGCAGTAGAGAACGGCATCTTGGAAATCAGTATTGATGGCCGACCTGACACTTAGAAGTGTCTTCAGACAGTCACCGCGCGGTAGATTGTCGTCGTCGAGTATCCAGATATCGTCCGGCTTCAACGAGATTGCATGCGTAAGTCCCCGGGCAACACCGCCGGCAGAGCCTAAGTTCTCACTGATCCGCAGTAGATGCAGGCATGGATCTTGTGCTGCAGCCTGCTGCAATTTTGTGGCATTCGCTTCTTGAGAGCCATTGTCGACAACTACGACTTGGCTGACCCCATTCTCGAAAGCAGCCGCGACAACGCGGAGGCAAAGCTCAGCGCGTTCACCATAGGTGACAATGACCGCTACGACCGATGTTGTCTTTCTGGTCATTTACTTGTCACTTAAATAATGTCCTTTGCATAGGAGATGGTAATCCCGCTTGTTTGCGGACGACGGCCGCTAAATTACGCGTCGGCGTATGGTCTATAATGCACGTTTCGCTATTACCCTAAAAGTTGTGGCCGGCTTGCTGAGACAAGCAAGAGTAAAGGCGATGAGGCTTTTGCGCCGAGCTATTCGAAGCGTCATCTCGTGAAGCTTTACGATTAGAAATTCCCTGACTTGGCTATAATCCTCGCTGACAGCGTCCAGATCCCTAAGTCTCTGTCTATACACATCCGCATAGGCCATCAGACGCCTTTTTTCCTTTGCTAGCATTTCGCCTACCGTTAGGTCTGTTCGGTTATGGCTAATCCCGCAACCAAACCGATAGCGCACCAAATTTTTACGAATAAAATAACTTCCGCCGCCTAAGATGGAACGGAAGCCAAAAACCAGATCTTCGTATGCATTGTGATAGGATATAGGTCCAAACTTCTCCAGGAAGTCGCGAGTGACTGCGCCAGTAGCTCCTATATACAGCGATAAACTGCCAGCAGCTGAACTTCCATCTGCGTGCCCCCAAAGAAGTGGTTCATGCGATCTGTGATGGGAAATCGTTCTGTTGTCGGTATCGATGTATGTTACCATTGAATGCACCAAAGACACGCCTTTCTCTTCAAGTATAGCAACACAGGCGGCAGTCCTTTCAGGAAATGAAATGTCGTCGCCAGCAGCAAGTACCAGGTATTTGCCTGTAAATTCCTCAGCAATAACGTTTATGTGCGACGCGAGGCCCAGGTTATTCGCGCTTCTTCGGAGGCGGACAATGTGCGGTCCAGTATAAGACGATGTCATATCCTGCATGATTTCAAAGGTCCGGTCGCTCGAAGCGTCATCGGAAAGAATGATCTCTAATGGCTCATACGTTTGGGCAAAGGCTGCCGTGATGGCATCACGTATGTATTGCTCCTGATTATAAGCGAAGAGAGCAAAGGTAGCGAGTGGGCTGCCTTGTGTTGATGGGGAGGTAGCAGTCATGGCATGCTCCGGATTGGCCAGCCGATGCTGGCATAGATGTGGGCGAACTTTGCCGCGATGCGCCCCTCAGGCCCCACCTTGATCAGGACGACGCGCAGGCCGAAAATTCCGGTGCCCAGGGCAAGACAGATTGATGCTACGGCGGCTACCTTGGGCACCGTCTCCGCCAAGGCCAAGATACCCAACGAGAGAGTAACATGAAGGGCAATCAATTTCAGTGACAGGGACTGCCAGCGGAACCCATGAAGGATGTGAGCGAGGACGTTCACCGTGATGAAATACACGACATATCCCGCAAGGAACGCGAGCGCCGCGATCTCTAGCCCAAAGACCGGCAGCAGAATCCAGAGCAGAGCTAAAAAGACAAGGTTGAAGCTGAGTTCCATCAGGAAGTAGGTCTTGGCCCTCGCCGAAGCGACGATCGCAAAGGATAGGGGCCAGCTGGCGAGCTTGAAGACATTGCCTACTGTCTGCCACTGCAACATCCCAGCGGCCGGCGCAAATTCGTTCGAGTAGAGCAACGTCACCGCCCAAGGCGCGAGGCCGATCAGCAGCAGCAGCACCGGCCCGCCGATCGCGAGGCCCAGTTGCGCCTGATCGTTCATCAGGCGTGTCGCGGTCGGGCGATCATTGATGACTTCGGTTAGCCGCGGATAATAGTCTGCTGCCATAGCTCCCAGCAGAAAGCCCACGTAGGTCATGGTGATGCCCCAGGCGGCTGCGAACTGACCCGCTGCCTCGAGGCCTAGCTCTTGCGTGATGCGGCTCCGCACCAGCAACAGGGTGGTTGTCGTGGCGAGCCCACCCAGCATGAAGGCCGCCCCCAGCCTTGCCATCGGCTTCCACTCGGCCCAGATCTCGGCAGCAGCAGGGCGTGCTGCCGTCGGTTTCGGAAGTCGGCGAGTATAGCCCACTGCTATCAGACTAACTGCCAGTGGCTGAACAACCACGAACCAGATCAACCCGCCCTCGCCATAGAGCCATACGGCAGCCAGACCGGCGATAGTGCCAACCAATGTACTGAGGACCGTGACCTGGCCCAGATCATTGATCCGCCGCATGCCTCGAAGAAGTGCTGTCTGCGCCGAGCCTAGCAGAGTGAGCAAGACAGCGATGCCGATCAAACCCACTTGGGTCGCATAATCTCGGCTTCCGAACATCCAGTCCGCGATGGGGGCCTTCAGCAGCCAGACGCCCATCATGGCAAGCGCACCCTGTACGATATGGGCAGCCAAGAGCACGCGCCTGACGCGGCTTAGGGCCCGCTCCTCACCCTTGACGCTGGCAATCTGCCGCACGCCACTGGATCCCATTCCAAGACCCGCGGCAGTCGAGACCAGACCTTGGAGGCTGTTGTATATGCTGAGTAAACCAACCCCGGCCGGACCGAGCAGAATTGCCAGGATCTTCAACCGCAAGATGGAAATCAGGATGCTGACGGCTTGAGCGCCGCCAGTGACCGCCATGGACCTGATCAGCCCGCGCGAGTTATGGGAAGCGGGCTGGTTCAACCCGGAACACTCACGGCATCGCGCACGCGCTCCGCATCCGGCGTACTCATCTGAGGCCCTATCGGCAGGCTCAGGACCTCATCTGCTATCTGACGCGCTAAGGGAAAAGCCTCGGCGGCCATCTTCAGCCCTGTGTAGGCACCCTGCAAGTGTGGCGGAATTGGATAGTGAATCAGTGTGCCGATGCCAGCTGCACCAAGACGCTGCTGCAGCTCATCACGTTCGCTGCTGCGAATGACGTAGAGGTGCCAGACGGGATCGGCCCAGTCGGGAACGTGGGGCAGAATCAAGCCACTCCCCGCAAGCTCCTTGCCGTAAAGAGCGGCGATTGCTTTCCGACGTTCCCCCCATTCATCAAGGTAAGGAAGTTTCGTGCGCAGCACCGCCGCCTGAATAGGATCGAGGCGGGAGTTTACCCCCTGAACCTCGTTAACATACTTAACCCGGCTGCCATAGTTGCGCAGCACCTGAACCCTGTCCGCCAGATCGGCGCGGTTCGTGGTAATCGCACCGCCATCACCCAAGGCTCCGAGGTTCTTGCCGGGATAAAAGCTCCAACAGACAATATCGCCATGGCCACCGATGCGGCGGCCTTTGTAGCGCGCGCCATGGGCCTGTGCTGCGTCTTCAACCACCGCGATGCCATGTTGCCGTGCCAGTGCGAGGATCGGGTCCATATCAGCGGGTTGCCCATAGAGGTGAACAGGCAGAAGCACCTTCGTCTGCGGCGTGATCGCTGCTGCGATCCGAGTGGGATCGATGTTGTAGGTCGCCAGATCGGGTTCAACGGGGACTGGCGTGGCGCCGACCGCGGACACCGCCAACCAAGTCGCAATATAGGTATTGGACGGCACGATCACCTCGTCGCCCGGTCCGACATCAAGCGCTCGCAGCGCAAGGATCAGCGCATCAAGCCCGTTTGCCAGCCCCACGGCATGAGTTGCCTCGCAGTAAGCGGCCCATTCGGCTTCGAAGGATTCTACCTCTGGACCAAGAATATACCAGCCGCTGTCCAGCACGCGTGCAACGGCGGTGTCTATCTCGGATTTCAGTTCTCGGTAGGATGCGCCGAGGTCGAGGAATGGAATCTTCATGTTTTGCGGCTTTCCAATTCGGCAAGGAATTCGTCATATGTTCTCAGATAATCATCTGCTTCATACGGACGTGATGCGAACACCAACAGCACAGCATCTGAACTGTATCGATACTGCGTCCCCCAGATCATCGCAGGCATGAACACACCCATATCCGGGCGGTCCAAAGTGACTTCGCACCGTTGAGCGCCGTCGTCCAAAAGCACTCGACACGACCCGTGCAGACAGATCAGGAATTGCTGGCATTGCTTATGTGCGTGCTCCCCGCGCAATTCCATCGATGGAACATCGAAAACGACGAAGTAACGGGCCGGTGCAAACGGAACTTCGGTCGGAACCTCTCCGACAGTAAGGGAGCCGCGAGCATCCGTAATGCGGCGCATCAGGTAGAGAGCGCCGTCGCCAATCCCTAGATTCACCTGAGCGGGCCGTGTCAGATCGCCCAGTCCATGAATGTCGACATGGCGTGGATCGGGGCGGCGGTCAGTATGAGCACCGTTTAGATATCCAACCACCTGAGCAGGATTACCTTCGACAATGGCATTTGGCGGAACTGATCGCAGGACTACGGCGCCTGCTCTTACCCACGCCCCTTGGCCAACGTTAACACCCTCGCCGATCACACAAGCCGCATCCAACCGGACGTTGTCTCGTAGGACGATCCTGTCCCCAGCCAAGACTACGCGTGGCCCAAATTCCACGCTATCGGCAATCTGAGCGCTTCTCGGTATGATGCAGTCTTGGAGAAACTCATGCATTCTGTTTATCCTGCTCAAGGATGTAAAGATGATTAGCCTTATCGGTATCAAACCGTGCACGTGAATACACGAAGTGGATGTTCTGCGTTGTCCGGTGTGTTTCCGCCATGCCAAGTCTTCTGTAGAAGCTTTCGGCGTGAGTGTTATCTACCTGAACTTCGACATTCGCTTCGTTAAGTCCTAGAATGTGGAAGCCGACGCCGAAAGAAAGAACGGCGCTCTCCAGAGCAGCCCTACGAGGCTTGTTGTGATCGAGGATCCAACTACCCCACGTGAACCGGCTATTCTTTATGTCGTAAAGACGCACGACACCGCAGCGTTGTCCATCTTTCCGCTCGATCATGTAGTAGTATTCCAGCCCATCGGCTTCACGTGCCTTGTAGCTTTCGATCCAGCGGCGCTGATCCTCCGCCGGGCCGCTTACCTCCGAGAGGTGGGCGTTGTAGGCGGGGTCACGGCGAAGCGCATAGATGTAGGCCGCGTCTTCCGGTTCGACCAACCTCAGATTGAGATTGATGCCTCTGATCAGGCGGAGAGCTCCCGCATCCATCACAGCCTCAAATCGCTCGCTTTGACCGGATACAGGCTCTTCAGGTCCATCAACACATGGACTGGGGC
>NZ_PZKG01000197.1 GCF_003034985.1 Cereibacter changlensis JA139
AGATTTTCCACTCCAGCCCTGCCCTCGACCAGAAAAGCCTCACGTGCTGCGGCCTGCATTGGTGTGAAAACTGCTTCCACGGGAACATATCCCGGCGGTAGCGGATCAAAGCTGATCGTTAGAACAATAACAAGCAGCGCAGTGCCCAAGATGGCGCCCCAGATATAGAAAAAGAACCTCAAAACCATTTGTTTCATGTCGGCACCAATTGATAGCCGTGGCCCCGCACGCTGAGAATAGAAGATGGCCCCCTTCTCGCTGCGAAGAGCTTCTGCCGGATTGACGAGACATGGACATCAACCGACCGGTCATAGGGCGCGAGCGGTCTGCCCAGACCCTGTTCGGAAAGCTCCGCCCGAGACATGATGCGACCAGCATTCGCCGCGAGCACTTCCAGCAGACTGAATTCCGCCCCCGTCAAGTCAAGGGGCAGGCCATGCCATCTCGCAGTGCGGGCCGTCGCGTCCACAACAAGCATTCCCGCCGTCAGCGGCTGGGAACCGACCGCCGTCCGCCCGCCTGCGCGACGGAGAATTGCGCGGCACCGCGCGGCCAACTCGCCGGGCGAACAGGGTTTGGCGAGATAGTCGTCGGCCCCGAGGTCGAGGCCTGCGATGCGATCGACTTCATCACCACGGGCAGTCAACATCAGGACCGGAACGGCGCTTTCGCGGCGGATCCGGCGCAGGACCTCTATGCCACTTATCCCTGGCATCATGATGTCGAGGACAACGATCTCTGGTTGCGTATCGGAGAGCGCGGCGAGGCAGCGGCGCCCGTCGGCGAGGTGTGTAACGGCAAAGCCTTCCTGCTCGAGGTATTCGGCAAGGAGCTCGGCGAGCTCGGCGTCATCGTCAATGAACAAAACTGGAATCATCGGCGCACCTCCATCTTGGCTATAGCGCCTCCTGAGGCCCGATAGGCGAACTTTACCTTTCTTTGCGTGATCTTAACACATCTTAACAATCCGCTGAGTGATGAACGGACAAGTTCACCCGCGGAGTATCTTCATGCGTTCTCTCATTGGCTTAGGCGCCGCACTGGTACTTTCCGCCTGCTCGGCCACGACAATCCAGCCAGTGGCGAAGCAACCGGTGTCGGTGCGATTTGCTGCCGGTGTGCCGCAGGCAGGCGACGCCATTGATGTGGGCTGGTGGTCGCAGCTCGACGACGCTGAGCTGAACGAACTCCTCCGGCTCGCAAACCAAAGCAGCCCGAGCCTGCGCACTGCGGCCGCGAGCGTCATGAGGGCGCGCGCGGCCGCAGGCCAAAGCGCCGCGGACCTGTTTCCTGATCTGACGGGCGGCGCAGACAGCAGCGTTGCAGGCGGCCAGAACAGCGCGAGGCGTACCACGAACGCCGCAAGCCTCGATGCCTCGTGGGAGCTGGATCTCTTCGGCCGGGCCCGCCAGTCCGCAGCCGCGTCGCGCCTGTCAGCAGCGGCCGAGGACGCGGCGTTCAGTGGGGCCTTTATCAGCCTCTCCTCCGAGGTGGCCGATACCTACGTCCAGTATCGGGCCTGCCGCTTGGTCGAGGCGATCTATCGCCAGGCAATCGCCTCGCAGGCGGAAACCATCAAAGCAACGGGCGAACTCGCTGCCGCAGGGTTCTCGCCTAGCAGCGACCGCTCGCTTGCCAACGCCAATGCCGCAAGCGCCGCGATCTCGCTGGAAACACAGCGAGCAGACTGCCGGGTGCTGGCGCAGACCTTGGCGGTCAGCGTAGGCGCGCCGCAAGGCAGGATTGACAGCATCCTCGCTACCGGTGGCGGCCTGCCCTCTCCGAAGGCGTTCCGCATAACGTCGGCCCCGGTAGAGGCACTGCGGCAACGGCCCGATGTCGCCGAGGCGGAGCTTGATTTTGCCAGCGCGATGGCGACGATGGGGGCCGCCAAAGCGGATCTCTACCCTTCGTTATCCCTGAGTGGCTCCGTGACCGTGTCGGATCCGACGAGCTGGTCCTTTGGACCGGCGATATCTTTGCCTATTTTCGACGGCGGGGAACGAAGGGCAAGCGTCCGCGTCGCCAATGCCGAGGCGATCACTGCGGCCGAAGCCTACAGAACGACCGTTCTCACTGCAGTGAGCGAAGTCGAAGGAGCATTGACCCGGCTGAATGCTGCGAGGGCGAGCGGCGCAAGCGCCCGGACCGCCGTGGCAGGTTACCGCGAGTATTTCGGCGCCGTCGATGAGATCTGGCAGGCCGGCGGAGAAACCCTCCTGAACCGGGAAGAAGCGAGGCGCACCCTGCAGTCCGCACAGATTACCGAAGTGCAACAGCGAGAGGCTGAGGTGCGGCAGTGGATCGCACTCTACAAGGCTGCGGGTGGCGGCTGGAAACGGGCGGGGGTTGCAGGATGAGGGAAACGACGATGACTTCAAAAGTGATCACCGCGGTGATTTTTCTGGCTGTGCTCGGCCCGGCCGTCCCTCTTGCTGCACAGGAGACGACCGACGCCCAGATCACAGCCGCCTTCAGCGTCAGGCTCGTGGCTCCTGAGCAGCAGACCTGGCCGGTAACCCTGGAGACAAATGGTCGTCTTCAGGCCTGGCATGAAGCGGTGATCGCCGCGGAAACCTCCGGGCAGCGGATCGAAAGCGTCAGCGTCGATGTCGGGTCGGTCGTCAAGAAAGGGCAGATACTCGCGCAGCTCTCGACAGAGACCCTGCAGAACTCGATCGATCAGCAGGAAGCGACGGTGCGCTCGGCGGAGGCCGCGTTGGATCAGGCCAGGGGAGAGGCGGATCGCGCCCGGGCTCTGACGTCGGGACAGTCCGGCGCGCTCTCCGCGCAGCAGGCGACCGAGTATTACGTTGCCGAGCGCAAGGCCGAAGCCGATCTCGCCTCCGCGGAAGCGGTGCTCTCGAGCTCTCGTCTGGATCTCGACCGCACGAAGATCGTCGCCCCGGACGACGGGGTCATCTCGTCGCGCTCGGCCTCATTGGGGGGCGTGGTCTCGACGGGAACAGAGTTGTTTCGGCTGATCAGACAGAATCGCATCGAGTGGCAAGCAGAGGTTCCCCTGCGATTTCTGAGCGAGATCGAGGTGGGCGCCAAGGCGGCGATCCCGACGCCAGTGGGAGACGGAGTGCCCGGCGAGGTGCGGCTGATCTCTCCGGTCGCTTCGGAGACCACCGGGCGCGTGATTGTCTATGTTGCGTTGACGCCTCCTGAGGAGGCTCGCATGCCCCCTACGGGAATGATGGTCACGGGGCGGTTCGACCTTGGCGAGACGCCAGCCCTGACCTTACCGTCCACCGCCATCTCGATGCGCGATGGGTTTACCTACGTCTTTGCGCTGGAAGAGGGCGCATCGCCGGCGAAGGTAACGCGTCTGCGGGTGGAGACCGGCCGGCGCGCCGATGACCGGGTGGAAATTGCAGCCGGCTTGACCGGGAAAGAGCAGATCGTTGAGACCGGCGGGGCGTTCCTCAACGAAGGATCCCTGGTCAATGTGGTGAAGGTGGCAGAATGAACTTTTCCTCTTGGGCCATCCGCAATCCGGTTCCGCCAATCCTTGTCTTCATCATGCTGGTGGTGCTGGGGCTGATGAGCTTCAAACGCCTTGATGTGCAGAACTTTCCCGACATGGACATGCCGACGATCAGCATTTCGGCCACTCTCGACGGCGCTGCCGCAGCCCAGCTGGAAACAGAGGTCGCCCGCAAGATTGAGGAACAGCTGACTGGCCTGTCTTTGCTGGACTCGGTGACGACTACGATCACCGATGGCTCCGTCTCGATCAACGTTTCCTTCGAAGTGGGCAAGGATTCGCAGGCGGCTCTGGACGAGGTGTCGAGCGCAGTGGATCAGGTGGTCTCCGAACTGCCCTCGGGGATGAGTGCGCCGAACGTCTCCAAGTCTGACCTGAATGCGACGCCGCTGATCACCTATGTAGTCAGTGCGGACAAGCTGGATGAGGTCGAGCTCAGCTGGCTGATCGACAACGACATCGAACGTGTTCTGATGGCTGTCGAAGGCGTCGGCGAGGTGAGCCGTCTGGGCGGCATTGATCGCGAGATCCGGGTCCAACTGAATGCGGACCTTATGTCCGGCCTTGGCCTGACGACGGCCGATGTGAATGCGCAACTCGACGACGTCCAGCGCGACCTGTCCGGCGGCAAAGGCCGGGTTGGCGGAGAGAGTCAGTCCCTGCGCGTACTGGCAGCAGCCTCATCGGTCGAAGATCTGCGCGCGACACCGATCCCGCTACCAAACGGGGGCTGGGTGCGGCTGGACGAACTGGGGACGGTGACCGACACCCATTCGGACCGCAGCTCGCTCGCTTACCTCGATGGCGAGCCGGTTATCGCCATGCAGATCAAGCGGTCGAAGGGTTACTCCGATGTCGCCGTCACCGACGACGTACGCACAGCGATGTCGGAGTTTGGCGCGTCCCGTCCGGAACTCACGGTGGCCGAAGCCTACAACACGATCCGCGCCACGGAGGAAAACTATGAAGCTTCGATGCACATGCTTTATGAAGGGGCGATCATCGCGATTATCGTGATCTTCCTGTTCTTGCGGGATTGGCGAGCAACTTTCATTGCGGCGGTGGCGCTGCCCCTGTCGATCGTTCCGACCTTCCTCGTGATGGATCTGATGGGCTTTACCCTGAACACGGTAACCTTGCTGGCCCTGTCGCTGGTCGTCGGCATCCTGGTCGATGACGCCATCGTCGAGGTCGAGAACATCGAGCGACACCTGCAGATGGGCAAGACCGCCCATGACGCCGCGATGGAGGGCGCCGACGAAATTGGGCTGGCCGTGATTGCGACGACTTTCACTCTTGTCGCAGTCTTCCTGCCGACGGCGTTCATGGGCGGCATCCCCGGCATCATCTTCAAACAGTTCGGCATCACCGCCTCAGTCGCGGTTCTGTTCTCGCTTCTCGTGGCCCGATTGGTTACGCCGATGATGGCCGCCTACATGCTGAAGACCGGGGCCCATGTCGAGCAATCGGATGGCTTGCTCATGCGCAGCTACATGACCCTGGTGAAGCTGATGCTCCGCCGCCGCTGGATCCCGGTGGTCGGGGTGGCGACCTTCTTCGCGGCGACTGCGCTGATCGTCACCCAGATGTCCACCGGATTTTTCCCCGCCTCGGATGAAAGCCAGACCCGGATCACCATGACCGCAGCGCCGGGATCCCTGATCGAAGAGACCGACGAGACAGCCCGCGCCATTGCGGAGGCGGTTCGGGAGGTTTCCCACGTCACGGGAATCTTCCTGGCCACCGGCTCGGCCTCGACCGGGGGAATGGGCGAGACGTCTTCCGACTCCGTCTCCTCCGCTACGCTCGTCGTCAATCTGACGCCCATCGATGACCGGGATGTCGGCCAGTCGGAGATCGAGGCCGAATTGCGCGAGGCGATCGCGTCCATCCCGGGCGTCCGGATCGAGGTCGGCACCGGCGGAAACGGCACCGAACTGCAGGTCACCCTTGCCGGGGACGATTCCGCTTTGCTGGAGGACGCGGCCTTCAGTCTGGAAGCCGAGATCCGCGAGCACATTCAGGGTATCGGCAACGTCACGTCCTCCGCGGCGATGCAGACCCCGGAGATCATCATCACGCCCAACCTGGCCCGAGCGGCCTCAATGGGGGTGACGTCGCGGGCAATCTCCGACGCCGTCCGCATTGCCACAGCGGGGGCCTAC
>NZ_PZKG01000198.1 GCF_003034985.1 Cereibacter changlensis JA139
GCGCCCGGGCGATGCCGACCCGCTGCTTCTGCCCGCCGGAAAGCTCCGCCGGATAACGGTCGCGCAGCCCCTCCAGACCGACGCGGGCGAGGAGGTCGTTGACCCGGGTCCGGATCTCGCCCGCGGGCGTGCCGTCGATCTCCAGCGGCAGGGCGACGTTGCCGTAGACGCTGCGCGAGGAGAGCAGGTTGAAATGCTGGAAGATCATGCCGACGCTGCGGCGGATCTCGCGCAGCGCCGACCCGCGCGCGGCGCCGACATCGCGGCCGTCGACGATCACCCGCCCGGCGCTCGGCGTCTCCAGCCCGTTCACCATGCGCAGCAGCGTCGACTTGCCGGCGCCCGACCGGCCGATCACCCCGGTGATCGCCCCCGGCTCCACCGTCAGCGACGCCTGCTCCAGCGCCCGGAACGGCGCGCCGCCGGGTTTCTCGAAGGTCTTCTCCACCCGGTCGAAGACGATGGACGCGCCGGGAATCTCTGGGTCCTGCATCTGCCTTGCCGCTTTCAGGTCAACCGTGAGCCGCGCATAGACCGTATCGGCACGGAATGTGCAACCGGGGCGCAGGGCTTCCCTCGGGGCCGCCGGAGGAAATCCGGTCGCCCGGCGGAGCCGCGTCTCCGGCGGCGTTCCGGCGCAGCGACCGCAGCCGGACCGCGGTTCCGCCGGGGAGGGTCACGGCGGGAGGCGGTCCTTATTCGCGCCAAGCCGCTCTCAGTTCCCGCTGTCCTGCAGGCCGAGGGCCGGTTTCGGCTCGGACTGGCTGGCGCGGACCCGGCTGTCCTGCAGCACGCCGATCTCGTGCAGGATCGGATGCGCCACCGAGGTGAGATGGGCGTTCACCCGCTTCAGGTCGCGCAACAGGTCGAGGTGGATGGTGCTGGTCTCGATCGCCTCGCTGCGCCCGGCCCGCACCCGCGCGAGATGCTGCGCGGCGGAATTCGCCTCCAGTTTGCGGATCTCGATCTTCGATTGCATCAGCTGCCGAGCGAGGTCCGCGTCACGACCGAGGAAGATCGCCTGCGCCAGCCGCAGGTTGTCGGCGGTGCGGTCGTAGAATTCGGCGATCTCGACCAGCCCCTCCGGCGAGAGCATCAGCCGCTTGCGGATCTTCTTCACCGCGATCTCGGTCAGGCCGGTCTCGATGATGTCGCCCATGTGCTCGAGGTTGATGGCGTAGGAGATGATCTCGTTGGCGCGGCGCACGTCGGCCGCGTCCAGCTCCAGCCGGCTGAGCCGCGAGACATAGAGCTTGATCGCCTCTGTCAGCGCGTCAACCTCCTGCTCCAGCCGCGTCACCTCCAGACCGGTGGCCTCGTCGCTGTTCTCCAGCGACAGCCGGCTCTTCTCCAGCATGGCCCCGACGATGTCGCCGACCCGCAGTGTCTCGCGCGCGGCGACGGCCAGCGCGAGTCCCGGCGTGTCGAGCAGGCTGTCGTCGAGATACTCCGGCCCGCTCCGCGCCGCGGCCCCGCCGGAGGGCAGCACCCGCTCGGCCAGCGCCCCCACCGGCCCGATCAGCGGCAGGAAAAGGAGCAGCAGCGCCGCGTTGAAGCCGACATGCGCGGCGACGGTGAGATCTGCGGGATCGGGCGTGACCTGCAACAGCAGCCGGGTGAGCGGGCCCGCCACGACCAGCACCGCCAGCGCGCCGACGCCCCGCACCATCAGGTTGGCCAGCGTCAGCCGCCGCGCCGCCAGCCCGTCGCCCCCGACGGCGAGGTAGGGCGGGATCGCCCCGCCGAGGTTGGCCCCTGCGACCAGCACCAGCGCGAGCTGCGGCGGCACCACCCCGGCGCCGGCGAGGAACATCACCAGCAGCACCACGGCGAGGCTCGACGAGCCGAGCAGCGCCAGGCCGGCCGAGAACACCAGCGCGAAGGCCGGCGCGTCGGCGAGGCCCGAAAGCATGGCGACGACGGTGCGGGAGTCTCGCAGCGGCTCGGTCACCCCGCCCAGGAGCCGCAGCGCCAGTAGCATAAGCCCGAGGCCCAGGAGGGCGCGGCCGACTGCCTTGCCCTGCGAGCCGGCGCTGAGGGTGAAGCTCGCCACCCCGACCAGGATGAAGGCGCTGCCCAGCCAGTGCAGGTCGCGCGACAGCAGCACGGTGACGATGGCGGTGCCGAGGTTCGCCCCCAGCATCACCGCCTGCGCCATGCGCGGCGAGATGATCTCGCGGCTGGCGAAGGAGCCGGTGATGACGGCGGTGGCGGTGCTCGACTGCAGGCCGAGCGTGGCGAGGAAGCCCCAGGCGGCGGCCGAGACCCGGTTGCGGGTGCCGCGCGAGATCCACTGCCGCAAGACGGCGCCGAAGGCGCGCATCACGCCGGTCTTGATCAGCCGCAGCCCCCAGAACAGCAGCGCCGCGGCTCCAAGCAGGTCGATCAGCTGGATCGTCGACTCCACGCCGGTTTCCTTTCAAGCCCCGTTGTCGCGGGGTTAGATTACAGTCACATCCGCTGTACAGGCGTTCAAGACAGGTTCGTCATCACGCCGGTCGGCCTTCCCTGCCTTCGCGGCATGTTCCGGGCGGGAGGGCAGGCAGCCGATTGCTTTGAGCCCAACGGGATCGGAAGCCACATCCCCAGCGGGCAGCATCGCCGGACTTCCAGCACGGGCGTAGGATCGGAACATCAACCGTTTCAGCCGCCAATTGATCCGCTACCGCCGGAATTTGTTCCCTTTCCTGCCAATCTGGCGCTCCTCCTCCGGCGCCAAGGGGAACCAGCGGCCCCGCCCGGCGCTTTTCCACCCATGGCGGGGATACGGAAGACCATCATCGGGCGCGGGTTCGGGCGGATCAGGGGTTATGCGGAGAACGGCACGGTGCTGCTCCTGCTGGTGCTGTCCTGCGCTGCCTGGGGCTTCCTCGAACTCGGCGAGGCGGTCAGCGCCGGCGGCACCCACAGCTTCGACCAACGCATCCTGCTTCTGATGCGCAGCGCCGCCGACGCGGGCGATCCCGTTGGCCCGCCCTGGTTCGAGGAGATGTCGCGCGATGTCACCGCGCTTGGCGGCGTCGGCGTGCTCGCCTTCCTGACCCTTGCCACCGGCGGCCTGCTCGGCCTCTCCGGGCGCTGGCGCACCATGTGGTTCGTCTTCCTCGCCGTGGGCGGCGGACTTTTGCTGAGCTCGCTCGCCAAAGCTGGCTTCGACCGGCCGCGTCCCGATCTCGTCCCGCAATTCTCGCTGGTGCACACCTCGAGCTTCCCCAGCGGCCATTCGATGATGGCCGCGGTCACCTACCTGACCCTCGCGGCGCTGCTGGCGCGCAGCCAGCCGCTGCGGCGGATCAAGATCTACCTCATCCTGCTGGCGGCGCTGGTCACCGTCGCCGTTGGCCTGAGCCGGATTTATCTCGGCGTGCACTGGCCCACCGATGTCGTCGCCGGCTGGACGGCGGGCGCCGCCTGGGCCCTGCTCTGCCTGCTGGCCGCCCGGCTGCTGGAACAGCGCCGCGCCATCGAGCCCGAACCGCCGGAGCGGGACTGAGCGGCCCGAGTCGACCTGTTACCCCGCCGGATCGTCCGCCTGTCGCTCCGGGAGGTCGCCGGCGGCCCGACAGCTGTGTGCCAACGTATGTCCCAGATCGGCCGAGGAGCCGGAGCGGTACCGCTCCTCGCAGGGGCCGAAGGCCGCCTCCAGCGGCAGGAGATCCTGCCTCACCTGCGCGAAGCTGCCGTCGTAGACCAGGGTCTCCACCATCCAGATCTCGTCGTGGCCGCGGAGCTCCGAGGCGTAGTCGGTGGTGAGCGTGGCGGTGCTGCCGCGCTTGCGGAAATCCGGATCGAAGGCGCCGGGGCCGTAGCCGATCCGCACCCCGAACTCCGGCTGGACATAGAGCAGGATCGGCTGCGCCGCGATGCCGACATAGATCAGCGGCGCCGGGTCGGTTGACTCGCTTGCGATGACGGCCAGCGCCTCGCTCACTTGCTGCTTCTCCTGCGTCAGACCGGCGAGGAGCGAGACGCCGCCGGACAGCACGACGAAGCCTGCAACCAGCCGCGCCGGAAGCGCCGCTGGGGTCCATCTCGACAGGGCGGCGATCAGGGTCGCCAGGCCGATGGCCAGGATGACGCCGACCAGCGGCTGCGCGAAGATGAAGTGGCGGGTGTAGAGGATCGGGTAGAGCCGCAGCAGGCTGAGCAGGGCGAGCCCGCCCAGCAGCGCGACGCAGGCGACCGGCAGCAGCACCCCACGCCGCAGCGACGCCAAGAGGCCCAGCCCCACCAGGATCACGCCGCCGACCGCGAACAGGCGGCGCGCGTGGTATTCGCTGGCGAAGCGGTAGAACGGGTCGAACATCCCCAGCATGATGCTGAGGTAGTTCTTGACCGTGGGGCCCTCCTCGGCGCCGGAGAAGGGCAGCCGGAGGTAGGCCTTGTCATAGACGAAGGAGAAATAGGTGAGCTGGTCCGCAGTGGCGGCGGCGGTGATCGTCAGGTGCCAGACAGCCGCCATCACGACCAGACCCGCGAAGAGCCCGGCGATGGACCTGATGCCCCGCCCGAGAAGCCGCAGCTGCAGCACCGCGGCCAGCGCCAGCGTGGCGAGCAGGACCGAGGCGGCGAAGGAGAACAGGATGAGGAGCAGACCGGAGACCGCGAGCAGCGCGAGATTGGCGGGCCCCGGGCGCTGCACCGCCCGGACCGTGGCGTAGAGCAGCAGGCAGGTCGCCATCAGCTCGAAGGAATACTGCTTGATCTCGACGCCGTAGCGCACGCCGAAGGGCGACAGGAACACCAGCGCCAGCGCGATGGGAGCGACGAGCCCCGCGCCCAGCCGGCGCAGCGTCAGCGCGAGGAACCCGGCCGCCGCGAGGCTTCCCGCCAGGCTGAGCAGCCGCAGCCCGGTTTCGGGGGCACCGCCGGAGACCGAGACCACGGCGCTGGCCAGCAGCAGGTACCCCGGCGGCGCTGCCTGGGCATAATAGGGCAGGGGGGCGAAGGCCTCCCAGATCGACGCCAGCGGCAGGTTCGCCATCAGCATCGCCTCGTCGTGCCAGATGTCCGGGGCGTCGAGGATGGCGACGAGCCGGGAGACGAGGATCAGCAGGAACACCAAGGGGAGGAGATAGGCCGCCAGCCGTGACGCCGATGCGGGGACGGCGCCGAGGTCGGAGAGCGGCCGGTCCGCGTCCGGGTGATAGCCGCCGAGCGCCGTCCGGAACAACTCGCCCACCAGCGCGAGCTTGGAGGCGAGGCTGCCCATCTTTGTGGGCACCGGCCCGCTCGCCGGATACTCGCGCCGCACCGGGATCTCGGTGACGCGGTAACCCAGCTGGCCGGCGCGGGCCGAGAGGTAGAACAGCAGGTTGTAGTCGTTGAAGCAGCTGCGGAACGGCGCGACGCGCGGATCGGTCAGGTAGCGCCGGGAATAGCCGCGAAAGCCGTTGGTCGTGTCGGTCAACCAGGAGCCGGAGGCGAGCGACAGCAGCGGGGCATGCAGCAGCCGCCCGCCGAGCTTGCGGTCGATCGGCGTGTTGATCGCCTGCCCGCCGGGGCGATAGCGCGAGCCCTGGACATAGTCGAAGCCCGCGTCCAGCGCCGCGATGAACCGGGGCAGCGCCTCGAGCCCGTCCTTGCCGTTGCCGTCCACCGTCAGGATGCCGTCATACCCCTCGGCC
>NZ_PZKG01000199.1 GCF_003034985.1 Cereibacter changlensis JA139
ATGCGGCCTCGGTCTTCCTCGGGATGGAGCTGGTGACCCTGTCGCTGGTCGCGCTCTTCGTGCTGCCGATGGACCGGCCGGCGCTGGAGGCGGGCTACAAGTTCCTGATCCTCGGCGCGGCGGCGGCGGCGATGCTGCTGTTCGGCTTCGCGCTGGCCCATGCCGCGACCGGCTCGCTGGAGCTTTCGGCCTGGTCTGCGCGGGGCGTTCTGGTCAGCCTCGGCGCGGCGCTGCTGCTGGCGGGGCTGGCCTTCAAGTTCGCCTTGGTCCCGTTCCACATGTGGACACCCGACGCCTTCTCCGGCGCGCCGGCGGCTGCGGCGGCGCTGGCGGGCGTCGCCTCGAAGATCGGCGTGCTGCTGGTCTTGCTGCGGCTGGATGCCGCCGGCCCGCCCGAACCGGTCTGGAGCCTCGGCCTGATGCTGACCGGCGCCGGGTCGATCCTGCTCGGCAACCTCCTGTCGCTCAGGCAGGAGTCGCTGGTGCGGATGCTGGGCTATTCCTCCATCGCCCATTCCGGCTATCTAGCCGTGGCGCTCGGTTCCGGCGCGGCGCTGGCGCCCGAGGCGGCGCTGTTCTACCTCGCGGCCTATGCGCCGGCGCTGCTCGCCGCGCTCTGCGTCGCGGCGCGGCTGGGGCCGGACCCGCAGCGCGACGACCTGCGCGGGCTGGTCTGGCGCAACCCGCTGGCCGGGCTCAGCCTGGCGCTGGCGCTCCTATCGATGGCCGGGCTGCCGCTGGCGGCGGGGTTCCTCGGCAAGTTCTACGTCTTCTCGGCGCTGATTGCGGCAGGACACTGGCCGGCGCTGGCTGTGGCGATCGCCGGCTCGGCGCTGGGGCTCTATTACTACCTGCGCTTCCTCACCATCAGCTTCCGCCAGGCGCCCGAAGCAGAGCCGTTGGCGCTGTCGCCCGGCGACGCGCTGCTGCTGGCGCTCTGCGCCCTGCTGACGGCGTGGATCGGCGTCTATCCGCAGCCGCTGGTGGCCCTGGCCCGCGCCGCGCTGCCCTGAGCGGAGGGAACCCGCGGCAGGCGCGGCGCATTGGGCTGGGCCCGACCCAGTGGACCGATGCATTCCCCCATGTCTTCAGACCTGCCCATCCTCCGCCCCTCCGAGACCTGCTGGCGGATCGAGCGATCCGACCGGCTGCGCGTCATCCTCGACGCCGCCGACTATTTCGCCACCATCCGCAAGGCGGTGCCCCTGGCGCGGCATTCCGTGCTGATGATCGGCTGGGATTTCGACACGAGGATCGAGCTGGAGCCGCATGCCCCGCCTTCCGACACGCCGAACCGGCTGGGCGAGTTCCTCAACTGGGTGGTGGAGAGCAATCCCGAGCTGCGCATCCATGTGCTGAAATGGGACATGGACTGGCTGCCCTCGCTGGGCCGCGGCTCGACCCCGCTGGCGATCCTCGACTGGATGACCGACGACCGCATCCGCTTCAAGCTCGACGCGGCGCATCCGGTGGCCTCGGCGCATCACCAGAAGATCGTGGTGATCGACGACGCGCTGGCCTTCTGCGGCGGCATCGACATGACCGGCGACCGCTGGGACACGCCCGACCATCTCGACGACCACCCGCTGCGCCGCCGCCCCAGCACCCGCCGGCGCTATGGCCCCTGGCATGACGTGACCACGGCGGTGAACGGCGATGCGGCGCGGGCGCTCGGCGACCTCGCGCGCGAGCGCTGGAAGGCGGCCACGGGGGAAGACCTCGCGCCGCCGCCGCCACGCCCGCCGCTCTGGCCCGAGGGGCTGGAGACGACGATGCGGTCGGTCGACGTCGCCGTCTCGCGCACCCTGCCGCCGCATGGCGAGCGCGAGGGGGTGCACGAGATCGAGGCGCTCTACCTCGCCGCCATCGCCGGGACGCGGCGCAATCTCTACATCGAGAGCCAGTATTTCGCCTCGCGCAAGGTGGCCGAGGCGATGGCCGCCCGGCTGCGCGAGGAGGACCCGCCCGAGATCGTGGTGGTGAACCCGCTGACCGCCGACGGCTGGCTGGAGGAGCAGGTGATGGGCTCGTCCCGCGCCATGCTGCTGCAGATGCTGCGCGCCGCCGACCATTGCGACCGCTTCCGCATGTATACCCCGGTGACCTTCAAGGGCGACCCGATCTATGTCCATGCCAAGGTGCTGGTGATGGACGACCATCTGCTGCGGGTGGGGTCTTCGAACCTCAACAACCGCTCGATGGGCTTCGACACCGAATGCGACCTCTCGGTCGAGGTTGGGCCGGAGACGCCGGAGCTGGCCGAAACCATCGCCGGGCTGCGCACGATGCTCTTGGCCGAGCATCTGGGCGTGGAGCCTGCGGCCTTCGAGGCGGCGGTGGCGCGCAAGGGCGGCTCACTGATCGGCGGCATCGAGGCGCTGCGCGGGCCCGGGCGGTCGCTGGTCCCCTTCGTGCCGCCCGAACTGAACGGCCTGCAGGAGACGGTGCTGGCCGACAACGACCTGCTCGATCCCGAGCGGCCGTCGCACATGTGGGGCCGGCGCATCCGGCGCAAGGCGGCGCGGCAATGGCTTCCCTTCTTCGGGAGGGTCGCGGAATGACCCGTCGCCCCACCACCCGTCGCCCCGCCACCCGGCAGCAGGTCGACGCCGAGCTGGTCCGGCTGGACCGGCTGGCGAAGCTGCTCGACTCGCAGTTCAGCATCCTCGGCTTCCGCTTCGGCTGGGACGGCATCGCCAGCCTGGTGCCGGTGGTCGGCGACGCCGCGACCATGCTGCCCTCGGCCTATCTGATCTGGCGCGCCCGCGAGCTGGGCCTGCCAGCCTCGGTGCTGCGCCGGATGGCCATGAACACCGCCTTCGACTTCGTCGGCGGCAGCGTGCCGGTGGCGGGGACGGTGTTCGACCTGTTCTTCAAGGCCAATCTGAAGAACATGGCGCTGCTGCGCCGGCACCTGTCGGAGATTCCGGAGCGCTGATCTTCGGCGTGGACGGGGCGCGGGCGATATGCTTGGCTCCGCCGCATGTCGAACCGCCTCCTGCCCTATTGGATCGTCGCCGGCCTCGTGCTGGCCACCGCACTCTGGCTGCTCTGGGTTGGGCGCGTGCCGATCTGCGATTGCGGCTACGTCAAGCTCTGGCATGGCGAGACGATGAGCTCGGAGAACTCGCAGCACCTGAGCGACTGGTATACACCCTCGCATCTGCTGCACGGCATCCTGTTCTACGGCGCGCTCTGGCTCGTCGCCCGCCGTCTGCCCGTCGGCTGGCGGCTGGTGATCGCCACGGCGGTCGAGGCGGCTTGGGAGATTGTCGAGAACTCCGACGCGATCATCGAACGCTACCGCGCCGTGACCATCTCGCTCGACTATTACGGCGACTCGGTCGTCAACTCGGTGGCCGACATCCTCGCGATGATCGCGGGCTTCTGGCTGGCGCGGGCGATCCCTGCCTGGGCTTCGGTGCTGATCGTCATCGGCTTCGAGGCGCTGACTGCCGTGGTGATCCGCGACGGGCTGGCGCTGAACGTGCTGATGCTGCTGCATCCGCTGGACATGGTGCGCGACTGGCAGGCGGGCGGCTGATCAGGCCGGCCCGATCCGCACCACCGCCCGCTCGCCGCCCAGCCCCGCGAAGGCCCGCTGGCGGCAGGTCAGCACGAGGATCTGCTGATCCTTCGCCACCCGGTGCAGCGCGGTGAACATCGCCTCGATCCGCGCATCGTCGGAATGGACCAGCGCATCGTCGAGGATCAGCGGCACCGGCTGGCCGTTGCGGGCGAAGAGCCGGGCGAAGGCCAGACGGGTCAGGATGGCGAGCTGCTCGCGCGTGCCGCCCGACAGCACGGCCAGATCCTCGGCCACCCCATTGCGGTGCAGGGCTGCGGGCAGCAGCGTGCGGTCGTCGAGATGCAGCTCCGCCCCGTCGTGCAGGATGGCGAGCAGCGGCGCCAACTCCTGCGTCACGGGACCGAAATAGGCGTCGCGCGCCGCCACCCGCGCCTCTTCCAGCGCGCGGCGCAGGCGGGCGAGCGCCATCACCTCGGCCTCGTAGCGCGCGGCACGGGCGCGGGCGGGCAGCAGCGCACCGCGCACCTCCTCCAGCTCCTCCTCGATCCCGGCATCGGCCTGGATCCGGATCGCTCCCTCCAGCTCGGCGATCCGCTGCGCAAGCCGGGTGCGGTCGCGGGCCGCGAGATCGACGACGCTCTGCGCCCGGTCGCGCCGGGCGAGCGCGGTGTCGAGGTCGGGCGCGGCGGCGATCAGTGTTTGCAGCGCTGCCTCGCGCTCGGTCCGCAGCGTCTCGGCCTCCGCCAATCGGCTGCGCGCCTCGGCGCTGCGGCTGGCGTGCAGCGCCGGGTCACCCGCTTCGGCCCGCGCCGTGTCGAGCGCTGCTCGGGCGGCATGGTCGGCGGCCTCGGCGCGGGCCAGACGGTCGCCCGCCTCCAGCGCCGCCTGATGCGCGCCGCGGGCCGTGGCCAGCGCCCCGGCCTCCGCGGCCTCCGCCGCCTGCAGCAAGGGCTCCAGCAGCGCCGGGTCTTCGGCCTCGGCGCCGCCCGATCCCGCCTCGGTCTCAGCCCGGGCGAGCGACTGGCGCAGCGCCTCGATCCCCTGCGGCGCGGTGTTGGCGAGAAGCTCCGCCGCCTGACGGCTCTCCTCCCGCGCCGAAGTTGCGGCTGTCAACTTTTGCCGCGCCTCGGCCAGGGTCTCGGCAGCGCAGGCCACCAGCGCGCGGGCAAGCGCGGATTCGGCGGCGGAAAGGCGGGCGGGCAGATCGTCCTCCGCCCGCTCGCCCGGATCGACGGCGAGCTGGCCCAGCCCCGGCAGATCCAGCAGGCTGCGCCCGGTGAGCCGCAGCGGCTCCAGCACCGGCGCGCCGTCCTGCAGGGCGCGGGCGGCGCCGGAATAGGCGAAGTGCAGCGTCACCGCCCGCGCCCCGGCGATGGCGTGGAGCCGGTCACGCTCCGCCGCCGCCGCTTCGGCAGCGGCCAGCGCCTTGGGCGTGACCGGCAGGGCGGCGGCGCGGGCCTCGGCGGCCTCCTTGCGGCTGCGGAAAGCCTCGGCGCGCTGGATCGCATCGCGGAGCGCGGTCACCGCCTGCGCCGCCTTGGCCGCCAGCGCCGCGCGCTGCGCCAGTTGAAGCCGAGACCGCAGCCCGGCCACCGCGGCGCGGGCCGCCTCGCCCGCCGTGGTGGCATTGCGATCCTCGTCGCGCGCTGCCTGCGCCGCCGTGGCCAGCCGTGCGACCTCGCCTGCCGCAGCCGCCTGCCGCGCCTCGGCGGCGACCAGCCGGCCGGCCAGCGCATCCAGCGCCTCGAGATCGCGTCTGGCGCCCTGCCCGGTCAGCACCGCCATCTGCACCGCCTGCCGCGCGCGCTCCACCTGTTCGGCATGGGCCAAGGCCGCTTCATGGGCGGCGCGGGCCTCGCGCAGGCTGGCATGCCGCGCGGCCTCGGCCTCCGGATCGTCGAGCGCCGTGCGCTGCCGCTCGGCCTCGCGCCGCTCGCGCAGCGCGCCGGAGAGGGCTGCGGCTTTGGGGGCCAGCAGCGCCTCGCGGTCCTCCAGCGCCTTCACCTCGGCCTGCGCCCGGTGCCACTCGCCTCCCGCCTTGGGGCGA
>NZ_PZKG01000200.1 GCF_003034985.1 Cereibacter changlensis JA139
GCGAGGGGCTCGACCTGATCCGGCTGTTCCGCGGCATGAACATCGTCGGGGCTGACGTGAATACCGTCTCCCCCAACCATGACGTGAAGGGCATGACCGCCTTCCTCGCCGCGGCGGTGACCTGCGAGATCCTCCTGCTGCTCTGCCCGGACCCCGCCGCATGACCCATCCGCTGCTCACGGGGGCGCAGGCGCTCTCCGACCGCCTGCTGGAGGTGACGCGCCAGCTGGTCGCCATCCCCTCCGAAACGCCGCCCTCGGACACCGGGGCGGCGGTGGAGGAAGCCATTGTCCTCGCCATCGAGATGGGCGCAACTTCGGCGCTGCGCCACGAGCGCGAGGCGCCGGTGCGCAACGCGGTGCTGCGCTGGTGCGGCGGCGAGGGGCCGCCCGCGCTGATCCTGTCCTGCCATATCGACACCTATCCGGTCGGCGACCGCGCCGCCTGGACCAAGGACCCGTTCGGCGAACAGGACGGGACGCGCTTCTACGGCCGGGGCAGCGCCGACATGAAGGGCGGCATCGCCGCCTGTTTCGGCGCCATGGCCCTGCTGGCCGAGCGCGCGCCGGATCTCGCGGCGCGGGTCGCGGTGGTGCTGGCCGGCGACGAGGAGGCCATGGGCGAACGCGGCACGGGGATGATGATCGCCGATTTCCCGGAGTGGCGCGGCGCCTCGGTGATCGTTCCCGATGTCGGCGCGCCCCGGCTGCCGCGGATCGGCGAGAAGGGCATGCTCTGGCTCCGGATCGAGGCCGAGGGCCTCTCCGCCCATTCGGCGCACAAACATCGCGGCCGCAGCGCCATCGCGGAGCTGACCGGCTTTCTCGACCGGCTGATGCAGTTGGAAGCGCTGGAAACGCCGGCCGACCATCCCGCCCGGACCGTGATCGCCGCGGCCAACCCGCTGTCGGAAAACCTGTCCGGCGCGGGCGAGAGCGAAGCGCTCAGCCGGGTGACGGTGAACATCGGCACCATCCGGGGCGGGTCCTCGCCCAATCTGGTGCCGGCCGCGGCCCAGGCCGAGCTGGATATCCGCCTGCCGCAGGGCGTCGGTTGCGCCGAGGTGCTCGAGCGCATCGAGGCGATGCTCGCGGCCCATGCCGGGCGCGTCCGGCTGGAGATCCTGCGCCGCTACGAGCCCAACGCGACCTACGCCTCCGCCCCGATCGTCCGGGCCTACCTCGGCGCGGCGGAGACGATCCTCGGGCTGCCCACCGCGGCGAACCTGCGCATCGGCGCCTCGGATGCGCGGCTCTGGCGGCGCGAGGGCTTCGACACCGTGGTCTGCGGCCTGACGCCCGGCAATCTCGGCGGCGCCGACGAATACCTGCTGGTTCCGGAACTTGCCGAGCTCGCGGCGCTTCTAGCCCGGGCCGCGGAGACCTTCCTCGCGGACCTCCCGCCCGCAGACCTTTCGACGGAGACCCGACATGCGTGAAACCCCCCGCAGCCATGGCGGGATTGTCACCGCGCCGCATCACCTCGCCGCGCAGGCCGGGCGCGACATCCTCGCCGTCGGCGGCACCGCGGTGGAGGCGACCATCGCCATGGCCGCGACACTGGCGGTGGTCTATCCGCACATGACCGGGCTCGGCGGCGACGGCTTCTGGCTGATCGGCCGGCCCGGGCAGGCGCCGCGGGCGATCGACGCCTCGGGCTGCGCCGTCGCCGCCGCGCGGCTGGAGACCTATGCCGGCCACGCGGAGATCCCGCAGCGCGGCGTGCTGGCCGCCAACACCGTGGCAGGAACCGTCGGCGGCTGGCAGAAGGCGCTGGAGATCAGCCGCGACTGGCAGCAGCCCCTGCCCCACGCCGCCCTGATGGCCAGCGCGATCCGGCATGCCACGACAGGCTTCGCCGTCTCCCGCTCGCAGGCGGCGCTGACCGCGACCCATCTTCCGGCGCTGAGGGAGGCCCCGGGCTTCTCCGGAACCTTCCTCCTGGACGGAGTCCCGCCGCGCGAGGCCGACCGGATGCGGCTGCCCCGGCTCGCTGCGACGCTGGAGGCGCTGGCGCGCGACGGCTTCGACAGCTTCTACCGCGGTCCGCTGGCGGCGCGCATCGCGCAGGACATGGCGCGGATCGACGGTCTGGTGACCGAGGCCGATCTGGCCGGCTGGCAGGCCGCCGAGGTCGCCCCGCTGTCGCTGACGCTCCGCGACGGCAGCCGGCTCTTCAATCTGCCGGCGCCGACCCAAGGCATGGCCTCACTGGCGATCCTCGGCATCGCCGATCTGCTGCCGCCGGGCGGGACCGACAGTTTCGAGCATGTCCACGGGCTGATCGAGGCGACGAAGGCCGCCTTCCGCCAGCGCGACGCGATCATCGGCGATCCGCAACTGTCGGGCGACCAGCAGGCCCCGCTGACCGCCGCGGCGCTGCAGGCCGCCGCACGGGGCATCGACATGCAGCGCGCCGCGCCCTGGCCGCACCCCGCCACGCCCGGCGACACCATCTGGTGCGGCGCGGTGGATGCCGCGGGCAACATGACCAGCTTCATCCAGTCGATCTTCTTCGAGTTCGGCTCGGGCGTGGTGCTGCAGGACAGCGGGCTGACCTGGCAGAACCGCGGCAGCTCCTTCACCCTCGCCACTGAAGGCCTGCGCGCCCTGGCCCCGGGGCGCAAGCCGTTCCACACGCTGAACCCGGCGATGGCGGAGTTTCCCGACGGCCGCCGCATGAGCTACGGCACGATGGGCGGCGAGGGCCAGCCGCAGACCCAGGCGGCGGTCTTCTCGCGCCATGCCCGCGGGGTGCCGCTGCAGGAGGCCGTCACCCGCCCGCGCTGGCTGCTTGGCCGGACCTGGGGCGACGCGCAGACAACGCTGAAGCTGGAGGCGGATATCGGCGACGGGCTGATCGCCGCCCTGCGCGCGGCGGGCCATGAGGTGGAGCTGCTGCCGGCGCATTCCAGCACCATGGGTCACGCCGGCGCGCTGGTGCTGCATCCGGATGGGTTGTGCGAGGGGGCCACGGACCCGCGCTCCGACGGCGCCGTGGCCGCGCTCTGAAGTCGCTCCTGCAGCGGGAGCCGGGGCCGTCCCGGACCTTCCCGCTGCCCCCGTCGACCCGGGACATCCCGTCGCGTCTTGCGTCACTCGAGCCGCGCCAGCTCCATGATCAGCTCATCGCGCGACAGTTCGCGCGCGGAGTCGGGGTCGCCGGCGTCGGTCACATAGACCCTGCCCGGCTCGTTGGGCAGGAAGCAGGCCTGCACCGGCGTGATCTCCATGGTGGTTCTGGTCTCGCCCTCTGCGCAACGGGTGACGGCGGTAACGGTCGGCATCGTGCTTCCTCCTGCGTTGGGTTGAGCGGCCCGCGAGGCGGGGTTTCCCGCTTCCCGACTCGCGCCACAATTCAGAATTGTACCGGCTGTAGATGATAGGGCGACATCCTCCGCGGGTTTTTCCCGGCATCGGCGAATATTCGCCGCTCATCGCGGCGGTGCCGCCGGCGACGGGGGTAGCGGAGGACAGGAACAAAACGGCCGCTCTCCGCTTCAGGAGACTGCGCATCGGGAGCGCGCGGTGGATGGAGGTCGAGATGTCAGAGCAGCGGGACGACAAGGTCAGGGAACGCGCCTACGAGATCTGGGAAAGCGAGGGCAGGCCGGAGGCGCAGAGCGAGGCGCATTGGGCGCGCGCCTGCCAGGAGATCGACGCCGAGGCCGGCGCAGGCGACGGGAGCAATCCGCCGCCCTCCACTCCGGGCGAGGGGATCGACGCCATCGGCGAAGACGGGCGCAGCTCGGCCGCCGAACCGCTCGGGCGGTCCGACGCGGGCTGAGGAGCCAGGCAGCCGGCCCAGGGTGGCGAGGCGGCATGTATCGCGTCCCCGTCGGGCCGGACGGGCGACGCCGGCGCCAATGGCGGGCTGGCCGGAGAGCTGCCGGCGCCGGCAGCCTCTTCCGCGCCCGATGACGCCCCCCGAAGAAAAGGGCGCCCCACAGGTTGGGGCTTGAACAGCGGCCGACAAACCCGCAAGCTGAAGACCGGCAGAGCGGCATCCGCTTTGTGCGTTTTCGGGGCCTCTCCGCAAACAAGAAGCAGCAGATGGTCCTATGCAGTGGAGTTCGAAAGCCTTCCTCGTCCTCCGCCTTGGCGCGATGCTCTTCCCGCTTCTGGGCTGCCTGCTCTGGGCCTTCTGGTCCGGGTCGCAGCAGGTGCGTCGCATGCAGCAGCAGGGGGCGGAAAATGTCCAACTCATCGAGCTTTACACCGACAGGCTGATCCAGACCCAGACGGTGCTGAAGGAGGCGGTCCGCGGCCATGTCGAGGGACAGCCGGCAGGCTATCTTCGGACGGCGGAGTTCCGCGACTTCCTCACCGGCCTGCAGGGCGCGCAGGCCGCCTCGCAGGGGCTGGCGCTGCTCTCGGCCGACGGCGCGGTGCTGGCCGCCAGCCGCGGCTTCTCCGACACCCCGCCACTTGCGCTGGAGGATTACCGCGCCAACCTCGCCGCCGACTCAGAGGTATTTCTCGACCGCAGCGTCGGGCGCGAGGCGCAGGACGCCTTCATCATCGCCATGCCGCTCCGCCTCGGCGAGACCGAGGCCATCTTCGTCTCGGCCATCGAGGTTCTGTCGATGCGCGGCTTCCTGCAGAGCATCGCCACCACCCCGGGTCAGGCCGCGTCGCTCCTGCGCGAGGACGGCAAGCTCCTGATGCGCAACGTCCCCTCCCGCCCCATCCTGTTCGACGCAAGCAGCACCGCCGCGCAGTCCATAGCCGAGGGCGATGACGGGCATTACCGGACCCTCGCCATCTCCGACGGGGTGGAGCGACTCTACGCCTTCACTAGGGTGGGCAACCTGCCGCTCTTCGCCATGTCAGGCGTTCCCGTCGCCGATGTCCGCCGGATGTGGCTGGCCCAGGCGCTGCCGGTCTGGCTGTTCCTCGGGGCGCTCAGCCTCTTCACCTTCGTGCTGACCGCGCGGATCCGGCGCAGCGTCTCGGACGGGCTGCGCCAGCGCGAGACCCACGAGCAGCTGGCGGCGGCGCGCCAGCTGGCCGAACAGCGCTCGCAGCTGCTGCAGGAGCTGAACCACCGGGTGAAGAACAACCTCGCGGTGATCGGCAGCCTCATCAGCTTCCAGGTGCGGTTGACCGGCAAGGTCGATCCCGAGGCGCTGAAGGCGCGGCTGCAGGCCGTGGCCGAGGTGCATGCCCTGCTCTACCGCGCGCAGGAGAACGACCGGATCGACCTCGGCCAGCTGCTGGCGCGGCTGGCGCGCAGCCCGGCGATCGTGCCGCCGGAGCGCGGCATCCACATCGGCTGCGAGGTCGAGGAAGGAATCATGATCGGCCCGGACAGCGCGATCCCGCTGGCGCTGATCGTGGCGGAGC
>NZ_PZKG01000201.1 GCF_003034985.1 Cereibacter changlensis JA139
AAGTCCGCAACCATACACATCTCGGAATGCAAAACATAGATTGCCGGCTATGTTACGAAGTAAATAAGGCAGTCTTTCTATTAGTGCAATTGTTCCGGGTGCGCCACAGCATTATGTGCGCGCCCCCGGCAGGTATTTAAACGGCTTCGCCTAATTTTGGCCGCGATCTCTGATGGAGAGAACGGCCGGTTGGGGCGACGCAATAGGGTGACTGATGTCGAAAGATAGGTACCCCAGACGAGTGGTCTATACTGCGCTGATCGGCGACTACGATCAATTGGCTCCTGTGATATTCCCCTCAGACGTCAGCTTTGTGGTGTTTACGGATAACGCCGCTCTTTCGGTTGAAGGTTGGACAACACGCAGTGTCTGCGACTGGACAGAAGTACTACCGGACATGCCGAACTGGATGATTAACCGCATAATTAAAGTGCACCCCCACGTTTTCCTTCCGACATTCCATGAATCTCTTTATGTGGACTGCAATATTGCTCTACTTAGAGATCCTGCCCCCCTCTTTGACAGGTACTTGTCGAGCGCAGACCTCGCAATTCCGCTGCATATGGATAGAAGCGATATCCGCGAGGAACTTGAGGAGTGTTTGCGCGCAGGGAAGCTTGATAAGTCAAGCTATAATACAATAGCGTCGCGCGTTAGGTATTATGAAGATATTAATCTGCCGATGGGCCCATTGACCGAGAACAACGTAATGCTCAGGCGCAGTTGCCCGGAAGTCAACCTGGCAATGGAAGCTTGGTGGCGCGAGATCTGCCAAGGCGTTAAGCGTGATCAGATTGCACTTCCCTATGCGCTGCATGGGGCGAAGGTGAAGTTTGCGCCCGTTCGGGAGGGGCCCCGCGTGAGTGCTAAATACATGACCATTCGACCACACTGGCCAAGTGATCGACCAAGAAACCTACGTTATTATGCGCGCACGATCAGTGCACTTAGACATCGCTCAATCTTTCACATGGTCGTTGCACGAACGCTGGACATACTCGTCGTCGTTCATTCTCTGATCAAACGAGAAACACCTTGATGGGTCGCCCGTCGCGAAGTGGGCTTCGGTTCAGAATTGCCTCACAGATCGGGATGCACTCGATTGCTATGACGCCATGCAGCGTTATCCCAAGGGCCAGTTGAACATGAAATCCTCTGGCTGGTCAAAAATCTACTTATCAATGTTCTTAATATCTATAGCCTTTGGCTTCTCGGCAGGATACGGCGCTTTCGGCGAGAGTCGCGATTATTTTAGTTACAATGAGTTTTTTAGCCAACTACGACCAGGTAGAATTTTTGCGAACTTTAGATTCGAGCCTGGCTTTGTGTTTTCGACATGGGTCGCAAAATTTGCTCTCGGTCTTGAACTGCCGGCGACTTTTTCTCTATTAATGTCCGCGGCGCTCCTTTTGAAGAGCCATTCATTCAGCAGAGCGCAACATCCGATTCTTACGATGCTCTTTTATTTGGCAACGTGGTACCCGCTTCACGAGTATACTCAGGTTCGCGTCGCAATGGCTACCGCTTTTTTATTCGCCGCTGTTAATTGCTTTTTCGCAAATAAGCGAATGATGTTTATCTTGTGTGGCGCATTGGCAGTGAGCTTCCATGGTTCCGCTATATTTGCACTAGCCTGCGTCTTAACCGCCCATTCGTTGGCCCCGCTTCGCTTGAGGTTTTCGATTCCACTTCTTCTTGGACTTTCCCTATCGCTGTCGATAATTTTAAAGAGCAGTATGCTGCCAATAATGGCGGCAATCAACCCGCTAACTTCGGCATATATTACTTTGGCCGATGGATTCGAGGTACCTACCATCTTCTCCGGCGCAAATATTCTTACCGTGGCATTCTTGGTCTTGTTCTATAAGGCATCCGGCTTTAACTCGCCAAGGCACCGAACGCTCTTCCTCGTCACCGTTGCAAGCTTGATGGTCTTCGTCGCGCTTAGAGATGTTCCGGTTATGGCGCACAGGCTGAAGGAGATTACTTTGGTATTTGTTACTCTCCTTGCATTCGATTACAAAATCTCTCCACAAAGAGTTCCACAAGCGGCCGTCGCCTTCGGGCTGGCAACCTGGTCGCTTTATAAAGCCGTCACCTTGGGTGTTATTTAGGGAGCAGGATATGAAATCCGATGTTGTTATAGTTAACTGGAACTCTGGATGTCAGCTGCAACACTGTATAGATTCAATTTGGGCCTTCGGGGGAGGGCGATGTTGAAAGACTGATTGTGGTTGATAACGGGTCCGACTGATGGTTCTGCTGATTTCGTCCATCGGAGATCCTAACATCGATCTCGTTTTGCTTGGCGAGAATACGGGCTTCGCTTCCGCATGCAATAGGGGTGCAGCAAGGGGAAGCTCAAGCTTTGTGCTCTTCTTGAATCCTGACGCCCGGTTACTTGAGCAAACCATGTCGCAAATCGACGGGATGACCAGCGATCCATCTAGGGTGCGGGTCGGCGTGTTCGGGGCACGTCTTGTCCACGAAGATGGCAGCACCCAGCGCAGCTGCGCCCGGTTTCCTGGCGCTAAGAATTTTGTAGCGAGCAGCTTTGGCATCAGTCGGGTACTTAAACTTGCTGGAATGCACATGCACGATTGGGATCATGCCGACACGCGCCTAGTGGATCACGTAATTGGAGCATTCTACCTGATCAGAAGAGAGTTATTTGAGCGCTTGGGAGGATTTGACGAGCGTTTTTTTGTCTATTTGGAAGATCTAGACTTGTCGCTGCGAGTGCATAATGAAAACTATCAGGTCCTTTATCTCGCCGATGTTGTGGCCTTTCACAAGGGCGGCGGCGTTTCAGAGAGGGTTAAGGCGCACAGGCTTTTCTATTCACTGCGGAGCCGCATTCAGTATGCCTTCAAGCATTTTTCTGCGGTCGATGCCATCTTGGTGGCGGCTTCAACGCTGTTCGTCGAACCATTTTCGCGACTTGTTTTGGCTATCTCTCATGGCAGCTTACAGGAAGTTATAGATCTGTGCAGGGGTTATAGAATGCTATTGGGCTGGGCTATTAGCGCTGTTTGGAGTCCAAGGTCAGTCATTAGTGATCGGATGTTATGACTTCGTGGTTGAAGGAAGAATGTGCATGATTGCCGAGCCACGGGGCTCCACCACACTGGAGAGTGTACCACCCGTCGCTTCAGTCGGTATGACTGTTCTCAATCGCTATTCGCGGCTGGGAGCATCAAGTCGGCTGAGGACGATTCAATATGCTGCCTATTTGGAGGCAACAGGCATTGAAGCGGCCTTCCAACCGCTTTTTGGTACGGCCTATCTCGAGCGCCTTTATGCCGGTCAGCCGAAACTGGCGGAAGTCCTGAAGTCTTATGCACGGCGCGCCACGCAACTGGCGCGATCACGTCACGCTGATATCCTATGGCTTGAAAAGGAAGCGCTGCCTTGGCTGCCTTGGATTATCGAGCGAGCTTTTCTGCCGGCACGCGTTCCGTTGGTCGTGGACTACGACGATGCCGTATTCCATCGATATGACTTACACCGCTCTGCTCTTGTGCGGGGGCTCCTCGGTCACAAGCTTGATCACCTGATGGGTCGTGCGGCTCTAGTCACTGCGGGGAACCACTATCTCGCGGATCGCGCCTACGCCGCCGGTGCGAAGCGCGTCGAAATTGTTCCTACTGTGGTCGATCTGAACGCCTACTCCTCCCGGAGCGTAGCCGCGTCCGGTGAGGTAACGACTATCGGCTGGATAGGCACACCCAGCACTTGGTGTGAATACATGGCACCCATGATGCCCTTAATGTCTGCATTGGCAGGGGCGGCAGGTGCAAGAATTACGGCTGTTGGTGCCGGCTTGGCAGCTGCTGAGCACAGCTTGCTCAATAATCTAGCGTGGACTGAAGATACCGAGGTTGCGCGTATTCGTGCGATGGACATCGGAGTCATGCCGCTTACAGACACCCCATGGGCGCGTGGCAAGTGCGGCTACAAGCTGATTCAGTATATGGCTTGTGGTCTTCCTGTCATTGCATCACCGGTCGGCGTCAACGCAGAAATTGTAGAGCATGGGATCAACGGACTGCTGGCTTCTACCGATGCTGAATGGAACCAAGCTTTGTCGGCGCTGCTGCGCGACCCTGAAATGCGCGCTCGAATGGGACGAGAGGGCCGGCGCAAGGTTGAGAGGGAGTATTCTCTTGAAGTATGGGGACCGCGTGTTGCAAAGCTTCTGAGTGAGATCCCTACGAAAAAGCAGGCTGGTAACCGATGAGTTAGAATTCGCGGATAGCCTGCGGCATCAGGAACTGGTTGGTCCTTCTGCATGTCCCAGGCGCGGTCTAGTGCTTTTGATCCGCGCGACGGCCTGCGGGATGACAAGGGTGCGGGCTTGTTGTAAGCCGAGGCTAGATTTGGACAGCGGAGATGAGGATGCAGATTACCGAAACGGCCTTGCCTGGGGTGCTACTTTTGGTATCGCGCCGGCATGGCGATATCAGGGGCTTTTTTTCGGAACTGTGGAGTCGCGCAACCTCGACGAGGCTGGGCATTAACATCGATTTCGTGCAGGACAACCAGTCGCTCAGCCGGGCGGCGGGCACAGTGCGCGGGCTGCATTACCAGGCCCCGCCGCATGCGCAGGACAAGCTGGTGCGCTGCGGCGCGGGGGCGATCTTCGACGTAGCGGTGGATATCCGGCGGGGCTCGCCCAACTATGGCCGCTGGGTCGGGGTGGAGCTGACGGCGACGAACGGGCGGCAACTGCTGGTGCCGAAGGGCTTCCTGCACGGTTTCGTCACGCTCGAGCCGGATACCGAGGTGCTCTACAAATGCTCGGATGTCTATGCGCCGGACTGCGACGGGGCGGTGCGTTTCGACGATCCGGATCTCGACATCGACTGGGGCATCGATCCCGCCACCGCGGTGCTCTCCGACAAGGACCGCGCGGCGCAGGGT
Organism: Cereibacter changlensis JA139; assembly: GCF_003034985.1. GTDB lineage: Bacteria > Pseudomonadota > Alphaproteobacteria > Rhodobacterales > Rhodobacteraceae > Cereibacter > Cereibacter changlensis. The sequence continues at coordinate 4,924 of NZ_PZKG01000201.1, forward strand.
TTTGCCGATTTCCACTCTCCCTTCAGCTTCGAGGCCTGAAATGACCCCAATGAAGATCCTCGTCACCGGCGGCGCCGGCTTCATCGGCTCGGCCGTGGTGCGGCGGGCGATCCGCGACGGCCATGCCGTCGTCAACGTCGATGCGCTGACCTATGCGGCCTGCCTCGCCAATGTGGCGATGGTGGCGGACCATCCGGCCTATGCCTTCGAGCATGCCGATATCCGCGACGCGGAAGCCATGGCGCGGATCTTCGCTGCGCATCGCCCCGATGCGGTGATGCATCTGGCCGCCGAGAGCCATGTCGACCGCTCGATCGACGGGCCGGGCGCCTTCATCGACACCAATGTGCGCGGCACCTACGTGCTTCTCGAGGCGGCGCGGGCCTGGT
>NZ_PZKG01000202.1 GCF_003034985.1 Cereibacter changlensis JA139
GCCGCGCGGCGACCGCTGCGATGCGAGCTCCTTCGAGCCCGCTTTGCAGGCCATCGTCGCAGCGGCGAAGGCCACGGGCAAGCCCGCCTTCCCGGTCGCCTCGCTGCCGGAGAATTTCGGCGAGGCACGGGCGGCGGCGATGCTGGCGGAGGGCATCGTGCCGCTGATGGGGCTGGAGGCGGCACTGGGAGCCCTGCGCGCCGCATCGACCCCGGCAGGGTTGGCGGGCTGGCGACCGGAGCCCACATTGCCGGAAGCCGGAACGCGGCTGCTCGACGAGGCGGAGGCCAAGGCGCTGCTGGCGCGCGCCGGGATCGCCGTGCCGCGCGGGGTGCAGGCGGAGAGCCTCGCGACCCTCGGGCCGCTGGCCGAGGGGCTGGTGCGGCCGCTGGCGCTGAAGGGGCTGGGGTTCGCCCACAAGACCGAGGCCGGGGCGGTGCGGCTCGGTTTGCAGACGCTCGACGACGAGCCGGAGATGCCCGGCGCCACCGGCTATCTGGCCGAGGAGATGGTGACGGGCGGGCTGGTCGAGATGCTGGTCGGGCTGCAGCGCGATCCGGTCTATGGGCTCACCCTGACCCTCGGCATGGGCGGGGTGACGGCGGAGCTTCTGGCCGATACGGTGACGCTGGTGGTGCCCGTAAAGGCGGCGGAGGTCGAAGCGGCGCTGCGCGGGCTGCGGCTCTGGCCGCTGCTTGACGGCTACCGGGGTCGGGCCCGGCCCGATGTGGAAGCGCTGATCGAGGCGGTGCTGGCGTTGCAGGCGCTGATGCGGGCGCGACCCGACCTGCGCGAGATTGAAATCAACCCGCTGATCCTCCGCGCGTCAGGCGCGGTGGCGGTGGATGCACTGATACGGGAGGCGACATGACCGAGACACCGATCAAGACACGGCGCGAGGGCGGCATTCTGGAGGTCACGCTCGACCGTCCGAAGGCCAATGCCATCGACCTCGTGACCAGCCGGATCATGGGCGAGACCTTCCGCGCCTTCCGCGACGACGACAGCCTGCGGGTCTGCATCCTGCGGGCGGAGGGCGAGAAGTTCTTCTGCCCCGGCTGGGATCTGAAGGCGGCGGCGGGCGGCGATGCGGTGGACGGCGACTATGGCGTCGGCGGCTTCGGCGGGCTGCAGGAACTGCCGAACCTGAACAAGCCGGTGATCTGCGCCGTCAACGGCATCTGCTGCGGCGGCGGGTTGGAACTGGCGCTGAGCTGCGATCTGATCCTCGCCTCCGAAACCGCGACATTCGCGCTGCCCGAGATCCGCTCGGGCACGGTGGCGGATGCGGCCAGCATCAAGCTGCCGAAGCGCATCCCCTATCACGTGGCGATGGACCTGCTGCTGACCGGGCGCTGGTTCGATGCCGAGGAGGCGCTGCGCTGGGGGCTCCTGAAGGAGATCACCACGCCGCAGGATCTGCTGCCCAAGGCCTGGGCGCTGGCGCGGATGCTGGAGAGCGGCCCGCCGCTGGTCTTCGCCGCGATCAAGGAAGTGGTGCGCGAGGCCGAGGACATGCGTTTCCAGGACGCGCTGAACCGGATCACCAAGCGGCAGTTCCCGACGGTGGACCGGCTCTATTCCTCCGAGGATCAGCTGGAAGGCGCGCGGGCCTTCGCCGAGAAGCGCGATCCGGTCTGGAAGGGGCGGTAGGGCCGGCCCGCGGGGCTCAGGCGGCTCTGATCGAGGCGACCGGCTTCGCCTTCGCCTTGCCGCTGCCGGAGGCGGTGACGGCCTTGCCGCAGCGCGCCATCAGGTCGAGGCTCTCCTGCGCATCCGCCGTCATCCGCTCCACCGAGCCAGCGTACCAGTCGCGGCCGGCGCGCAACGACTGCAGCAGGTCCGGCGTCGCCATGTTGGCCGCGGCGGCCACGCCGGTGCGCAGCGCCTCCTGCCGGCGTTCCAGCCAATGCTGGCCATAGTCCTGCAGGTCGCGGGCCAGTGCGGCCTGCGCCTCGATCAGGCGCTGGCCGAAGACCATGCCGGCGGGGACCAGCTCCATCAGGGCCTTGGGCGGGGTCATCAGGGCGAGGGAAACATCGGGTTTGGTGGCGGTCATGCGTCGTCCTCCGGGGCAGGGAAAGAGCCGTCGAGCGAAGAGCGGGGGCGCGGCCCATCACGGTCATGCGGCCACGCCTCCCGAGCCTGTCCGATCCCGGTCGCAAGTCAACGGAAATCTGGTCGGGCACGGCGGGCTGGCGCGGTTCCGCCGGCTCTGCTAGCGATTGCAGCAGGACAGGAGGCGGATCATGCTGACCTTGGAGGCGGCGCGTTCGGAGTTGCTGATCATCGACATCCAGACCCGGCTGATGCCGGCGATCCAGGAGGGGCCTGCGGTGCTCGCCCGGGCGCGGCAGCTGGTGACGGCCGCCGACCGGCTGGGCGTGCCGCTGCTGGCGACCGAGCAGAACCCGGCGGGGCTCGGCCCGACGGTGGCGGGGCTGCTGCCGGAGGGCACCGAGGTGTTGCCCAAGATGAGCTTCGACGCGCTGGGCGCGCCCGCCATTGCCGCGCGGCTGACCGGCGATCGCACCCTCGTCGTCGCCGGCTGCGAGGCGCATGTCTGCGTGTTGCAGACCGTGCTCGGCCTCCTGCAGCGCGGTCGCCGGGTGCAGGTGGTGGCCGATGCGGTGGGGTCACGCCATGCCGCCAACCGCAAGGCGGCGCTGAAGCGGATGCGGCAGGCGGGGGCGGGGATCGTCACCACCGAGATGGTGCTCTTCGAATGGCTGGGCAGCGCCGAGCATCCGGCCTTCCGCGAGATCGTGGCGCTGATCAAGTAGTCAGACCCGCTCCAGCCGCGCGGCCAAGAGGCCCGTCGCCCGCGTCAGGCCGAAGGTCAGCGCCGACAGCACGACGAGCGCCGCGAACATCAGCGGCGTCTTGGCGCTGCCATTGGCCAGGAGCATCAGATAGCCGAGCCCGCGCGACGCCCCGACCCATTCGCCCAGCACCGCCCCGATCGGCGCATAGACCGCCGCCAGCCGCAGCCCCGAGGCCAGCCCGGGTCGTGCCGCGGGCAGGCGGATCAGCCAGAGCAGTCGCCCCCGCCGCGCCCCCATCACCTTGGCCAGATCAAGGAGCTCCGCCGGGGTGCGCAGCAGCGCGTCGAGAAAGGCCGAGGCGACCGGGAAGAACACCACCAGCACCCCCGTCGCCAGTTTCGAGCCGAAGCCGTAGCCGAGCCAGAGCGTCAGCAGCGGCGCGAGGGTGAAGATCGGCACGGTCTGCGAAAACACCAGCACCGGCCGCACCAGCCGCAGCGCCGTTTCGGACCAGGCGAGCCAGAGGCCGAGCAGCACCCCCAGCGCCGCGCCGCAGATCAGGGCGGCCAGCATCTCGGCGAAGGTCACCAGCCCATGCGCCGCCAGCATCGCCCGGTTCTGCCACAGCGCCGCGCCGATCTCCGACGGCGCGGGCAGCAGAAAGCGGGGGACGCCGGTCAGCTGCACCAGAAGCTGCCAGAGCAGCAGGGCGGCGATCAGCGGCGGGGCGGCGCGGGTCATGCGGCGAGCAGCCGCGCCAGAAGCCCGGCCTGCGCCTGCAGCAGCGCGGGGGCGGTGGCGTCGCGTGGCGGCGGACCTTCGGGGGCTGCGGCCTCGGCCAGACCGGCGCGCGTCAGGATCAGGATGCGCTGGCCCAGCCGGGCGGCCTCGGCGGCGTCATGGCTGACCATCAGCACGGTGCGCCCCGTGAGCAGCCGCGCCGCCAGCGCCTGCATCTCGCTGCGGGTGCGGGCGTCGAGCGCCGAGAAGGGCTCGTCGAGCAGCACCACCGGGCGGTCCTCCATCAGCGTCCGCGCCAGCGCCAGCCGTTGCCGCTGCCCGCCCGAAAGCTGCCCGGGCTTACGCCGCTCCATCCCCGCCAGCCCGACTTCGGCCAGCAGCCGCAGGGCGCGGGCCGGGTCGGCGCGTTCGCCGCGCAGCCGGGCGCCGAGGCAGATGTTGTCGAGCGCCGTGGCCCAAGGCAGCAGGAGGTCGGTCTGCGCCATCAACGCGACGCGGCCCGCCAGCGGCTGCCCGTCGCTTGCGCCAAAGCCGCCCGAGACCTCGGCGCGCGAGAGCCCCGCAAACAGACGCAGGATCGTGGTCTTGCCGACCCCCGAGGGGCCGAGCAGCACCGTCCAGCATCCGGCCTCGGCGCGGAACGACAGCGGGCCGAAGAGTGCGCTGTCGCCGAAGCGCGCGCTGCCGTCGAGCCAGAGGCCGGGAGGGGTCACTCGGCCACCGGGGGCAGGGTGAGCGCCAGATCCTCCACCGGCTGCGGCGCGGGGATCAGCCCGGCCTCGGCGAGGAAGGCCGAGAAGGCGCTGTAGCGCTTGGCGTGAAGCTCTGCCGGATGGGCGGCGAAGAAGGGCACGGTATCGACCCAAGCCCGGGCGTTCAGCTCGTCCTGCAGCTCTGGCGCGGTGGCCGAGAAGATCTGCCACGCGGCTTCCGGATCGGCGGCGATGTCGGCGGCGGCCTCTTCGGTCGCGGCGAGGAAGCGGGCGATGGCGTCGCCGTTCATCGTCTCGGGGTTGGCGACATAGACCAGCTCCTCGTAGCTCGGCACGCCGACCTCTTCCACCGCGAAGCAGCGGCCGGGGCGCTCTTCGATCTCCATCTGGTTCAGCTCGAAATTGCGGAAGGCGCCGATCACCGCATCCACCTGCCCCGACATCAGCGCGGGCGACAGCGACCAGTTGACGTTCACCAGTTCCACATCCGCAGGCGTCAGCCCGGCCTCGGCGAGGATCGCGCCGATCAGCGCCTCGTGGATGCCGCTGACCGAGAAGCCGATGCGCTTGCCGCGCAGGTCGCCGAGCTCCTGCACCGGGCCGTCCTGCAGCACCAGCAGGCAGTTCAGCGGTGTGCCGATCAGCGTGCCGACCCGGCGCAGCGGCAGGCCCTCGGCCACCATCAGATGCAGCTGCGGCTGGTAGCTGACCGCCAGATCCGCCCGCCCTGCCGCCGCCATCTTCGGCGGATCGGCCGGATCGGCGGGCGGCACGATCGTCACCTCCAGCCCGCGCTCGGCGAAATAGCCCTTCTCCTGTGCGATTATGATCGGCCCGTGGTCGGGGTTCACGAACCAGTCGAGCATGACGGTGAACTCCTCCGCCGAGGCGGGGGTGGCGAGGAGGAGGGCGGCGAGGGCGAGAGGTTTCATGCTGGGTCCTTCGAGGGGTCGCCCATGGCGACGAGGGCAAGGGGGAGGTCGGTCAGCCCCAACAGACGCTCCGCCCCGTGCCAGGAGCGCAGGCCGGAGCGGCAGACGAGGCAG
>NZ_PZKG01000203.1 GCF_003034985.1 Cereibacter changlensis JA139
CCGCCGCAGGCGTAGTTCAGGGTCCGGGCGACGGCTTCGGTCAGCGCGGCGTTGCGGTGCTTCTGGCCCTTGGCGCGGAACGCGGCGAAGGCTTCGGCATGGTCGATGCAGCGCGTCGTGGCCCTCTGGGTCAGGCGCTCGTCCAGCGCCAGCCCTTCGTCCTGCGACGGGACAATGGTCGGTGCGCCGGTGCGAATGTCCATGATGCTGTGGTAGGCGCCCGCCTCCGGCGACAGGGCGAAGGCCAGCAGATCGAGCACAAGGCCCGGCTTGCACAGGAGCGCGGTCTGAGCGGCGGCGAGGCGCACCGCCTTCATGTCCTCCACCAGCTTTACGCTGTAGGCGCTCTTTTCCGCCGGAGCAGCTTCCACAAACCCGCCTTCGGGGGCTGCAATCACGCCCGCTTCGGCGGCGGTGGCGGCATCCTCCTTGCGAACATAGCCCAGCGAGGTCTGCAACGCGCCTTGGTGCGAGACGTAGACCCAACCGCCGCTCTCCGCGATCTGCTCGGGCGTGTAACGCTCGGCCTGCTTCTGGGTCAGTTCCTCGAACCGCGCGGCCTGCGCCTCGTCCATGGCGTCGTCCTCGGCCAGTTCGGCAAGGCTGTCGTATTCCTCGGCCTCGGCCCCGCTCAACTCGCCGCCTTCCTTGCGCAGCCGGATCATCGGGTCGGTGACGTTGTAGGACACATAGGTCTCGGCATAGACCTCGACCCATTTCCAGCCCCCGGCGCGCAGCGCCTCGGCGGCGGCTTCAAGCTTGGCGTCGAACAGGCGCATCATCAGGCCCATGTCCTCGATATACTCTTCCTTGCCGAACAGGTCGCGCTTCACCGCGCCGCCCGCCTCGCGGTAGGCGTCCAGCCCGACAAACCGCACACGGCGATCATCGGAGGTCATGCCCTCGGGCTGAAGCATGGATTTGACCTGATACTCGCTGTAGTAGCTGCTGCCCTTCACCCGGCCCAGCACGGCCAGCGCCAGTTCCTCGTCATTGGCGATGGTGAAGCAGGAGGCGATGCCGAGGGTGATCGCCCCTTCGTGCAGGGCGTCCAGCACCGGCTCGGGCAGGTTCGCCAGCGCAAGGCGGCGGTAGACATGGGCCTCGGTGACGGCGAAGGCTTGCGCGATGTTCGCCACGGCAGCGCCGCTTTCGGCCATCGCGCCATAGGCGCGAATCTCGTCCACGACATTGAGGTCTTGCCGCGCCGTGTTCTCGGCGCTGGCCCATGCCTGTGCGGTCATGGCGTCGGGGGCGATCCTCCCCGGCACCATCGCCAGATCGGGGCGCGTCTCGACGGCGATCTGCAAGGCGCGCAGGCGACGGCCACCGAACACGATGGCGACACGGTCCGCCTCGTCGCGCAGGCCGCCGAGGTTCTGGACCAGCCCGCAGGCGATCAGGCTTTCGGCCAAGAGGGCGATGCCTTCGGCGTCGGCGTCCTGACGCGGGTTGAGGGTGGAGAGGTAGAGATCGGCCATCGGCACATATTCGGTCACGGCGGCGGCGGCGGCGGCGGTGATGGCTTCGGCGGAAACCTGGGCGTTCATCGGTTCAATCCTCGATCTGTGGTGAGAGGGCGGAATGCCAGCCCCCTGTCCGGGGGCTGGGCGGCGGCTGTCAGTATTCGGAGGGCAGCAGGAGGGTCATGACGCGCACGGTTTGGGCCGGGTCGTGCGGGGCGTTTGAGCCGAAGGCGAGGGCCGGATCGTAATAGTCGATCTTCCAGTAGACCCGCTGGCCCTCGACGGTGACGACGCCGAAGTCATGCTGTCCGTGCGGGTCGTTCGCTTCGGTGAAGGTATCGAAGCGCATCACTTCGCCCATCAGCGCCACGCGGGCCGCATAGCCGAGGGCGGCGACGCCGGGGGTGGCGACGATCCGCCCCGGAACGGCAAAGTCCGCGCCAAAGGATTTGCGGAAGCGGTCGTTCTGCTCGGCGATCATCGCCGCCTGCCGTGCACGTTCCTCTTCGGCAGCGACATCGGCGTCTTCGTCGGCGGGAAGGGGTTGCAGGGTCATGGTCATGCCCCCAGCGCCGCGTGGGTGGCGGCGTCCTCGTAGCGGATGACCGGAGCGCCATCATCCTCGCCGCCGTAGCAGGGGCCGATCATGCCCGCGATCTTGGGCTGGCCTTGCAGGCAGGGCTGCAGGGTGGTGCGGCGCTCGACGCCGGTGATGGCGAGGCCGAGATTGGCGCAGGCGAACGCAAGATCATCAGTGGCGACGGCGGTGGGCGCTCCATCTGCCATGAACACAAGCTTGTAGGTCATTGTGCTTTCGCTCCTTCGTGGTGGGGGCGGCGCGGGTTGTCTCTTCCCCGCCTCCGCCGATGGGCTGCGCCTCGGCAATCTGGTCTGTCGAATACGCATGTATTCGGCGGAACAGAGTGGAGAGGGCGAAGCCCGACCCACGGCCCTGGGCGGGACTGTCAATGGTCGGAGCCGGGGGTGGTGCGGCCCGCAGGCGCAGACGAGGACACGGCCCCCGGCTCCGACGACGCGCATCGCGCGGCGCTTGCCGATTGACTGGCTCGATCAGGGATGTTGGGCGGATCTGGCAAACAGGAAAAACCGCAGGGCGGGGGTGAGCGCGGGCCCAAGCCCGCGTCGATCCCCTGACCTGGCTGCTGACCTGCTCGATCCCGACACATGTCGGGATCTCCGTCGGATCTTCTGCGCCAGTGATCGTCACCCGCAGGGCGGAGACGGGGCGTCGGACCCGACCATGCCCGGCTGCGTCATGGCTGGCTCTCCGAGACAGTCAGGACGCCCGCCGCGCAGGGAGGGGCTGATGTCCTGGCTCCGGTTCCGGCCAGCCCTGCTGGACGGAACTAGAGCGCGGCCCCGGCCGCCGGCCGGGGGGGCGCCCAGCTCAATCCGCCTATCTGCCGCCAGTGCTTAGGGCTGGCAACGACCGCGAGGAGCCCAAAGCCGGCGTTGCCTTGCTGCAGCCGTATGCTAGGTTCATGACATGTGGGATGGCCGTGACTTTCATGGAGCTAAAATAGCTCTCACGTTCGGGGAGCGCCTTGTCACCTACAAGCGCGACAACATTCCCACCATTCCGTCACCCGGCTTATGGGATCTTCCCGGCGGTGGGCGGGAAGGCAGTGAGACGCCGGTCGCCTGTGCCCTTCGGGAAGTTGAGGAGGAATTTGGCCTCATCTTTGAACCCCGGACAGTGCGGTGGTGCCGCCCCTATGCTGGCGCCATCGCCGGGACTCCCTGCAGCTACTTCCTTGCCGCGTCGATAGATCCTGAGCGGCTTGATTATGTGTGCTTTGGAAGTGAAGGCGAGCGTTGGGAGCCCATGCGGATCAGAGATTTCTTAGATCACGCTCAAGCCGTTCCGAACCTCCAACAGCGGCTTCGTGACTGGGCGGAAGCGCAAGCGCCAGCTGTTCTGGCATCCAGCTGAAGGGCGGCTTCGTCGGCACAGCAGACATCCGAAGGCAGGCTGCAGACCAGGGACAAACGCGGGCGCAGCCCGCGTTAAGCCTCTCGCCGACCAAGGAACCGGATAAATCCCGGCGCACGGCGGGATTTCTGCTATCGGCGCGGTGTCGACCGGGGCGATCAGCGACACCCGGAAAGCGCCACCACCACCCCGCCGATCCTCAAGACCGGCTCGATCCCGGCCACGCCGGGCTCTCCTTTGACGGCCTGACCTGAGTGCGCCGCTTCGTCGCATACGGGATTTCCCTCGGCGCGTTTTCAACCTTTGCGTGTCCGTGAGAGCCTTTCCGGCTCTGAGGTCAGAACCGGAAAGGAAGCACATGCGCTGCATCATCCCCCTGCTCTTTGTCCTGACGGCGCTGGCGCAAGGCCAGACCGCGGGCCAGGGCATCGCGCCCGATTGCTGGTTTCTCGATCCGGCGCCGGGTCCGCCTGATCCGGCGATCTTTGGACGGGCCGGCAGTTGCCGGCAGCTCGATGCGCTGTCCACAGCGGAACGACAGATGGTAATCGAGGCCGATTACACGGTGATCGAAGGCGGGCTGATAGACATGGCGTCGGTTCGCCTGGTCAGTTGGAGCGGCGGCGCCGAGGTCATGGCGAGACAGGCGCTGCGCACCCTGAGCCTGACGGTTATCCGGTGCAGCGGAGGCGGATCGGTGTTCACGCCGGGGCCGCTGACGGCGCGGCTGAACGGACCGCAGGGCGTGGTCGAGTTCCTGCCGTGATGGCCGGCTCTTGCGAGCAAGGGCGCAAGCCCACGGCGAGCCCAGCCGAGGGCAGCGGCGCAAGTCCGCTCTTCAGCGTTCTTGCGCGGCTCCGGACGGATCGGAGCATTTCTCGCCGGCCTCATATGAACGAGCTACAGAAGCGGCGTACTCCTTCAGCTGCTCGACGCAAGGCGCAGGGGTCCAGATCTGCAAGAGTTTGTAACCACGCTTTCGCATCCGTTCGCGGTACTCCTTTTGCTGCGTGGCTCCGACGGTCTTCCCCGTCCAAAGATCGAGTTGCGATTTTCGCGACATGTAGCTCCCTCTCCAAGCATGGCACGATTACCTCGGTGATCGGCAATCTCAAGACAGTCGTGATCCCGGCAGCGCCGGGATCTCCTTTCGCAGCTCTGGCAGGCCGGCGCAGATCTCGCGCCCTGCAGAGCCCTTCAGTTCACGGTTCCCGAGGCCAGCGCCGCCCCTCCCTGCGGCGGGCGGCATGTCGCGCTCGCCGGGGATGCGGGTTGGTCGCGTGCATCATCGCGACCGGCGGCCGGCAGCTCGGCGTTCTCGAGACTATCCGGGTAGCGCGGCCAAAGATCCACGAAGAACGCCAGATCCGGGATTGCAGGCTCGGCCTCCTGCTCGTCCGCCGGCGTGTCCCAGCGTTGAGCATAGGGATTGGCGGGGCCGTATTTGATCCCGTCCTCCCAGAAGCAGCCGAGATAGCCCGAGAGCCAGGCGCGGTGCAGCCCGGTGCGGGCGAGCAACCGGCGCAGCCGGCGCGGCATGACGCGCCGGCTGTAGCCCGCCGCGTAAAACCGCATGTAGACTTGGCGCATCGGCGGTCCCCCTCTCCTGAGCCCCCGAATGATGCCGTCAGCATCGGCTGGCCGCAATTGAGCCAGGTCAAGAGCGCCTTCGGCACGGTCCTTTTTGCGCTTCGGGGGCTTTGCCCCCCGCGACGCCAAGGGCCAAGCGCAAGCGTTGGCGGGCCGGTCTCCCCGTCTTCCTCCGCCTTCGGCTCCGTGCAGCCGGGTGATACCCC
>NZ_PZKG01000204.1 GCF_003034985.1 Cereibacter changlensis JA139
GTAGAGCGTCAGTGGCAGACGGTGCAGCGCTTCAAGTGCAGCCCAGACCTCCAACTGGCGTGAGGTCCTGGTCGAGATCCTCAAACTCGATTTCGCGGCAGCGCAGATAGGCAAACTCGGCGGACAAGTTCGCGAATTTCTTGTCATTCGAGGCGTTCAGACGGCGGATGCGTTCCGCTGTCACATCGCGGCAGATGTTCTTTTCGGGGGCTTCCGCTGTCGCCTCGGTGGACGATGCCATAATGAAGCGCCGATCCCCACCATCCTCAGCATTTAATTCCATAACAGCTTGGGCGGTGGTTGCGGATCCGGCAAAGAAATCGAGTACGACGTCGCCGGGGCTGGTGGACTGCCGAACCAGCTCGCGGATTAAGGAGACTGGTTTGGCGTAGTTGAAAGCCTTGGAGCCAAAGATTGCTTTTACCGTCTTTGCACCTTCTTCATTTGTGCCAGAGACGATTCCATTGTCTTCGCCTCCCACATAGCCAAGTTCGCTTTTGGGAGTAATCCAACTCGAGAGGGGTTGAGTGCTATTTTTCAAGTCTTTTACAAATCGCTTAAACCGAGGTGTGCCAAAGCCCACTTTTTTACCGATCCAATAGTCCAGATCAGGAAGCTCCCGCCGCAAGTTGGGGGAGCGCCCGCTGCGCGGGACGTCCTCACGGTCAATTGCTTGCAATAGCTCATCCATGCTTGACCATACTTCCACCCTTTGATCGGATGGGAAGACGACCTGCTTTTCGGCAATCCAATCTTCGATGAACTTAGTTTTAATACGCGCGCCGGTTCCGGAAGCGAACAGTGATGCGTAGCGCCAAACTCCATCCGGGTTGCATGGGTAGTGTATCCCCGTTTCAGGGTCGACGAGGGGATAGTAACCTTTCCCTGCCCTTGGATCGAGATAGCCAACTCCTACTGTGAGGTCACCTTTTGTCCATGGACCGCGCGGGTCGTTGTCAGGGTTGGAGTAGATCGAAAGACTTTTCTTGGTGCCCCCAAAGCGGAAACCGCTCTTCGCGTAGACAAGAACATGCTCGTGATTGTCTGAAAGAAATGCCTCGCGTCCCTCGTTCCCGCCCGTTCGTGTCCGCCAGACCAATGACCCGACCCTCATTCCCGGCATGGCCTCGTCCATCAGGAGTTCCAGCTTGGCACGCTGCTCGTCGTTGATCGAGACGAGGATGACTCCGTCCTCAGCCAGCAGGTCTCGGGCCAGCGTCAAACGCCTGAACAGAAACTCCAACCAAGTCGAGTGGAGTATGTGTCTTCGAGATTGACATAGTGATCATTATAAACCCAATCCTTCGCACCGGTATTGTATGGAGGGTCGATGTAGATGCACTTAATCTGCCCCGCCATGGTCATGCGTAGCCAACGCAGAGCGTCGTAGTTGTCCCCCTCGATCACCATATTGCGCCACGGGGTTTGCTCGTCTGACAGCTCAGGTATGATAGTCGCGATCACGAAGTTGGCGTCGACAGCGTTGTCCGCCTCGATCTCGTCGCGCTCCCAGACTAAGCCCAACTTCTTGGTTCGCTCCCGCTTCTCCAGCAGTTCGATCAACTGCTCGCGTGGGAGATCATCGTACTTGCTCATGCTCTGTCCCGTGTTCTGGCAGCGCTATCATCGGCCGCCCGCATCGTATTCGGTAGAGCAATCAGCATCCCCGTCGATTGCCTCGGGATACACCAGTGGTCCATCGGTCTCAACGCTGGTGATTTGGGGACGGGCATCAGAGGTTCTCACGGGTAGTGCCCAGTCTTAGGAGGTGCCGACTGCTGCCGGCTCTCAAGCCTTCTCCTTCTTCCCCCGGAACCCGGTCACAAGCCCGCCGCCGGTTAGCTGATGCGTCACCCGCTCCAAGTGCCACTCACCGTTCAACTCTGGCCGGAGCCCCGCCACCTTCACGGAGGCCCCACCCATCAGCCGGGGCTCGAATCCGGCCAGCGTCGCCTCCAGCGTCATGGCGCTGCGGCCCGCGTCCGACAGCACCGCCTCCGCCGCCCGCATCGCCTCGTCCTTCGTCGCATGGACATGGCGGATCTTCTTCACCGGGGTTCCGGATCCGACCTTCACCTTGTGGATCACGCCGGTCCCGGTCTCGATCCATTCGGCCTCGGCGGCGCGATAGACGCTGCGGCCCTCGAAGCTCCAGGACCAGTCGGAGAAGCGGTGGCGCGGGATCTCGGGCGGGGTGAGGGCGTCGCCGGCGGCGGTCCTGCCCTCGCCGCGGCGCTGGACGAGGAGCGCGCCGCTGGCCGGCTTGGCGGTGGCGTCGAGCGTTGCGGCGATGCGGCTCAGGAAGTGCAGGTTCGATTCGGCGGTCTGGGCGATGTAGTCCCAGCGCTTGCCCGCCACGCTCTCGCCCACCACGGGTTTCAAGCCCGCCTCGCCGGCGATGGTGCTGACGATCTGGGCGAGCGTCTTGCCCTCCCAGGCGCGCGTCCTCGGCGCGCGGATCTCGCCCTTCATGTCGGCCGCCGTTGCGGTGATCCGCATCGTCTGGGAGGGGCCGGCGCCGGAGACGCCATCGACGGCATAGACGCCCATGAAGCTCAGCGGTTGGCCCCGCCAGCCGAGGGAGACCTCAAGCTTCGCGTCGATGTCGGGGAAGGCGAGGCGGCTGTCGCGGTCGTCGAGCTCCAGCTCCAGCCGGTCGGATTTGCTCCCGTCCTCGTCGGTGATCACCAGGCTCAGCAGCCGGTCGGCGATGCGGGCGGTGGCGTCCTCGCCGGCGACCGTGATGCGGAAGGCCGGGATCATGTGCGGCCCCAGAGCCGGATCGCGCCGGTCGCCACGACGGGGACCACTGCAGGCAGCTCGATCACCACGCCGGCCGAATAGATCGGGCCGAGATCCGCCAGATGCGGGTTGGCCTCCAGCACCGCCGGCACATGCGCCTCGGAGCCGAGCTCGGCCTTGCAGATCGCGTCGAGCATGTCGCCGTCGCGGGTTCGGTATGGGGTGCGATAGCTCGTCATGCCAGATCCATGCCGTAGGCGGTGAGGCCGATGGTGAACTCGATCTTCCGCGGCGCGCCGTCGGCGAGGAACAGCGATTTGCGCTCCTCGACGGCGGTGATCACCCAGCGCTCCCAGACCCAGCCGAGCCCGTCGACCAGGATCTGCGGCTGGCCGAGATTGGCGACCTGGCGCATCAGCTCGATCTGCCGCAAACCGCCCTTGAAGTGCGGGTAAATCACCCCTTCAAGGCTGATCTCGTCGGCCCCGGGGCCGAGGTATTGCAGGGCAGGGGCGCGGCCCAATCGGTCCTGCTGCTCCCAGCGCCAGGAGGCGGAGCGGGTGAAGCTCTGGTAGCTCGCGCGGTTGACGCCGAAGCGGAAGGCTCCGAGCGCCATCATGACGAGGCTCAGGCTGAGGTCAGGCATAATCGCCTCCGTCGTTCAGGGCGAAGCCGGTCTCGCGCGCCATCGCCGCCAGTTCCTTTCTGACGGCGCGGGCGACGTCGGTGGGCGACATGCCGGGGGCGGCGTTGATGGTGATGCCGCCGACCGCGATCCGGGGTGCGGCCGGGGCGGCGGCTCCGCGGAGCTGGCGGGTGGAGATCACCTGGCCGTCGGTGCGGGGCACGAAGAGCTCGCGGCCCTCCTCCTGCCAGCGGTAGAGCTGGCCGGCGCGCACCGGCCCGCCGAGGGCGCGGCCCGGCGGGGCAGGGTCGCCGCCTGCAGCCGGCGCGGCGGGCGCGACCATGCCGGAGAGCCATTCCGGCATCATGGCGCTGAGTTGGGCCTTCACCCATTCCGCCATCTGGCCGATCTTCGAGCGGATGCCGTTCCAGAGGCTCTGGATCATCGCCACGCCAGCGTCATAGAGGTCGATGCTGAAGGCGTTCTCGATCATCTCGGTGATCCAGCCGAGATCCCAGCCGGTGAGGTATTCGGTGAAGTTCACCGCGCCTTCCAGCATCAGGCGGAAGGGATTCATCTCGGAGATCCAGGTCAGGACGCCGCGCACCAGCCCGTCCTCGAAGGCGGCCTTCACCCGGTCGATCTTGCCGCGGAAGAAGGCGACGAAGCCGTCCCAGTTTTGGTAGATCACATAGGCCGCGCCGGCGATGGCGGCGATCACCAGCAGGATCGGGTTGGCGAGCATGGCGCGGCCGGCGAGCAGCAGTGCGCGGCCGACGAAGAGCACGGCGCGGGCGACGAAGCCGAGGACGGTTCCGAGCGCCGAGGCCACGGCGGTCAGGATGCGCCAGGCGGCGGTCACCGGCGTGATCATCAGCCGGATCAGCCCCAACGCTCCCAAGATAGCAGCGAGGCCCATCATCAGCCGCGGATGCGCGGCCGACCATTCGGTGATCGCCCGCACCACCCGGCCGACCGCCTCGCCCGTGGCGCGGCCCCAGCGGATCCAGCTCTCGCCGCTCTCGTCCACCGGGCCGGTCAGGCGCTGCACCCAAGCCCAGAGCCCCTCGATCCGCGCGACCACCCGGTCGAGGATCGGCGCGGCCGGTCCCATGGCCGAGCGGAAGGCCGCGCCGAAGCTGCGGAAGAAGGCGGTGAGCCCCGACCAGTTGCGCCAGATCCAGAGCCCGGCGACGGCCAGAGCCGAGACCGCGGCGAGGAGGCCCATGCCGATCCAGGCCAGCGCCGCGGTGCGGACGAGGTTCATCGGCGCGAGCATCGACAGGATGCCCCAGCCGGCCTGCAGCGCGCCGAGCGCCATGGTCCCGAGGCCGGCGGCGAGCCCCAGCACCGTGCCGTGCATCGCCACGCCGAGGACGATCCAGCCGGCCACGTCCCAGCCGCCCAGGGTCTCGACGACGCGCTGCACCACCGGCGCGACCGCCCGCCAGATCTCCACCGCGCGCAGGCCGAAGTCCCAGATCGCGGTCAGCACCCGCAGGATCAGCCCGGCGAGCTTGTCGGCCCAGAGCTGCATGCTGCCGTCGGCGACCATGGCGTCGAGGGTCGCCAGGATCTCCTGCAGCCGGGTCTTCAGCCAGTCGAAGAGCCCGCTGCCCATCACCATGCGCTGGAAGCGGGTCCACTGGTCGGAGATGTTCGACATGATGCCCGACCAGGTGCCGGCCATGCCGGCCGAGGCCCCGGCGTTGGCCTCGCCGAGCGCGTCGATCAGGAGCTGGATCTCCTTCC
>NZ_PZKG01000205.1 GCF_003034985.1 Cereibacter changlensis JA139
AAACCCATGAGGGGCTTGAAAAATATAACAAACTTGCGCAACGCAAGTTTGTAAACCGGGTTTATTGTAAATCTGGGTCGAGGCAGTAAAGCATTGCGAAGGTCATTATTTCGGCATATACGGATTTGTTGGCAAGATTCCATTTCGGATAATCGCTCCGTGTCGCGTGTTCCATGGAATGACAATCCACTCCGGTCGCATGCTGCAGCGCTCGCAAGGGCAGTTGTCGTGTTTTGTCTGGTTCTTGTGATCCCGGACCATGAGTCCTGCTTTTCGAAATATCCGTCCGTGCTCTTCTGGTCGCACATGTGGTGGAGCAATTCCGCGCCAGGTGTCCGAGGGGAAATTCCAAATGCTGTTGAACCGTTCCATTCATCTTGAAGATGAACAAGGCCGCCTTTCAGCGTTGCACAGATATGAAGTTCTCGACACCGCTCCCGAAAGCGAATTCGACAACATCATTCATCTGGTTACCAGCATCTTCAAGGTCCCGATGGCGGCCATCACGCTCATCGACGGCACCCGGCAATGGTTCAAGGCGACGGAGGGCCTCAGCGTCACCGAGACGCCGCGGTCGATCGCGTTCTGTGACCGGACGATCCGATCGGGCGATGTTCTCGCGGTCGAGGATGCCCGGCGGGACCACAGGTTCTCGGGCAGCGAGTTCGTCACCGGCGACGTCGGACTGCAGTGCTACCTCGGCGCGCCCCTGACGACGCCGGATGGCTACAACATCGGTTCCATCTGCGTCATCGGCACAGAGCCACGACGCTTCAGTTTGGCCGATCATGAGCTGTTGAAGAGCTTCGCGCGCCTCGTCGTCTCGCAGATGGAGCTCCGGCTTATCGCCAAGCTGGACAGCCTTACCGGAGTTCTCAGCCGAAGGGGCTTTGAAGAGGCGGTGCTGGAGAGCTTCACGTTGTTTCAAAAGGAAGGAACGCCCGCTTGGATGGCGATCGTCGATCTCGACAGGTTCAAGCTCATCAATGACACCCATGGGCATCCCGTCGGGGACAAGGTGCTGCGAAATGTGGCTCTGGCCGCTGCACAGAGTCTCCGCCGCACCGACGTGATCGGGCGTCTGGGTGGCGAGGAGTTTGGCATCCTCTTGCGTGGCGCCCAGATTGCAGATGCATGGTCGATCGCCGAGCGTATCCGGACCGCCATAGAAACCATCCAGTTCGATGACCATTCCGAGCTCTCCGTAACGGCCAGCATCGGCCTCGCGAGCTGCAAGCCGGACTATTCCCACCCGGAGATTTGGTATTCCATTGCAGACGGCGCGCTTTACAAGGCGAAGCTCAGGGGCAGAAACCAGACGGTCAGCAGGGGTTGAGCGGAGGCCGCGATCCGGATCATGAGCCGCAGCCCGGTGGTCAGATCGGCTCGGGATGGTGTAGAGCGAAGCCTTGGCCATAGTCGATGCCGAGCGTCCGAAGATGCGGCAACAGCTCCAAAACTTCGACCGACTCTGCGATGGTTTTCATGTTCATCGCGCGCGCCACCCTCGCCACGGCTTCTACGATATCCGCGCCGGCGGGCCGGTCCAGAATGCCCCTGATGAACTGCCCATCTATTTTCACGAAATGCACCGGCATGTCCTGCAGATAGGCGAAGGACGCCATTCCGCTGCCGAAGTCGTCCAAAGCGAAGCGGAAGCCCACCTCGACAAGCCGGTTCATCATGTGACAGACACGGCGCATGTTGGATATGACCGCCGTCTCGGTGACCTCGAAGCAGATCTGACCGGGGGAGACATCCGGATATTCCACCAGCAGATCGCCGATGAACGACGGAAACTCGGGTGAGCTGAGGGTCAGCGCCGAGACATTCACGAAGTAGCAGACATCGGTGATGCTGTCCCGCCGCGGCTTTCTCAGATGCGCGAAGACCTTTTCGATTATGTGCCGGTCGAGATGGTCGATCAGGCCAAAGCGTTCCGCCGCGGGTATGAAACTGCCCGGAGGTCTGATGGAACCGTCAGCCTCTCTGAGACGGGCCAGAACCTCATAGAAGTTCGGATCGCCCTCACTGCCGAGATCCATCGAGAAAATTCTTTGGGCGTATAGGACGACCTGGCCTTCGCGGATTGCCTCCATCAAGTGCGTGGCGCCGTCCATCTCACCCCGGCGCAGCATGATCTCCTCGTCGGTGGGGAGGCTGAGCTGCACGCGATTGCGGCCCTTCTCCTTGGCGAGGATACAGGCCGCATCGGCGAGATTCAGGACATCCGCGAAAGTCAGCCCGTCGCCTGGGCAGCCGATCGATATGCCGATGCTCAGGGAAACGCTGTATCGCCGACCGGTGAAGATCGGGTGAAGGTCATTGACGGCTGCACGCATGCGGTGCGCCATCTCCAGAGCGACCTGCGCCGTGGCGCGGGGCAGGATCAGAGCGAACTCGTCGCCGCCGATCCTTGCCAGAAGATGCTCGCAGGAAATGTTGGCCTGCAGGGCATCGGCGATCTGAATCAGGAGAGCGTCACCGGCGGCGTGGCCACTTCGGTCGTTGATGATCTTGAAGTGATCGACATCGATGTAGAGCACCGCAGTTGGTTGCTCGTCATCAAGACTTTCCAGCTGCCGCGCGAACTCTCTCCGATTGAGCAGCCCGGTCAACGGATCCTGGGCCGCCTGTCTGGCGAGCATTTGCGCCAGCTCGTGCGCTTCGGTGACGTCGTGGCCCTGAGCAAACACGCCCACGATCTGGTTGTCGCGATCCCGTATCGCCTCGTATGTCAGGTCGATGAAGCGCTCTTCCAGTTCGCCCCCCGCGCTGCGCTGCAGCTTGATCGGCACGGCGCGGCCGATGAAAGGCTGGCCGGTCTTGTAGACGCGATCGAGTTTGTTGACGAACCCCTGCCATATGACCTCTGGCAGGACCTCGGCCAATGCGCATCCGATGATCTTGCGGTGGCCGATGAGCTGGTAGTAAGCGTCGTTGGCCAATTCGTAGACGTGTCGCTGGCCACTCAAAACGCAGATGAACCCGGGGGCTGCCCGGAAGAGTTGCTGCAGTCGCTCAAGCTCATTTCCGAGGAAATGACATCCCATGTCTGATCGATCCATTACGTTCTTTTCTGCGCCCCGATCGATGAGGGCCTCCAGCTACAGTGATCACCCCGGCAGGCCGAGATCAGCAAGACAATGGCGAGGGCGCTCAAAACGCCAAGCTCGAGGCCTATCTCACGGGTGTCAATGGCGCTTACGCTGTGCGTAGGCACCTCCAGATCGGCTTGTTCGCAAGACCCTTCCGCGAAAAAGTGACGATGCGCGCCTATTGCTAGAGTGGGGCTGCAACCGTTCAAGTCAACCACAAGCTGATGGCTCATGCGATTTTGCAAGTCCAGTTCGGAGTGCTGACCGAAGTCATAGCGAATGGATCAAACGCCCCTCGGCATCGGTCACAACGTGCAGCTTGATGTTGATGACGCCATTGGTCCTCCCATCAAGCGGCCCATATGGTCGCGGCCGCTGCCTTTTACAGCCTTAGAAAGCAGCCTTAGAAAGCAGCCTTCGAAAGCGGCTCTAGACGAAAGACAGCGCAAATCTCTCATGGCGTCGACGCGTGCAGTCTCGCTAGCGTGGCAAAGGCCATCTTCAAAATTGGGGCCGATGGCGGCCTAACTCAGGGGATAGACTGCGGTGCCCGAGTTGTACGAAAGATACATATCTGCAAGATACCGAATTATTTTGGGAGTGCGCTACGCTGAAGTTCTGGAACGCCCTCTTGCGTTGAACAAATTCGTTGCCCGCAATGCATAGGTAAACCATGATCCAGCACTGCCTTCTCTCCATCCGCGCCGCCATCGCGGCGGCGCCGCTCGGCTGCGTCCTTGCCAGCACCGCTTCTGCGCAGGATCTGATCAGCTTCTGCGTGGTCGCGGGGGAGTCCATCACCAACACCGGCCCGACGACCATCGACGGTAGTATCGCGCTGAGCCCCGGCACGTCGTTCTCCGGAGATGGCAGCGTCACCCAGACCGGCGAGGGGGATGCGATCTATATCGCCAATGGCGTGGCGGTGCGGATTAATAACGACCTGACGACCCTCTACAACGTTCTCGCCAGCCGCCCGACATCTGCCGGGGGCGATCTGACCGGTCAGGGTCTGGGTGAGCGCACGCTCACGGCGGGGGTCTACAACTTCGACACCTCACCCAACCTGGAGGCTGGCGAGACCCTCATTCTAGATGCTGGCGGCAATCCTGATGCGATCTTCATCATTAACATTGGCACGACGCTGACGGCGGGCAGTGGTTCGGCGATCGAGTTGGACGGGCGCGCGCAGGGCGGCAACGTGTTCTTCCGGGTCGGCACCTCGGCGACGATCGACACCACGGCGGCTCTGATCGGCCAGATCCTCGCGCTGGACAGCATCACCCTGAACACCTCGGCACGGTGAATTGCGGCGCGGTACTGGCGCGCAACGGCGCGGTGACGCTGGACACCAACACCATCGAGGTCTGCACCCTCGCCGCGGCCGAATTCGATCCGACGCCGGAGGAGGGCGCGTTCTCCGACAACGAGACCGCGGTTGCGGGCGCGCTGTCCGACTATGTCACCGATGGCGGCGTGCTGCCGACCAGCTTCGCCATCCTCGCCGCAACCCAGAGCGGCGACGAGCTGGCGGCTACCCTGTCGCAGCTCTCGGGCGAGGTTGCGACCGGCGTCGCGCCGACCGTCATGCAGTCGATGGACCACTTCCTCGACACGGTGCTGCGCTCCACCCGGCAACCCTTCGCGCCGGCCGTGCCGAGCGATCCGGGCGTGCCGGTCGGCTGGGTGCCCGAGAAGATCAACGCCGCCTACAGCAGCAAATACGACCGGGAGGCGCCCGCCGCGGCTCCCACTTTCGCCTATGCCGCCGCCGAGCCGCGCAACTGGGACATGTGGCTCTCGGGCTACGGCTCGCGCAACGTCATCGACGGCGATGCGTCGATGGGCAGCGGCGAGCTGACCTCGAACAACCGCGGCGTCGCCGCCGGTCTGGTCTATTCGCCGGGCGACGGCGCCAGCTTCGGTCTGTCGCTCTCCTCGGCGAAGTCCGATTTTGACATCGCCGACGGGGCCGGCTCGGGCGAGAGCGACAGCCTCTTCCTGGC
>NZ_PZKG01000206.1 GCF_003034985.1 Cereibacter changlensis JA139
GCTTATTCAACTAGCATCGACGCCTTGATCAAAATGGTGACAACCGCACCAGACTTCGCCCAATCGTAATCGACGCTTCCACCAAGCTGACCCGCAATCATCTGCTGCACCAGTTTGGATCCGTATCCAAGTTCACCTGTGGGCGCCTTGACTTCCGGTCCGCCCTGCTCGGTCCAGACGATCTTTACGTCCTCACCCAGCGACTTGGCCGGAGACGTCTAGCAAACCACTGTCCCCAGATAGGGCCCCGTACTTGAGAGAGTTGGTCGCAAGTTCGTGTAGAACCATGGCGAGGCCTGCAGCCGCGGCTTCGCCAACCCCCAAGCGGGGAACAGCGACGCGGATGCGTCCCTCAAAGGCCCCTTGTTCGTCGTAGGGAGCGAGGAGAATAGTCAGCAGATCTCCAAGGAGGGCCGCCTTTCCTTGTCCTCCTGGAAGAGGACGGACCAGATCATGCGCTCTGCCAAGCGCCGCCAACCGCGTTGTTAGCTGTTTCGCCATGTCTTCCACCGAGTCCGAAGAGCGAGAAGTGATGTTCGTCAAGCCGGACGCGATAGTGAGCAGGTTCTTTACGCGGTGGCTCATCTCGCCGGCCAGCAGCTCGCTGCTCTCCTCGGTGTGCTTCCGCCCAGTGACATCCAGAAAGATGCCCACCATTCTGCGGCGGCGAATGCCCTCATCGCTTCCACGCCCCCGTGCCGAGATCCACCTGACTTCGTCATCTATCAAAGTCCGGAAGTCGATCTCATAGGCTCCCAGGATGGCGCGTGTTGCTGTGAATGCAGCGCGCACCCGGTCCCTGTCGGCCGGGTGGATCTTCTCGGATAGAAGTTCAAAGCTGAGGGCCGAGGTCTCTGACACGTTCCACAGCTCGTGTCCCCGAGAATCCAGCACGATCTCGTCTGTGTCCACGTTCCAGGACCAAAGTCCCACACCAGCCGCGTCCACCGCGCGCCGGATCTCGTCAGGCGGCCACTTTGTATAATCTAATTTCGCGTTCGCCATGTTAGCGCTTACCCATATCGAAGATTCCGCAAAAAATCGGACACAGCCCCGTTGCCCGCTGGCGACCCTATCCGGTGTGCTCCTCGACGCAAGAGCAAGTTCTCAAATCCACTTTCCAGCGGACTCGTTTCCTACATCGAAGCCTGCTTTTTTTGCGAGGGAGTGTGAAAGCGGCAGTCGAATAGAATATTGCAGCCCATCTTCCCTAAATTTCAGTTCCGATGTTCCGCCGGCGGCTTCAATCGTTTGCCTTATTAGGGACATTCCAAACCCAGGGTTGCCGGCGACGGGGGCAGGCGCCCCGCTCTCCTTCCACAAGAAATGCAGCTCCTGCTGTTGAGGCAGAATCTTCCATTCAACAAGGAGCTGACCCGTTGCTGTGCTAAGCGCCCCGAATTTTTTCGCGTTGGTCGTGAGTTCGTGCAAAGTCAATCCGATTTGTCCCGAAGTTCTCGGGTCGAGGATAAGGGGCGGGCCGGAAATTTCTATTCGACCATCGGCCTTTGCTCCTACCAGAACCTCAGCTTGGACAAGGCTGGCCAGTTCGCTGCCTACCATCTCACCGCGCACAAGGAGATCATGCACCCGAGCCAGAGCTTGCACCCGGCCGGAAAAACTCTCTGCAAACTGTGCTGGATTTACTGCTCGCCGTGCTGATTGCTTCGCAAGTGCTAGAACGGTGGCAAGTGTGTTCTTCACCCTGTGATTGAGTTCGTCGAACAGACGGCGCTGAAGATCTTCGGCTCTTCTTCTTTCGGTAATGTCCCGGCCGATCTTGGAAGCGCCAACGATTTTGGAAAGCTCATCCCTCAAAGGAGACACGGTTAGCGACAGCGCGACCCGCCGACCGTCTTTGCTCAAGCGTTCAGTATCGAAGTGGTCAACTTTTTCGCCGCTCCGGAGCTTGCTGATTATATACGTTTCTTCTTCCATTAACTCCGGCGGGATAATGCGCGTGATAGATTTTCCTATCATCTCTTCCGGCGCATACCCCAAGATCCGAGTGGCTGCTGCATTCCAAGATGTGACGATGCCGTCGAGCGTTTTGCCGATTATTATATCGTCGGATGTCGATACGATAGCAGCGAGGCGCTCTTGCTGAAGCTTATCAAATATGGTGGCAGATTGGCGGCATAGGAGAGTGATGCTGCCCACCGCTGCGCCATTTTTAAAAGTTACGCGTGTTTGGGAGCGGATCGATATCCTTGATCGGTCGGGCCGTTCTATTATGACATCTGCTTCAGAAAGCTCGACCTGCGAACTGAGCGCCCGGGCCACAGGCAACTTCTCCGGGGCAACGGGATCATCGAACGCGTCCCTGAGGCCCCAAGCGCCGCACCATCGGATCTCGCCAAGGCTGGGATGCTGGCCCCAAAGTTCGGCTGCAAGATCGTTGTAGGCTGTGATGAGGCCGGCGCCGTCTGTTGCGTACGCCGCCATGGGAAGCTGTGAAAGATTGTCATTGTGGATCAAATGGTTGGACCAGACGGTTGCTCGTGATGTTATCTGAAGCACAAGTCATGACGCGCGATCGCGGAGCGTACATGCCGCACTCAACTAAGGTAACCAAGCTGTGTTCCCCGAGCCACGTACGCCAAGGCGGCAAGATGAGTCACCGGCTTCATAGGCGCACCTGCCCTGCCAGGATGTCAAGGGTTGGAGACGCCTCGATGCAGCGTACCCCGAAACCCTACATAACCGGGCTTACCTGACATAGACGGGGTTAGCTTACATAAGGGGCCTTACGGGCAACGGCTCGCGGGCGTCAGGCTTCTCGTTGTGGGTCGCTCAGGCCTGTGAGCTTGCTGCGATTTGGCGAAGGATAATGACTTCAAGCGGCCTGTGGTCGCTTTGATATGCCGAGATCGAAGCCGCGATCATTTCGTCTGACGTGACGCCGTGCCAACTGAGCGGGTGCCCTGCACGTCCCGCAAGATACCGCACGTATTCGCGCAAGGCGCGGCCGTTCCCCTCACGAAACGGGTGAAGGACGTTCAGTTCACCCATGTAATACGCCATACGCGATGCGAACTGCCCGGTGTTGAGGCCAGCCAGCCAGCTTTCTTCTGCGAGGGCTTCGGTCAGCCTGTTTCCTTCGCTGGCGATGTAGCGAAAATTGGCAAATCGTGTCTGCCCCTTTGCGATGTCCAGATCGCGGATCTGTCCGGCCCAGGCATAGACGTCCTGAAACAGGGCGCGGTGGATGCTGAGAAAATACTGAAAGCCCGGCCCCGATGGGGGTTCCGGCAGTGGTCTCTGTGACAGCTCAAATGTTGCGAGAAGAACGATGGCGGCTTCTGCCGCGTCCAGTTCCGCTTGATCCGCGATGTTGAGCTTGTTGATCAGTACACCGGTGCCCGGGTAGAGGCCTTGCTCGCCGCCTTCGTATCGCGCCATCGCTTACCGGCTTGCGCCCGCCCTGCTGTAGCGGGAAAGCAGCCGTGCGCGGAGCTCCGAGGCGCTCAACTCCCCGCCCTCCAACGCGTGAAAATCCCTTTTCGACTGCGCATCCAGTTCGAGCCCTTCAATTCGCTGGCTCGCCACGGCGCTGGCTAGCATGCGTGAGCGCTCGGCTCTTTGCTGAGGCTGGATCGTGACAGGGTTCTCGATGCGCATCGCATGTCTCCGGGCATTTCCGGCAAGCTTAGCCCGGACTCGCCGCGGCGTCGAGAATGAACGGTCACCGGAGGGGTGTTTGAAGTAAGTGTTCTTGATATGTTTCATTTGAGATGCTCTTCGGGAACGACCTATGACACTTGCCAGATCGACCTCACCTATCGCCCCTTGGCTGGGCGGCAAGCGCAACCTTGCCAAGCGCCTCACCTCGATCATAGACCGCATTGACTGCGTCACCTATGTCGAGCCCTTCGTCGGCATGGGCGGGGTGTTCCTGCGCCGTAGCCAGCGTCCGCGGGCCGAGGTCATCAATGACCGGGGTCGCGATGTCGCCAACCTCTTCCGCATCCTGCAGCGCCACTACGTCGCGTTTCTGGATATGCTGCGCTTCCAACTCACCGTCAGAGCAGAGTTCGACCGGCTCGTCGCGGTTGATCCCGAAACCCTGACAGACCTCGAGCGGGCCGCTCGTTTTCTTTACCTCCAGCGGACGGCCTTTGGTGGAAAGGTCTCCGGCCGCAATTTCGGTGTGGTGCGGGAACGCCCTGGCCGCTTCAACCTGACCACGCTGGAGCCGATGCTGGAAGACCTGCACACCCGGCTCGCGGGCGTCGTCATCGAGTGCCTGGACTGGTCGGACTGCATCCGGCGGTATGACAGCCCGGAGACCCTGTTCTATCTCGATCCGCCGTACTGGGGTTGCGAGGGCGATTACGGCAAGGCGCTCTTCTCGCGCGCCGACTTCGCCAAGATGGCGGAGCAGCTGGCCGGGATCCGCGGCCAGTTCATCCTGTCGATCAACGACGTGCCCGAGATCCGGGAGATCTTCGGCCGCTTCCAGGTGACGCCGGTGACGACCAGCTACACCGTCGGCAGGGCCGGAGGCTCGCCGGCGGCTGAGCTGCTGATCTCTTCGGAGCGTGTCCGTTGCTGAAATCAGTTGCATGCTCGGCGGAGGCTTCGCTTGGCCGTCACTCGGCTAAGCCGCTGACGAATCTAGGAAAAGAGGAACATGCAACAGCTCGGTGGAACATGCGGCGCGATTTGCATGTTCCGGGAGCGAAGGGCAGGGGGAGCAACGGGCAGTTTCGGGGCGGATCGGAGCAAAAACCCCGGTTTTACGGGCGTTTAAACGGTGCCTCCTCCGATGGCCGGACTGGGCCGTGTCAGGGCGTTCTGAGCCGTGGCGAGGCTTGTTTCGGCGCAACTGCCGGACTTCGGGAGCTGGGCCTGCCGGGGTCACCCTGGGCGCTCAAGTCGTTGATCCGACGTGATGATCCGCGATCCTCCGGCTTCCCCCGGGCTCATCCGGTTTCCTGCAGGATTAGGT
>NZ_PZKG01000207.1 GCF_003034985.1 Cereibacter changlensis JA139
ATCCCGCGGCTCGGCGCGGCGACGCCGACCACCGGCCAGCTCTGGGAGCTGCAGGTGATCACCGCGGTGGTGATCGGCGGCACGCTGTTGCGCGGCGGCAAGGCGCGGATCTGGGGCACGGTCGCCGGGGCGCTGATCCTCGAGGTGATCGCCAACCTGATGGTGCTGTCCAACATGGTGTCGGAATACCTCGTCGCCGCGGTGCAGGGGGTGATCATCATCCTGGCCATGCTGGCGCACCGCTTCATCAAGTAACCGCCCGGAGAAGGCGGAGGGATTTTTCACTGGGAGGAGAAAGACAATGACAACCATCACCAGACGGGCGCTCGGCCTGCTGTCGGCGGCCAGCCTTGCCGCCATCGCCGCCACCGGGGCGCTGGCGCAAGACAAGAAGACCATCGCCGTGTCGATCCCGGCCGCCACCCATGGCTGGACCGGCGGGGTGGTCTATCACGCCGAACAGGCGGAAAAGGAGATCGAGGCCGCCTTCCCGAACATCGACGTGATCGTGAAGACCTCGCCCTCGGCCACGGCGCAGGTCTCGGCGCTGGAGGACATGTCGGCCAGCCAGACGCTCGACGCGCTGGTCATCCTGCCCTTCACCTCGGAGGAGCTCACCGGCCCGGTCGAGCAGGTGAAGGCGAACGGCACCTTCATCGCCGTGGTCGACCGCGGCCTGACCGACCCGGCGATCCAGGATCTCTACGTCGCCGGCGACAACATCGCCGTGGGCGCGAACACCGCGAAATGGCTGGCGGAGAAGCTCGGCAACGAGGGCAAGATCGTCGTGCTGCGCGGCATCCCCACCGTGATCGACGACGAGCGCATCCAGGGCTTCACCGAGGTGATCGAGGGCACCAACATCGAGATCCTCGACATCCAATATGCCAACTGGAACCAGGACGAGGCCTTCAGCCTGATGCAGGACTACCTGGCCAAGCACCCGCAGATCGACGCGGTCTGGGCCAACGACGACGACATGCTGCTGGGCGTGCTGGAGGCGGTGAAGCAATCCGGCCGCACCGAGATCAAATATGCGCTCGGCGGCAACGGCATGAAGGACGTGATCGAGATGGTCATGGCCAACGACCCGGTCACGCCGATCTCCACCCCCTATCCGCCGTCGATGATCAAGTCGGCGATCTACATGACCGCGGCCCAGTTCACCGGCCAGGCCCCGATGCGCGGCACGTTCAAACTCGACGCGCCGCTGATCACCCCCGAGAACGCCGAGCAGTTCTACTTCCCCGACTCGCCGTTCTGACATTCCGGAGCGCCCGCGACCGGGCGCTCCGCCCCACCGTCCAAGAAGGAGAGGCCACAATGCCTGGCAAGACCATCCTCATGCTCTGCGGCGAGTTCACCGAGGAATACGAGATCTTCGTGTTCCAGCAGGGAATGGAAGCCGTGGGTCACACCGTCCACGTCATCTGCCCCGACAAGAACAAGGGCGACATGATCCAGACCTCGCTGCACGATTTCGAGGGACACCAGACCTATATCGAACGCTTCGGCCATCTGGCAGAGATCAACAAGAGCTTCTCCGAGGTCAATCTCGACGATTACGACGCGGTCTACTGCGCCGGCGGGCGCGGCCCGGAATACATCCGCACCGACAAGCGCATCCAGGCCATGGTGCGGCATTTCCACGAGACCGGAAAGCCGATCTTCACCATCTGCCACGGGGTGCAGATCCTCGTTGCGGTCGACGGGGTGATCCGCGGCAAGAAGGTCGCGGCGCTGGGGGCCTGCGAGCCCGAGGTGATCCTCGCCGGCGGCACCTATATCGACGTGAAGCCGCACGAGGCCTATGTCGACGGCACCATGGTCTCGGCGAAGGGCTGGACCGGGCTCGCCGCTTTCATGCGCGAATGCATGAAGGTGCTCGGCACCCAGATCACCCACAGCTGATCCCGCCGTCGACGGACCCCCGGCTGTCGGAGACCGCCGGGCCGGGCCGCCCAAGGGGCGCGCCCGGCCGGTCCGGTGCTTGACACTGGGGCCGGGCGCTGACTTGCTCTGCCCGCGCGCCCCGGCCCACCTGCGGTCCGGGGCCAGACCTGCGGGAGACCAGAATGAACGGCGCCGACATCCTTTGCGAAACCCTGCTGGCCAATGGCATCGACACCTGCTTTGCCAATCCCGGCACCTCCGAGATGCATTTCGTGGCGGCGCTCGACCGCCAGCCGCGGATGCGCTGCGTGCTGGGCCTGTTCGAGGGCGTGGTGACCGGCGCCGCCGACGGCTATGCCCGGATGGCCGACAAGCCGGCGGTCACCCTGCTGCATCTGGGGCCGGGGCTGGCCAATGGTCTGGCCAACCTGCACAACGCCCGCCGCGCCCGCGTGCCGATGGTCAACGTAGTCGGCGACCATGCCACCTATCACCTCGTGCATGACGCGCCGCTGACCTCCGACATCGAGGGGCTGGCCTGGCCGATGTCGCATTGGGTGGGCCGGGCCGAGACCGCCGACACAGTAGGGCCGCGCTGCGAAGAGGCGATCCTCGCCGCCCGCTCCGGCGCGGGCAACATCGCCACGCTGATCCTGCCGGCCGACGCCGCCTGGACCGAGGCGACGATGCCGCCGCCGGTTGTCGTCAGCCCTCCCGCCCTCGCCGCGCCCGATGCGGCGCAGGTCCGCCGGGCCGCCGAGGCCTTGCGCAACGGTAAGTCCACCACCATCCTCGTCACCGGCGCCGCCCTGCGCGCGGCGCAGACCGAGCTTCTGGACCGCATCGCGCAGAAGACCGGCGCGCGGCTGATGGCGCAGCAGGCCAACGGCCGGATGCAGCGCGGCGCCGGACGGGTGGCGCTGGACCGGGTGCCCTATGTCATCGACCAGGCGCTGGAGTGCTTCGCCGCCACCGAGCAGCTGATCCTGATAGGCGCCAAGGCCCCGGTCGGCTTCTTCGCCTATCCGGGCAAGCCCGGCTCGATGCTGCCCGAAACCTGCGCGGTGCTGGAGCTCGCCGCCCCCGACGACGACCTCGCCGCGGCGATCACAGCCCTGGCGGAGGAGGTCGGCACGGCCCCCGCGCCCCGCCCCGCCACACGGCTGAGCCCCGACCTGCCCGGCGGAGCGCTGACCCCCCGACGCCATCGCCCTCGCGCTGGCCCGGGCGATGCCCGAAGACGCCATCGTCTGCGACGAGTCGATCACCTCGGGCCGCGACTTCTTCCGGATGACCCATGGCGCGGCCCCGCATGACTTCCTGCAACTGACCGGCGGCGCCATCGGCGACGGCATCCCGATGGCCACCGGCGCCGCCGTCGCCTGCCCCGACCGCAAGGTGATCGGGCTGCAGGCCGACGGCAGCGGCATGTATACCGTCCAGGGGCTCTGGACCCAGGCGCGCGAGCGGCTGGACGTCCTGACCATCGTCTTCGCCAACCGCCGCTACCAGATCCTGCACGGCGAGCTGCTGAACGTCGGCGCCGGCCCCGCGGGCGAGAACGCCCGCCGCATGCTCGACCTCGACGACCCGGCGCTGGACTGGGTGCAGATGGCCGGGGCGATGGGCGTCGAAGCGGCGCGGGCCGACACAGTGGAGCGCTTCGACGACCTGCTGCGCCAGGCGCTGGCCCGCAAGGGGCCGTTCCTGATCGAGGCGGTGATCTGAGGCGGGGGGCCGGACGCAGTTGCCCGCTGCGGCCGCCCTGCCCCTTTTTCGACAGCATGAGCCGCGGCGCAACGAGCGAGCCGTTTTCAACGGCCGCAACCTTCGCAATAGCTCGAAACCCCGGACTCCGGGCAGCCTCTTCCCCGCCAGAGGCGAGAGGGCTGTGACAAGTCGGCAGATTGACAAGCCGGCGCGGCGTCGGGCCGTATGTCCCGGTATCAGTTGTACGAGTGTTCCATGTTGCCATCCAACGATCGCCTCGCCCCGGGCGTGGCCGGGCTTCCCTGCGCAGAGGCAGCGCCGCCCGGCGGCCCTTTCGGCCTCCTCCTCCGACAAGCACCAGCCCGCGCGGGATAACCGCCGCCACCGTGGACCCGAGTCCGCATAGGGACGCCCGGCCCGCCGGGGTCGCCCCTGCTGCAACGGACATCCCGGACGGCCGACAGGCCGCGCCGATCCGCGTCTCGCTGACTGCCCAACCCTTCCGAGTCCCCACCAGCCATAGGTGATTGATGCAAGTTGTTGGAATATGCCGCTTCTCCCTCCTCGGCAAAGGCGACTGGAAGACATTCGCGACGCCGGACCAGACGCCCGACGCCGCTTTCCTGGAAGCCCAGGCCAAGGCGCTCTTCGCCCCCGATCGCCTGGAAGCCCGCCTGAAGAGCTTCGAGCACATCACCCTCGCCTCGCTGGCGGCCCAGACCGACCCGGGGTTCACCTTCATCGTCCTGGCCTCGAAACTGATGCCGCCGGACTACCGCCGCCGCCTGAAGGCCCTCTGCGCCGCGGCGCCCCAGGTCTGCCTGCGCTTCTTCGAGCCGGTCACCGCCTATGCGGCGCAGCGGCGGGTCTTCCGAGAGTTGGAGCTGTCCTACCCCGACGTTCTGCAATTCCGCCTCGACGATGACGACGGCCTCTGCATCGACTTCATCGAGCGCATGAAGGCCGCCGCCGACAGCGCGGCGCCGGAGCACGAGATCTTCACCCTCTCGATGCGCGGCGTCATGTTCTGCTCCTCCGGCGGCGCCGCCCCGGGGACCTACCACTGGCCCGTCGATTTCATGAGCGCCGGGGCCGCGATCCGCCACCCCTCGAAGAGCATCTACCAGTTCGGCCATTTCGGCATGGCGCAGCGCTTTCCCGCCATCGTGCTGACCGGGGGCATGGCGCTGGTCAGCCACAACGGCACCAACGACACGGCCTTCAACGCGCATGTCGTGAGAAAGCGCGCGATGGAGCTTATGGGCCCGCAGGAGGCCGAGGAAGCTATTGCCCGCCACTTCCCCTTCCTCTCGACTACC
>NZ_PZKG01000208.1 GCF_003034985.1 Cereibacter changlensis JA139
CCGCCCGGCGCCCCTGCGGACATTCCGCGCGGCGCGGGGTCTCCTCCGTGGCAACGGCGCGCGAGGATGGCCCCGGGAGGGGCCTGACGAGCGCGCCTCCCCCGGCTCAGAGCAGCCCGTGCGTCCGGAACAGCCCCGTCAGATCGGCCTCGGGCCGGGCGCCGACATGGCTGATCACCTCCGAGGCCGCAAGGCAGCCCATCCGCCCCGAGGTCTCCAGCCCGTGCCCGTTGGTCAGCCCCCAGAGGAAGGCCCCGGCGAACAGATCCCCGGCGCCGGTCGCGTCGACGATATCGGTCGGGATCGCCGGCACATGCCAGTGCTGGCCCTCCGACAGGATATGCGCGCCCTTCTCGCTCTCGGTGCAGGCCACGATCGCGACCTCCGCCGCCGCGGCCTGCAGCGCCGCGGCGAAATCCTCGGTCTGGTACATCGACAGTATCTCGGCCCGGTTGGCGAACAGCAGGTCCACATCGTCCCGGATCATCCGGCGGAAGGCGTCGCGGTGCCGTTCGACGCAGAACGGGTCCGAGAGGGTGATCGACACGCGGCCTCCCGCGCCCTTGCAGGCAGCGATGGCCTTGGCGAAGGCCTGATGGCTGGCGGGGCCGTCGAAGCGGTAGCCCTCCAGATAGATCCATTCGGCCTCGGCCATCTGCTGCTCGAAAATGTCCTCCGGCGTCAGGAATTCCGACCAGCCGAGATAGGTGTTCATCGACCGCTCGCCATCCGGCGTCACCAGGATGATGCAGCGTCCGGTCTCCTGCGCGCCGCCGGGCGCCGCCATCGGCGTCTCGTAGACCGCGCCCTGCGCCCGCAGGTCATGGGCGAAGATCCGGCCCAGCTGGTCGTCGCAGACTTTGCCGACATAGGCCGTCCGCCCGCCCAGATGCGCCACCCCGGCGATGGTATTGGCCGCCGACCCGCCCGAGATCTCCCTGGCCGGGCCGATCCGGGCATAGAGATCCACGGCGCGCGGCATGTCGATCAGCTGCATGATGCCCTTGCCGATGCCGTTCGCGGTCAGAAAGCTCTCGTCGGCCGAGGCAAGCACATCGACCATGGCATTGCCGATGCCGACGACCTGGAATTTTTTCATGGGGTCTTCTCCTCGAAGAGACACAGATCGCGGATCGGGCAGATGCCGCATTTGGGTTTGCGCGCCACGCAGATGTAGCGCCCGTGCAGGATGAGCCAGTGATGCGCATGCAGCGCGAAGGGGGCGGGCACGTGGTCTTCCAGCGCCCGCTCCACCGCCTCGACATCGCGGCCCGGCGCGATGCCGGTCCGGTTGCCGACGCGGTAGATATGGGTGTCCACCGCCTGCGCCGGCTGGTGGAACCACATGTTCAGCACCACATTCGCCGTCTTGCGCCCCACACCGGGCAGCGAGACCAGCGCCGCGCGCGACGAGGGCACCTCACCGCCGAAATGGTCGACCAGACGGCGGCTCAGCGCCATGACATTCTTGGCCTTGGTGCGGTAGAGGCCGATGGTGCGGATATGCTCCGTCAACCCCTCCTCGCCCAGATCCAGCATCTGCTGCGGCGTGGTCACCTTGGCGAACAGCGCCCGCGTCGCCTTGTTCACCCCGGCATCGGTCGCCTGCGCCGAAAGCGCCACCGCCACGACCAGGGTGAAGGCGTTCACATGCTCGAGCTCGCCCTTAGGCTCGGCCTCCAGCGCTTGGAAGCGAGCGAAGATCTCGTGGATCGTGAGGTAGTCGAGTTGTCGCGCCATCGTCCGCCCCCTATGCCCGAGGCCCGCCCGCGGAGCAAGCGAAGCCGCAGGAATCGGGTCGCGGCGACCGGTCGCGGCGGCTACTCTGCCCGGGAAAGGAGCCCTCCATGCCCGACACCCTGCAGCAAGAGCGTCCCGCCTATCACTACGCGGTCATCGATCGCGCCATCCGGCTGATCGACGCCGGCGGGCCGGGGCTGACACTCGACGATCTGGCCGGGCAGATGGGCATGAGCCCGGCGCATTTCCAGCGCGTCTTCTCGCAATGGGTCGGCGTCTCGCCGAAGCGCTATCAGCAATACCTGACGCTCGACCACGCCCGCCGCCTCTTGGCCGAACGCTTCACCGTGCTCGACGCTTCGCTGGCCACCGGCCTCTCGGGCAGCGGCCGGCTGCACGACCTCTTCCTGCGCTGGGAGGCGATGAGCCCCGGCGACTATGCCCGCGCCGGCGCCGGGCTGACGATCCGCTGGGGCCTCTTCGCCTCGCCCTTCGGCGAGACGCTGGTGATGGCCACCGACCGCGGCATCTGCGGCATGGGCTTCACCGAGGAGATGGGCCGCGCCGCGGCGATGGCCGACCTCTGCGGGCGCTGGCCGAAGGCGGTCTTCGTCGAGGATGCCGGGGCCGTGGCGCCTCTGGTCGAGGATGCCTTCGGCGGCGGCGCCGCGGCGTTGCACATGATCGGCGCGCCGTTCCAGATCAAGGTCTGGGAGGCGCTGCTGCGCGTGCCCTCGGGCCATGTCACCAGCTATTCCCAGATCGCCAGCGCCATCGGCCATCCGGCGGCGGTGCGCGCCGTGGGCACGGCGGTGGGGCGCAACCCGGTCAGCTGGCTGATCCCCTGCCACCGGGCGCTGCGCAAGTCGGGCGGGCTCGGCGGCTATCACTGGGGTCTGCCGGTGAAGCGGGCGATGCTGGCCTGGGAGGCGGCGCGGGCCGATGTCACCGAAGGGTGACCGGCAAGAAATTGCCAAGGCCAACGCGGAACTTTCGGCAGACGGCAGCGCTTGATATAGCAAGCGTTGCGCCCCCTTCGGAGCGCCAATGAAGTATGAGGCGGCACCATGATCCTGAAATCCCCCGTTGTTCTGATGACCCTCGGCGCCCTGGCTCTCGCCGGCTGCACCGACCCCTACGCCAATTCCACCGATCCGAACGTGCGCACCCGCACCGGCGTCGCGACCGGCGCCATCATGGGCGGCCTGCTCGGCGCCCAGAGCGGTGACGACAAGCTGGAGAAGGCCGTGGTCGGCGCGGCCATCGGCGGCATGCTCGGCGGCGCGGTCGGGGCGACGCTGGACCGCCAGGCGGCGGATCTGCGCAACAGCATCGGCAACGATCAGGTGAGCATCACCAACACCGGCACCGAGCTGGTGGTGACCATGCCGCAGGACATCCTCTTCGCCGTCGACAGCGCCTCGCTGCGCCCCGACCTGATCCGCGATCTCGGCGCCGTGTCGCAGAACCTGCTGAACTACCCCAACAGCACCATCCAGGTGATCGGCCACACCGACAACACCGGGGCGGCCGCCTACAACCAGAACCTGTCCGAGCGTCGCGCCGGGGCCGTGGCCCAGACGCTGATCAACAACGGCGTGCCGCAGTTCCGCGTCGCCGCCATCGGCCGGGGCGAGGACCAGCCGATCGCCTCGAACCTGACGCCGGAAGGCAAGGCCCGCAACCGTCGCGTCGACATCATCATCCGCCCGACGCGCTGATCTTCGCGTTACGGCAAAAGGGGCGGGTCTTCGGACCCGCCCCTTTTCCATTGCCGCCGTGGCGCGGTGGTCATAGATTCTGACCAGTTTGCCAGGGTGCCCCATGCCGTTCCAGAAGATCGAATCCGAAAAGCTGTCGCAGAGCGTGGTGCGCCAGATCGAGCTCCTGATCCTGCGCGGCATCCTGCGCCCCGGCGAGCGCCTGCCCTCGGAACGCGAGCTGTCCGAGCGGCTCGGCGTCTCGCGCCCCAGCCTGCGCGACGCGGTGGCGGCGCTGGAAGAGCGCGGCCTGCTGGTCAGCCGCCCCGGCGCCGGGATCTTCGTCGCCGAGGTACTGGGCTCGGCCTTCTCCGAGGGTCTGGTGCAGCTCTTCGCCAGCCATGAGGAGGCGGTGTTCGACTACATCGACTTCCGCCGCGACATGGAGGGGCTGACCGCAGAGCGCGCGGCGCGGCTGGGGTCGGACACCGACCTGAAGGTGATCGACACGATCTTCCGCAAGATGGAGGCCGCCCATGCCAAGCGCGATCCTTCGGACGAGGCCGGGCTGGACGCGCAGTTCCACATGGCGATCATCGAGGCGAGCCACAACGTGGTCATGCTGCACATGATGCGCTCGATGTTCGACCTGTTGCGCAACGGGGTATTCTACAATCGCCAGATGATGTTCCGCCAGCGCACCACGCGGGACATGCTCTTGGACCAGCACCGCGCCATCAACGAGGCGCTGCAGGCCCGCGACCCGCAGGCGGCGCGGGCGGCGGTGGCGGCGCATCTGACCTATGTCGAGCAGGCGGTGACCGAGGGGCTGCGCGCCGAGAAGCACGAGGTCATCGCCCGGCAGCGGCTGGAGCACGAGCAGAAGCGCTGAGACGACAAAGGCCCGGACCTTGCGGTCCGGGCCTTCTCTGTCTGCGGGGTGAGGCTCAGTGGAACCGGGCTTCGACCTGCTTGATCGAGTCGTCGATGGAGGCCGAGGCGTCCTTCGCCGTCATCTGCCGGGCCAGCAGGTCGCCCGCCGCGGCAACCGCCACGGTCACGGCCTGCTCGCGGATCGCCTGCACGGCGCTGGCTTCGGCCGAGGCGATCTGGTCCTCCGCCGCGGCGAGACGCCGGGCGATCGAGGCTTTCAGGTCGGCCTTGGCCTGTTCGGCCGCGGCATGCGCCTCGTCCTTGGCGGCGGCGACGATGCGCGCCGACTGCTCCAGCACTTCCTTCTGCTTGCGGTCATAGGAGGCGAGGATGGTCTTCGCCTCTTCGCGCAGCGCCCGGGCCTCGTCGAGGTCGGCCTTGATCTGCCGCGCCCGCGCGTCGAGCATGCCGGTCACCTTGCCCGGGACCTTGGCGTAGACCAGGACCCCGATGAACAGGATGAAGGCCAGCAACACGATGAAGTTGGTGTTGGCCAGCGAGAAGAACGG
>NZ_PZKG01000209.1 GCF_003034985.1 Cereibacter changlensis JA139
GGCAACTTCTCTGGATAGAATATACGCCTCGGGTCAAGCCGGACGTGAGGAGAGCAGGCGCGTAGTCCTCCAGAGGTGCAGGACAATTCTCCCGCATAACAATGATCCGAAGATCAAGCCAAGAACCTGCCAGCTCCCGTGCGAGCGGCGTGCTCTCATTTCGGCTCCTCAGATGGTCCCGCAGCCTGGGGTTCCGCGCCACGATCATCTATCCGTCAATCACTTGGCGGTCGACAGATCGAGCGCAGCCCGCTCCATCAGCCCTTCAGAGACTTCCGCAGATTGTCCGGAGTCCGCGGCTTGCCGGTGTGGGTCAGCAGGCCGTTCGCGTTCAGGCGCTCGGCCTGCTTGCGCGCACCATGGTGATCCGGCCACGGATTCCATGTGCATAGTTGCTGCCGCCTGAGGCCATGCGCCCAGTTCAGCGTAGTGGTTCTGTAGTCGTCGAATTGTTGCGGCGCCTTTGGGCGTTCAGAACAGCCAGCGGGCCAGAAGTGGGGCCGCCAGCGCGGTCGCCACCGCACCTACGCCGAGGCCAATGCCGGCGAAGGCGCCCGCCCGGGCGTCGGTCAGCAGCATCTGCGCCGTGCCGATGCCATGGGCGGTCAGCCCCACGGCGAAGCCCTGCGCCCGGGCGTCGCGGATGCGCAGCAGCGCGAGCAGCGGCGGGGCGAGGATCGCCCCGATGATGCCGGTCAGGATGACCATGACCGCGGTCAGGGTCGGCGAGCCGCCGATGCTCTCGGAGATGCCGATCGCCACCGGGGCCGTCGCCGATTTCGGCATC
Organism: Cereibacter changlensis JA139; assembly: GCF_003034985.1. Classification (GTDB taxonomy): domain Bacteria; phylum Pseudomonadota; class Alphaproteobacteria; order Rhodobacterales; family Rhodobacteraceae; genus Cereibacter; species Cereibacter changlensis. The sequence continues at coordinate 788 of NZ_PZKG01000209.1, forward strand.
AGCGACAGGATGGTCTGGGCGTCGAGGCCGGTCCAGCGCCCGATCATCACCGCGCTGCCCATCGCGGTCAACAGCCCGGCCACTGTCGCGGCCAGCATCGGCAGCAGCGCCGCGCGGATCGCCGAGCGGTTCTCCCAGAGCGGCGTCGCCAGGGCCACCGTCACCGGGCCGAGCATGAAATGCACGAATTGCGCGCCCTCGAAATAGGTGGCGTAGCTGGTGCCGGTGAGCTTCAGCGCCACCGCGACCAGCACCACCGAGATCAGCACAGGGTTGACCCAAGCCCTCCGACCCGCCTTCTCGAAGATTGCGCTGCCGACGACGAAGGCGGCCAGCGTCAACGCCAGCCACAGCAGCGGCCCGCGCGAGAGGTAGCTCCAGATCTCGGTGACGTCACTCATCCCCGGCCCCCGTCTTCGGCTCCCGTCAGGCGCGCGACGCCGGCGAAGGCGAGGCTGGCGGCGACGATGGCGAGCAGGGTGCTGCCGATCAGCGTCAGCACCAGCGCCAGTCCCTGCTGTGCGAAGAGGTCGAGATGCCCGACGATGCCGACCCCAGCCGGCACGAAGAGCAGCGACATGTATCCGAGGAGCCCGCGCGTCGTCGGCCGCAGCGCCGTGGCCACGCCCGGGCGGACAGCGAAGATCACGAGCAGCAGCAGCAGCCCGAGGATCGGCCCCGGCACCGGCAAGGAAAGGCCGCGCGCGACCACCTCTCCGGTGAGCTGCAGGCCGAGGAGCAGGGCGAGATGCGGGATCATGGAAGCCTCCGGAAGTGGGCCGGTCGTGAGCCGAGGGGTCGCTGTCGCCAGCTGCCGCGACGGGCACTTGCGGCAGTCATGCCCCGCTTTGGCGGCACCCCGCAAGCCGCTTGTCGGAGACCTCCGGCAGGCGGAGCGTCACGACCCGCCGTGCATGCCTGTATGCGTCTCATGGGCAAAGGCTGCAGCTCCCTACACCTGCGTTCACCCGGCGACAGCCCTCGACGCACGCTCCCGTGGAACACGTTCACTACCGGGACCGTTCTTCACGAGTAGAATTTGAACAGAAGGTCCAAAGACATGATCACGAGGGAGGCGCCCGCCCTGGACTTCTCTGCATCCCCATCCGGGTATGTCAGGTTCGTTCACCCGCTCCACGCCGTGCTTCTGGCGTTCGTGTTTCCGCTGTTCCTCGGCACGCTGGCGGCCGACATCGCCTATTGGCGCAGCGCCGAGATCCAGTGGTCGAACTTCGCGCAATGGCTGAACGCCGGCGGGCTTCTGGTCGGGGGCTTTGCGCTGCTTGCGGCACTGGTAAGCTTGGTGCGCCACCGCAAGTTCGCCATCCGCCGCCCTGCCGTGTATTTCGTGGTGCTTCTCGCCGCATGGATCGTGGGCTTCGTCAACGCCCTCGTCCATTCGAAGGACGCATGGGCGATCATGCCCGAGGCTTTGTGGTGGTCCGGAGCAGCGACCCTGCTCGCCCTCGTCGCCTCATGGCTCGGCTATGCAGGATTTCCTGCCGAGGAGAAACACTGATGAAAGCCTTGATCTTTGCCGGCGCCCTCGCGGCGCTGGTCCCCCCGATGGCCGAGGCCCAGTCGACCGGCGCCAGCCCGCAGCTTCCCGCGCCGAACCGTGGCCTGCTGCCCGACATGCAGATCCCGCGTCCCGCGCTCTGGGGTGATGCCCTGCCGACCGTGCCCGAGGGCTTCGAGATCACGGCGATCGCCACCGATCTGCAGATCCCGCGCCAGATGCTGATCCTGCCCAATGGCGACATCCTCGTGGCCGAAGGCAAGGGCGGCGGCGCTCCGGCGATGCGGCCGAAGGACATGATCGCCGGCGTCATCAAGAGCTGGGGCAAGAGCCCGGAGCCCGGCGGCAACCGGCTGACGCTGCTGCGGGATGCCGATGGCAATGGCGAATACGAGCTGCAGACGATCTTCGCCGAGAACCTGAACTCGCCCTACGGCCTCGCCTTCGTGAACGGGACGATCTACGTCGCCAATCAGGATGCCGTGGTCAGCTTCGCTTATGTCGACGGCCAGACCGAAGCCGCGGGCCCGCCCGAGCTGCTGACCCTGCTGCCCTCGGCGATCAACCACCACTGGACCAAGGCGATGACCGCCAGCGCGGACGGGCAGTTCCTCTATGTCGGCATCGGGTCGAACAGCAACATCACCGAGCGCGGCCTGAAGGTCGAGGAAAACCGGGCGATGATCTGGCAGATCGACGTGGCCACCGGCGCGCATCGCCCCTATGCCACCGGCATCCGCAACCCGACGGCGCTGACGATCCAGCCCGGCACGGACGCGCTCTGGGCCGTGGCGAACGAGCGAGACGAGATCGGCGCCGATCTGGTCCCCGACTATCTGACCTCGGTGCAGGATGGCGGCTTCTACGGCTGGCCCTACAGCTACTGGGGCCAGAACGTAGACATCCGGGTGAAACCGCAGGACCCCGACAAGGTCGCCTCGGCCATCGCGCCGGATTACGCGCTCGGCGCGCATGTCGCGGCGCTCGGGGTGGATTTCTCGACCGAAGCGATGGGGCCGCAGTTCACCGACGGCGCCTTCGTCGGCATGCACGGCAGCTGGAACCGGGACGAGCCGGTGGGCTACAAGGTGGTCTTCGTCCCGTTCGAGAACGGCGCGCCAGCGGGAGAGCCCATCGATTTCGTCACGGGCTTTCTCGTCGACGCGGACAACACCCGAGGCCGTCCGGTCGGGGTGACGGTGGATCCAGAGGGCGCGGTGATCGTCGCAGATGACCTGTCGAACACCATCTGGCGGATTGCTCCCGTCGCTCCGTGAGCGCCGAGGGCGTGTTAAAGGTGCTGCAGGCCGGGCGCTTCGTGTCTTGATCGGCCTGCAGCGGCCTTCGACACCCCGCGCATCGGGATTGTGCGAAGGCGGGAGCTACATCGTTCAACATCGGCCTTCGAGCGATCGGTCGCCATTTGCGCGCAGCATTCTCCGACAAAGTTAGGAACGACAGCGGATGGCTAGGATCCAGACCATGCGTGTCGACCGGATGCTGTCGTCGATGGGCTACGGCTCGCGCAGCGAGGTGACGCGCATGGGCAAAGCCGGCATCATCACACTCGATGCTGCAGAAATCGCGGATGCCGCCAGGCGCATTGCTGTCACGCCCGATTTGCCTGCACGAATGAAGATCGATGGTGAGGCGCTCGACCCTCTCACTGGCGTTGTCATCCTCCTGAACAAGCCTCTCGGTATGACGTGTTCCCACAAGGACAGCGGGGTGCTGATCTACACCGTTCTTCCAGATCGATGGAGGCGGCGGACTCCCGTGATCGCGACCGTTGGCAGATTGGACAAGCAGACATCAGGACTGATCTTGCTGACGGATGACGGCGACCTACTGCACCGCATCATCAGCCCGAGGAGCCGCGTCAGGAAGACATATCGGGCGACGCTGGCCCGGCCGCTCGCTGGAAACGAAACCGAGCTCTTCGCCTCGGGCGAACTGATGTTGGACGGCGATGCAAAGCCGCTGGCTCCGGCCGAATTGTCAGTGGTTTCCGAGACCGAAGCGATCATCAGCGTTACCGAAGGACGATACCATCAGGTGCGCCGCATGTTCGCCGCTGCAGGAAACCACGTCACCGAGCTACACCGTGAGCGGCTGGGCGGACTGTCTATTCCTGACGGTATGGCGTCCGGTCAGTGGGCTCTGTTGGAAGCAGACAATATTGCTTCGATATTCCATATGGATCCCGCCAAACAGACGTAGTGGATCTTCGGCGACATCCCGGAAACCATCAGGGAAGCCCTTTGCCGCGCGGATCCCTGTCCCAACCGCGGCGCCGGTAGGGGGCGTGGTATGATCGGGGCTCCAATATAGGGAGGCACCACCATGATGAATGTTGTGACGGTCTCGACCTGGCGAAGAATGTGTTTCAGGTTCACGGTGTCGATGCGGACGGCAGGGTCGGCGTTCGGCGCAAGTTGCGGCGGGCGGAGGTTCTGCGCTTCTTCAGCTCGCTGCCTCGGTGTCTTATCGGCATGGAGGCCTGTGCGTCATCCCATT
>NZ_PZKG01000210.1 GCF_003034985.1 Cereibacter changlensis JA139
TTGCGCGCCATTGCCGGGCTGGAGGAGATCAGCAGCGGCACCTTCCAAATCGACGGCGAGCTGATGAACCATGTCCCGCCCTCGAAGCGCGGCATCGCCATGGTGTTCCAGTCCTATGCGCTCTACCCGCACATGACGGTCTTCGACAACATGGCCTTCGGCATGAAGATCGCCGGGATGAAGAAGCCCGAGATCGCCCGCCGCGTGGCGCAGGCCGCCGAGGTGCTGCAACTGTCGCCCTATCTCGACCGCTATCCGCGGGCGCTGTCCGGCGGCCAGCGGCAGCGAGTGGCCATCGGTCGCGCCATCGTCCGCGACCCGAAGGTCTTCCTGTTCGACGAGCCGCTGTCGAACCTCGACGCGGCGCTGCGCGTGGCGACGCGGATCGAGATCGCCAAGCTGAAACAGGCGATGCCGGGTGCGACGATGATTTACGTCACCCATGACCAGGTCGAGGCGATGACCCTGGCCGACCGGATCGTCGTGCTGCGCGGCGGCCGGATCGAGCAGATCGGAGCGCCGGTCGAGCTCTATCGCCGCCCGGCCAACCTGTTCGTCGCCCGCTTCATCGGCTCGCCGGCGATGAACGTCATCCCCGCCACCGTCCTCGCCACCGGCGCCGTGACCCGGCTGCAGCTGGCCAGCGGCGGCGAGGCCACTGTGCCCCTGCCGACGGCGCCGGAGATGCAGGGCCAGCCCGTGCATCTGGGCCTGCGCCCCGAGGACCTGCGGCTGGCTGGTCCCAGCGAGGCAACGGTGGCCGGCAGGGTTTCCCTGGTGGAGCAGCTCGGCGAGGTGCAGATGGCCTATGTCGAGGTGGCGGGCGTCGAGGGGCCGCTGGTGGCGAAGCTGCCCGGCACGCTCGACCTCGCCGCCGGGCAGACGGTCGCGCTGACCGCCGATCCTGCCCTTCTCCACCTGTTCGACCGGCACGAGAACAGCCTGCGACCCGCCGAGACCCCGGCGCCGCAGCGCGAGGCCCGTCACGCCAAAGGCTGACGGGCTCCCATCCCAAAGTCCCCATGGACCTTCCCCGCGCGTCGCGATGCGCGAGGCCCTTTCCGCTCATGCCCGCAACGGGCCAAACACAAAGGACATGCCATGTTCAACTTCGACGAAGCCCGCTTCCTGAAGATCCAGGAGGGGGCCGTGCATCTTGCCCCGCGCATCGACCAGGAGATCGGCGCGGCCATCGCCGCCGGGGCCAGCAACCTGTTCTTCCTCGGCACCGGCGGCGTCGCCTATCTGATGGAGCCCGCCGTGCAACTGCTGCACCGCCGCTCCGGCTTCCCGGTCTACAAGGACTACCCGGCGGAACTGGTGCTGACCGGCTCGGCCAATCTCACCGCGACATCCATCGTCGTCATGCCCTCGCTGTCGGGCACGACGAAGGAGAGCGTGGCGATGCTGGAGAAGCTGAAAGAGATCGGCGCCAAGGTCATCACGCTGGTCGGCCATGCCGACACCCCGCTCGGCCAGGGTGGGACGCCGGCGCTGGTGAACTTCGCCGAGGATGACACCTCCTCCGAATCCTTCTACATCCAGTCGCTGCTTGTCGCGCTCTCGGTGCTGAAGGCCCGCGGCGAAATCGACAACTACGATGCGCTGGTGGCCGAGCTGGCGACCGCCCCGGCGGCGCTGGTCGCGGCCAAGAAGGCCTTCGAGCCCAAGGCCGAGGAATTCGCCCGCGTCATCGCCGGCTCCGACTACCACATGTTCACCGGGGCCGGGAACATGTGGCCGGAGGCGCTCTACTACGCCACCTGCATCCTCGAGGAGATGCAGTGGATCCGCACCCGCCCGGTGCATGCGTCGGACTTCTTCCACGGCCCGCTGGAGCTGCTCGAGCCCGGCGTCAGCCTGATCCTGTTCCGCGGCGAGGATGCCTGCGATCCGCTGGCCGAGCGCGTCGTCCAGTTCGCGCCGAAGTACACCGAAAAGCTGACCGTCATCAGCACCGCCGACTACCGGCCGGAGAGCCTGTCGCCGGAACTGCGGGCGCTGCTGTCGCCGGCGATCATGGCCACGCTGATGGAGCGGCTGAGCGCCCATCTGGAAGTGATGCGCGACCATCCGCTGGTCACCCGCCGCTACTACAAGCGCGTGGCCTACTGAGCCGCGCCCGCCCGGCGGCTTCGGCCGCCGGGCTCACCATGCCCCGCGAGACCGGTCCGGACAGTTTTCGGGACATTTGCGGCGCAGCTCCGCCTATCGGCATTCAACCCGGCGTCGGCGGGTGATAGGTCAGGGGCAGCCTGCAGGAAAGGATCTCGAATGAAAGCGGTCAAGATTGAGCAACCGGGAGGTCTCGACCACCTGCGCATCGTTGCTGTCGCGGATCCGGGGCCGCCCGGCCCGGGGGAGATCCGGGTGCGGATCCATGCCTCGTCGCTGAATTTCCACGACTATGCCGTGGTCACTGGCCGGATGCCGACGGAGGATGGCCGGGTGCCGATGGCCGATGGGGCGGGCGTCGTCGAGGCGGTCGGCGCGGGGGTCACGGAGTTCCGCGAGGGCGATCACGTCGTCTCCTGCTTCTTCCCGCAATGGCGCGACGGGCCGCCGCCGGTGGGCGACTTCTCCGGCACGCCGGGCGACGGCGTCGACGGCTATGCCCGCGAGGTGGTCGTCTGCGAGGCTGGCTGGTTCACCAGGGCGCCGGCCGGATACAGCCATGCCGAGGCAGCCACGCTGACCACCGCCGGGCTGACGGCTTGGCGCGCGCTGGTGGTCGAGGGCGGCCTGAAGGCGGGCGACACCGTGCTGACGCTCGGCACCGGGGGCGTGTCGATCTTCGCCGCCCAGATCGCGCTCGCCATGGGCGCCACCGTGATCGCCACCTCCTCCTCGGACGAGAAACTGGCCCGGCTGCGCGAGATGGGCGTCGCCCATACCATCAACTACCGGACCGAGGAGAACTGGGGCCAGCGGGTCGAGGAGCTGACCGGCGGGCGCGGCGTCGACCACGTCATCGAGGTCGGCGGTCCGGGCACCCTGCCGCAGTCGATCCGGGCCTGCCGCATCGGCGGGCATATCGCGCTGATCGGCGTGCTGACGGGCGCCTCAGGGGAAGTGCCGACGGCGGCGCTGATGGCCAAGCAGCAGCGGCTGCAAGGGCTGATCGTCGGCAGCAGGTCCATGCAGCTCGACTTCGTCCGCGGCCTCGAGGCGACCGGCATCCGCCCGGTGATCGACCGCAGCTTCCCGCTCGACCGGATCGCCGACGCCTTCCGGCACGAGGAGTCCGGGGCTCATTTCGGCAAGATCGTGCTGGCGATCTAGGCCAGGCCGGTCTTTGGCGGGGGAGGCCCGATTTCCTCCGTCACAGACGACAATCGAGCAATGCTCCCTCTGCCGGCGCGTGAGGCGCCGGCAGCCCAACTCCCGGACCGGCTACGTCCCGCCCCGGCGCGGAGAGCGGTCAGCGGAGAATCGCCCGGCCTCCCCCTGTTACACGGCGTTTCATCCATCCGGCTCCGCCCCGGGAGCCAATCGACGGGCCTTACAACCTTCGACCTATGCTGCCGCGCCCATTCTACCTAGGGATGCATAACCCTTTCAGAAAAATACACTTTAGAGCCACATCAGCGCTTTTTGGCCGACCGGTTTGGCGTAAGCCGTGGCATACTGATCCGGCATTGCACTGCCTATCCATTTCAAATCGCGGGGCCTTTCGGGGAGCCGCAGGGAGATATAGCGGATGTCTTTAGTCAATATCGGACTGGTGGACGACCATCCCATCGTGCTCGCCGGCCTCTCCGAACTCGTAGGTGAACTCCAGAACAAGCGCGTCCTGGCGACCGGGACCTGCGCCGAGGAAGCGCTGGCCATGGCCGAGCGCGGCGGGCTGCGGCTGATCGTCATGGACCTGAACATGAAGGGCCCGGTGCTCGAGACCATCGGCCGGATCGCCGCCCTGCCGAATGCGCCCGCGGTACTGGTGTTCAGCGCCAGCGAGAAGGTCGAGGATTGCTGCGCCGCCCTGTCGCGCGGTGCCAGCGGCTATGTCATCAAGGGCAGCAGCGAGAGCGAGCTGTTCCAGGCGATCGACATCATCCTCGAGGGGCGCGAATACATCTCGCCGTCGTTGGCGGTGCGGGTGTTCCGCCAGACGCAGGCGCGCGACAAGAAGCAGGACGTGGTGCTGTCGTTCCGCGAGGACCAGATCGTCAACCAACTGCTGAACGGCGCCTCGAACCGCGACATCGCCACGCGGCTGCGGCTCTCGGAGAAGACCATCAAGTATTACATGACCCAGATCATGCAGAAGCTCGACGCCAAGAACCGGCTCGAGGTGGCGCTCGCCGTGCAGCGCGACCGGATGGAGCGGCAGCCCGCCAAGGTCTGAGGCGGCTCAGCTGTCATCCTTTGGCAGCACCAAACTGACCCTGGTGCCGCCGCCGAGCACCCGTTCCATAGACAGTTGCCCGCCGCAGGACCGCGCGCGGTTCTGCATGCCGATGAGCCCGAGCGGCGCGTGGCCGAAGGCGCCGGAGGCCGCGTCGCCGGCCGGACAGGGGCCGGCGTCGACGATGGAAATTGCGATCTCGCGCTCGGTTTCGGTCTTCGTCACCCGCAGTCCGCGACCGCCGGCATGTTTGCGCGCATTGGTCAGGGCCTCGCAGACCACGCGGTAGGCGACGATAACCTGCGGCGCCGGCAGCAGCGTCCGACCCGGCGGCAGCTGCAGCTCGACCGGCAGGCCGGAATCGCGGGTGAAGCTGCTGACCGCCCGCTCCACCGCCTCCTCGAGGCTGGCCCCCTCCAGCTCCGGCAGGATCAGCCCGGCGGAGATGTTGCGCAAGTCCCTCAGCGACTGGTC
>NZ_PZKG01000211.1 GCF_003034985.1 Cereibacter changlensis JA139
GCCGCCGCGCCGACCGAGACGGTGACGATGCCGGTGGCGTCGCGGGCGTCGATGGCGAGGCCCGGCGACAGGCCCTCGGCCACGGTCGCGTCGGTGGAGGACAGGTTCACCGTCACGCCCGAGCCCACGCTGGCGGTCACGTCGCGGTCGATCTGGGTCAGGGCGAGGTTGAAGCCCACCGCCACCATCTTGGAGCCGCCGATCGCCGCCGCCACGTTGACGATCTGGGCCTTGGCGTCATCCTCCTTCGACAAAAGCGCGGCGCCGGTGCCGTCCTTGGCCTGGGTGAAGGCGTCGTCGCCGAGCCCGGCGAAGGCCATCCCGCGCCAGGGCGAGGTCGGCGCCACCGAGGGGCCCTGCGAGCCGGCCGAGACCTGCATCCGGCCGCTGGCGTCGATGGTGAGCGGCCCCTTCAGCGTGGCCTTCACGTCGCGGCTGTTGCTGACAACGCCCACCGCGGCCCCGACGCCGCCGTAGTCGAGCCCGATCCCCACCGCGCCCGCCACCGAGGTGATGGCGCTGGAGTCGATGGCCGAGATCGTCAGGTTCTTCACCGTCCAGCCCTGCGCCGAGGTCGCGCTGGCCGAAACGCTGGTGGCCCCGCCGAGCGTGGTGGTGGCGACCGAGCCGCCGAGGGCGAAGCCGCCCGCCCCCGCGCCGCCGACGGCGACGGTGACGAGGGTCTGGCCGCTCTCGGCCGAGATCACCGCGTCGGTGGTGGAGCCGAGCGCGCCGCCGAGATCGACGGTGGTGTCGGTCTCGATGAGGTTGATGGCGAGGCCGGCGCCGACGGCGCCGCTCTTGGCGTCGCCCGAGGGCACGGCGATGGCCAACGCTCCGCCGAGCGCGACATAGGTCCCCTGCGCCTGGGCCGAGAGGTCCAGCGCGCCGACAGCCGACAGCCGCGAGCCGCCGTCGAGCGAGATCTTCGCCGTGGTCTCGGCATCGTTCACCGCCGCCGAGCCGGCGAGGCCGACGCTGCGCGCCGCCGCCGCCCCGACCGCGGTCGCGACCATGGTCGCCCGGTCGCCCGCCAGCACCGCGATGCCGCCGCCCGCCGTGCTCAGCCTGCTGCCGGTCAGGGACACGCCCGCCCCGGCGCCGTCCTTGTCGCGCAGCACGTTCACCGCCACGGCCACGCCGACCGCGGCCTTGCCGCCGGTCAGCGCCAGCCCGCCGGCGATGGCGTCGAGCACCACGGCATTCACCGCGGCAAGGCTCACCGCGCCGCCGCTTTTCACCGCGAGCGTCGCGTCGGAGAGGAGCACGTTGGTGCTCTGTTCCAGCACGTTGATCGCCACCATGCCGACGCCGGCGCCGCCCTCGCTGCCGCGCGACACCGCCGCGCCCGCGGCGACGGTGTGGATGTCCTGCCGGTTCTGCGCCGAGACGGCGAGGCCCGCGAGGGTCTTGCCGCTGGCCATCCCCAGATGCGAGGCCTCGGCCGTCACCTCGGCCTCATGCGCCTGCACCGCCACGGCGACGCCGACGCCGACCTTGCCGCCATAGGCCCCGGCCCCGGCGACGGCGATCCAGCTCGCGTCGTTCAGCGCGGTCAGGGTGACGGCTCCGGTGGCCCCCATGGTGATCCGGTGGCTGGAATCGCCGCCGCGCAGCGCGGCCTCGACCGTGCTTTCGCCGACGATGACGATGACCGAACCGGAGACGCCCGTGCCCTTGGCCCCGCGCGCCACGGCCACCCCGGCGGCCAGCGCCACCACGGTGGAGACATCGCGCGCCACCACCGACAGGGCCCCGGCGACGTTCAGGTCCATCGCCCGCGCCGTGGCCTCGATCAGCGCGCGGATCGCCTTGACGCTGTCGACCACCGCGAAGGCCCCGGCGACGCCGGTCCCCTCGTCGGTCTCGTTGTAGCTGAGCGCGCCGGACAGGAGCACCCGCGCGCCGCTATCCTGCGACGAGAGGCTCAGCGCGCCGGCGGTGAGGCTGGCGAGGTTGGAGAGGATCGACTCGACGGTCACGTCCCGCTCGCGCAGGCCGGTGGCCGCGCCCGAGACGGAGAAGCCGCCCTTGGTTTTGGAGGTCTGGCTGCCGCCGGCCGCCTGGCTCACGGCGCTGCCCGCCGCCGAGGCGGGGGTCTGGGTCGAGACATTGGCGGCCGCGCCGGTGGTGCCGCTGGCGGCGGAGGTCTTCTTCACCCGCGCCACGGCGGCGGAGCCGAGCACGGTGGTGCCGGACATCTTCGCGTCGATGGTCACGTCGCCGTCGATGCCGAACACGCCCTCGCCGGCGCCCGCAGCGGTCAGCGAGGTGATCCCGGCCCGCACCATGCGCGACTGGAAGGAGGTGACGCCGGACAGCCCGACGGCGTTCTTCTCGGAGGTGGGCATGGCGCCGGCGAAGGCGAAGACCGAGGCGCTGTCCTGCGCGGAGATCGCGAGATCGCCCGACAGGGTCAGCGTGCCGCGCGCGTCCAGCGTCGCGGTCGAGGTGGTGTCGAGGCTGACGTGGTTCCACGAGCCGGTGATCGAGGCGTCGGTGGCGGTGCCGCCCGCCGCGACGAGGCCGACCTGATTGCCGCGGGTCACGGCGGTGACGCTCATGTCCTGCGCGGTGATCGTGGCCTTGCCGACCTCGGCCCGGGCGGTGCTGGTGACGACGCTCACGTTCACCGAGCCGCCGACGGCCTTGGAGCTGGCGCCCTCGTTCTCCTTGTAGGGATTGCGGAAGGAGGTGGATTTCAGGTCGGCGGCGAAGGCCTTGAAATGGCTGGTCAGCGCCGTCTTCAGCCCCTTGGTGGAATCCTGCTCGGTGTCATGGCCGGTGAAGCTGAAGCCGGGCACCTCGATGTTGCCGACCAGCAGCAGGATGTCGTTGACCGTCTCGGTCGAGACGGTCAGCGCGTTGGCGTCGCCCGCGGCGCCGCTCGCCGGGGCCAGCACCAGCACGGCGCCGTCGGCGATCTTGGCCGTGGCGGAGAAGTCCGAGACCAGCACGTTGGCGGCGAAGGCCACGCCCGCCACCGATCCGCGCGCCTTCGACTGGGTGTACATGTCGAAGAAGCCGGAGAAGCCGAGGTCGGAACTGACGTGATCGGCCAGCAGCGACAGGAAGCTGGCGATCTGCTCCGCCGGCGAGAACTTGGTCCAGAAGGTTTCGTCGGTATAGGTCTCGGCCCCGAGATCGACCTGCGGCCGGGCCATCGTCGCGACGTAGCGGTCCTGACCGACCTGCACGATGTCGCCGGCCTTGATGTCCTGCGTCCCCTCGGTGCTCTGGTAGGCCGGCTTGCCCTTCGCGGCGATCAGCGGCGCCAGCAGGTTCACCACCGGCAGCGTCATCGGGTCGAACTCGTTGCTGGCCGCCGAGGACACGTCCACCGTGTCGCGCGCCGTCAGCCGGACCCCGCCCTCGATCCGCGCCACGGCGTCCTGATCGAAGATCGCCACGTTGATCGCGGCGGAGCCGGAGTATTTCGCCAGATCCGGCGGGGAATCCTTCTTCTCGCCCTGGTTGAAGGACAAGGCGATGGCGCTCTGCTTCGGCCGGGCCGAGGTGGAGGCGGTGATGATCGTCTTGCCGCCGACGACGATGGTGGAGGTCTTGGTCTGGTCGGCATAGCCGAGCAGCGCCTCGCTGACATTGCTGTCGTAGCCGACGACGATGGCGCCCGAGACCTGCACCTTCGACGCCACCGGCGCCGCCGGGTCATTGACCTTCTGGTTCACCCAGTTGACGAATTTCGAGAGCTTCCCGTCGCCGGTCAGCTTGCTCGCCACGGTGTTCAGCCCGTATTTGCCGACCGCGGCGGTGGGGTTCAGCCCCTCGGCCGCGCTGTCCGCGAGGTTGTCGCGCGAAGTGCCCAGAAGGGCGGTGGCGGCGAGACCGTTGGCCTGGGTCGGCAGCACGTAGAACCGCTTCTTGACGATGGCCGACTGGGTGGTGTCGGCCTGCACCACCAGCGCCTCGGCGACCGAGACATTGCCCTGCAGCCGCGCGATGGTGCTGCCGACGCCGACCTCGACGCCGATGGCGATGGAGGTCTTGGCCTCCTTGTCGCCGGATGCCGAGGCGTCGCTGTACATCCGGTCGAAGGTCTGCGCGGCGACACGCAGCGTGCCGCCGACCGTGCTCGCCGCGCCGGTGGGAGTTGCGGTGACGGTGACGTGGTTCTCGATCAGCGAGATGTTCGCCGCGATGCCCACGGCGATGCCGAACACGCCGCCGCTGGCGCCGACGGCAGAGCTGGAGGAATCGGCGATGGAGACGACGCTCATGTCGCCCGAGATGACGAAATGCCCGGCGAGATCGACCGTCTGGTTGATCTGGGTGACGGCCACGGCGATGCCGGCGCCGATGGCCACGGGCTTGGCCGAGGTGAAGGTCTTGGTCACCACCGAGACGTCGAAATCGCCGTCCTTGCCCGTGCCGGTGGTGCGGAAGGTCGCGGCGGCGCCGCTGACGAGGCTCACGTCCACCGCCGCCCGGGCCGAGCCGCCGACCAGCGCCACGCTTTCCAGCATGTCGACCAGCGATTTCAGCAGGTCGATCGCGGTGTCGGCGAACCAGTTGTCCCGGCTGCGCGAAGCGGCGTTGCCGGCCCGCATCTCGATCGAGATGTTCTTGCCCTGCACCAGCGTCGCCACCGTGTCGCTGTCGCCGATGCTGATGGCGAGGTCGATGGCGCGGATGTTGTAGAAGCCGGTGGTGAAGCGGCGGTCGTCGGCG
>NZ_PZKG01000212.1 GCF_003034985.1 Cereibacter changlensis JA139
GTCTATCTCGGCGCCTCGAACCCCGAGATCGACCTTTTGGTGAAGCACTGGCGCACCGAGCTGTCGCTCGAGGAGCGCCTGTCGCTCGCCGCCGATCTCTGGGCGAGCGACATCCACGAGGGCCGGATCGCCGCGGCGAAACTGCTGACCCAGGCCCGGATCCGCCCCTCCGACGAGGAGGCCTGGGCGCTGATCTGCTCCTGGGTGCCGGAGTTCGACGCCTGGGCCATCGCCGACCATGTCTGCATCGCCGCGCAGAAGCGCATCATCGCCGACCCGTCGCGGCTCGACGATGTCGAGGGCTGGACGACCTCCGAGCTGATGTGGGCCCGGCGCGCCGCCCTGGTCGCCACCCTGCCCTTCGCCAAGCTCAACAACCCCAAGCCCGCCGAAATCGAGGCGCGCGAACGGGTGCTGGGCTGGGCCGCCTCCTATCTCGGCGACCGCGACTGGTTCATCCAGAAGGCCGTCGCCTGGTGGCTGCGTGATCTCTCGAAGCACGACCCCGCCCGCACCCGCGCCTTCCTCAACGAGCACGGCCCCTATATGCGCAGCTTCGCGCGCAAGGAAGCGTCGCAGTACCTGCCACCAGAGGATGATACCTCCTCTTCCCCTATTTTCTGTCCCTAAATATCCTCGGGGTTGGGGGGTCCGGGGGGAGGGGCAGACAGCCCCGCCCCCGGCTTGCGCCCCGCGCCCCCTCAGCCGCCGTAGACCGTCACCTGCGGCAGGTCCGTCAGCGACAGCCCCAGCGCGCGGAAGGCCGGCAGCGACAGCGAGGCCGCGCCGCTGCCGGGCAGCAGCGTCACATTGGCCGATTTGCCCCCTGCCGTCTCCACCCGCCCCGGCCGCTCGGCGCTGACCAGCGACGAGCGCAGCCAGAAGCCGGGCTCGGCGGGCGGCCCCAGCGCCACGACCACCTTGCCCAGCGCGGCCGAGGCGGCGGAGGGGGCCAGCGCCGCGGCGCGTTCGGCCTCGGTCGTGGTGTCCATCGCCGCGGCGCTGCGGGCGGCGGCGGGCGGCATGACGGCGGGGCGCGGCGGCGGGGCGGCGGCGGGGGCCGCCTGCATGCCGGTCTTCTGCATCAGCGAGTCGCAGCCGGCCAAGAGGGGCAGCGCGAGGATCAGGACGATCGGGAGGGGTGCGTGTTTCATCCATAGGACGATAGTCGGCCCCGTCCCGCCGTCAACCCGCGGTGTTCGCGCTTGTGGACCGGATGTCGCAGCCCTACCTTGAGGTCATGGAAGCCCCGCTCATCGATCCCTTCGCCCGCGCCATCTCCTACCTGCGCGTCTCGGTCACCGACCGCTGCGATTTCCGCTGCCTCTACTGCATGTCGGAAAACATGACCTTCCTGCCGAAGGCGGAGCTCCTGACGCTGGAGGAGCTTGACCGGCTCTGCACCGCCTTCGTCGGCATGGGCGTGGAAAAGCTGCGCATCACCGGCGGCGAGCCGCTGGTCCGGCGCGGCATCATGACCTTCTTCCGCGCCATGTCCCGCCATCTGGAGAGCGGCGCACTCAGGGAGCTGACGCTGACCACCAACGGCTCGCAGCTGCGCAAATATGCGCAGGAGCTCGCCGATTGCGGCGTGAAGCGGATCAACGTCTCGCTCGACACGCTCGATGCCGCCAAATTCGCCGAGGTCACCCGCTGGGGCCGGCTGGCGCAGGTGCTGGACGGGATCGCGGCGGCGAAGGAGGCCGGGCTGAAGGTCAAGATCAACGTGGTGGCGCTGAAGGGCTTCAACGAGGACGAGCTCTTCGGCCTCGCCGAGTGGTGCGCCCGCGACGGCCACGACCTGACCTTCATCGAGGTCATGCCGATGGGCGACATGGGCGAGGAGCACCGGCTCGACCAATACTGGTCGCTGAAGGACCTGCGCGCCCGTCTGGCCGAACGCTTCACCCTGATCGATCTGGCCGACCGCACCGGCGGGCCCGCCCGCTATGTGCGCCTTGCCGAGACCGGGCAGCGCATCGGCTTCATCACGCCGCTGACGCATAACTTCTGCGAAAGCTGCAACCGGGTGCGGCTGACCTGCACCGGCGAGCTTTACATGTGTCTCGGGCAGGAGGATGTGGCCGACCTGCGCGCGCCGCTGCGCGCCTCGACCGAGGACGCGCTGTTGAAACAGTCGATCCGCAACGCCATCGCCCGCAAGCCCAAGGGCCATGACTTCGACTACTCGCGGCAGAACGTGGCCGGCCAGATGACCCGCCACATGAGCCACACCGGCGGCTGAGCCGCAGACCGCCATCGGCAGCCCCGCTGGGACGGGCGACGCCTTCTCCGGGCGTCACCCGCGCAGAGGCCCTACAGCGACGGGCCGAGGATGATCTCCGATCCGTCGGTGAAGCGCGACAGGCGGAAGCGGCTGAGGTCGTGGCCCACCGCGTTGCCGCTGACCAGATCCGCCACCACCCGGCCGATGCCGGGACCGATGCCGAAGCCGTGGCCGCTCATCCCCGTGGCGATGGTCAGGCCGGGCACCCGCTCGGCGCGGTCGATCACCGGCACCACGTCGGGCATGGTGTCGATCATCCCTGCCCAGACCGCGCGCAGCTTCGGGCGGCCAAGGGTCGGGAAGGCCTTGGCGAAGGCCTCCCGGGTGCGGGCGATGGTCGCCATGTTCGGCGCCGGGTTCAGCACCCGGATCGCTTCGAAGGGCGAGGTGCGGTCGGCGTCCCAGCGGCGCGGCGTCAGCCAGCCGTCGGGATAGCCCTTCGGCGCTGCGAGGCGGAAATGGGTGGACTTGCGGTCCTTGGCGAAGATCTTGCGGTACTTCGTGGCGTGGCGCAGCGCGTCGGGGCCTAGGAAGAAGTCGTGCTCCGCCCCGGGTGCGAGGCTCAGGCCGCCATCCTCGCGCTGGCGGAAGGCGAAGTCATCGGCGGCGGCCCCGCCGGGATAGATCTCGGGCATCGGCTCGGTCGCCGCCACCGAGGCCAGCACCGAGAGTTGCGGGATGTCGACCCCATGCGCCCGGGTGAAGAGCGAGGACCAAGCCCCGCCGGCCAGCACCACCTGATCGCAGGCGATGCGGCCCTTCTCGGTCACCACGCCGGCGACCCTGCCGGCCTTCAGGTCCAGCGCCCGCACCGCGCAATCCTCGATCACCACCGCGCCGCGGGCGATCGCCCCCTCGACCAGCGCCGGCACCGCGACCCAGGGCTCGGCCCGGGCGTCGGAGGGGGTGAAGAGCCCACCGGGCCAGCCGGGGCCGGCGCCCTTCAGCCTTGCCGCCACCTCGCGCCGGCTCATCAGCCGGCTGTCCACCCCGTTGGCCTGGGCATGCGGCAGCCAGGCCTCGTAGCCCTCCACCGCCTTCTCCGACCCCGCCAGATACATCACCCCGGTCTGGTGGAAGCCGAGGCGGTCGCCGAACTGCTGCGCCAGCCCCTGCCAGAGCCGCAGGCTTTCCACCATGATCGGCAGCTCGGCGGCGTCGCGGCCCTGCTGGCGGATCCAGCCCCAGTTGCGGCTGGACTGCTCGCCGGCGATGCGGCCCTTCTCGCAGAGCGTGACGCGCATGCCGCGCTCGGCGAGGAACCAGGCGGTCATCACCCCCACCACTCCGCCGCCGATCACCACCACGTCGCAGGCGGCAGGCAGCGGCGCAAGGAACCGGGCGGGGACCGCCATCGAGATCGGGAAGTGCATCATCAGGCGGGATCTTTCGCGGCGAGCTGCTGGATCAGGCGGTCGAGGAAAGCCTCGCCCGCTTCGAATTGCGAGACTTCGAGATACTCGTCGGGCTGGTGCGCCTGAGCGATGTCGCCCGGGCCGCAGACCACCGCCGAATAGCCCTCGGCCTGGAACTGGCCGGCCTCGGTGCCGTAGCTCACCACCCGCGTGGCGTTGTCGCCGGTCAGGCGGCGGGCCAGCGCCTCGGCCTCGCCATCGGTCTCGGGGCGCAGCGGCGGCACCTCGTAGCTCGGGGTCAGGGTGATGCCGGTGTCGGGATGCACCGCCTGCATCTCGGCCTCCAGCCGCGCCGCCTCGGCCTTCAGCGCCGCGATCCAGTCGGCAGGCGTCTCGTCCGGCACGATGCGGAAGGAGAAGCCGAAGCGGCAGTCGGCGGCGGTGATGTTCTCGGCGGTGCCGCCGGAGATGGTGCCGACATGCAGCGAGGTCCAGGGCGGGTCGAAGAGCCCCGCCACCGCCGAGGGCTGCCGGGCGCGGTTGGCCTCGTTCATCCGGTTTGCCCAGTCGATCAGCTTCGCGCCGGTCATGATGGCGCTGACCCCGGTGTGCAGGATCGAGGAATGCACCTCGTGGCCGCGCACATGCACCCGGAAGGCCGGGCTGCCCTTGTGCGCCGTCACCACCGCCATGCGCGACGGCTCGCCCACGATCACCGCCGAGGCCTTGGGCAGGCTGCGGGCCATCTCGGCGATCATCGCCGGCGCGCCGACGCAGCCGAACTCCTCGTCATAGCTCAGCGCCAGCTGCAATGGCCGCGACACCCCCGCCTCCAGCGCCTTTGGCAGCGCCGCCAGCGCCAGCGCCACGAAGCCCTTCATGTCGCAGGCGCCCCGGCCATAGAGCCGGCCGTCGCGCTCGGTCACCGTCCAGGGGTCGGAGGTCCATTCCTGCCCGTCCACCGGCACCACGTCGC
>NZ_PZKG01000213.1 GCF_003034985.1 Cereibacter changlensis JA139
AATTCCTGCTGGCGCCGCTGCTCTGGTCGTTCTGGCTGCTCAGCCTCGGCCTGCCGCATCCGGCGAGTAGCCTGCCAGAACCGCTGCTCAGGGCGCTGGTCGCGCTGTTCGTCGGAGCCGAGGCGGTGAACATCCTGATCGGCATCCTGGCGCTGCGGCTGACACGGCGCCGGCTCAGCCCGCTCTGGGTGCCGACGACGCCGGTCTATTACCTTCTGGGCGCGCTGGCCTCCTACAAGGCGGGGATCGAGATGCTGGCCGCGCCCTTCTACTGGGACAAGACCAGCCACGGCCATTTCCCGCCCACGGAACCGCCGCCCTAGCGCAGCCGCAGCTCCCCGGCGTCGACCCGCAGCCGGGTCTCGAAGGCCTTGGAGATGTGGTTGCGCAGCGCCTGATAGGCCGCCTCGCCGTCGCGCTGCTCGATGGCCCGCACGATCTCCTCATGCTCGGCCATCGCCACCTCGTCCCGCCCCTCGGCCGCGAAGGAGGTCGTGGCCATCAGCGCCATCGACCGATGCACCAGATCGAGCTGCTGCACCAGGAAGCGGTTGTGCGAGGCCAGATGGATCTGCTTGTGGAACCGCTTGTTGGCCCGGCTCAGCGCCCGGGGATCGCCCGCCAGCAGGTGCTTGTCATCCTCGACCATGCCGCGCAGCACCCGCACCTCCTCGTCGGTCGCATGCCGCGCCGCCAGCCGCGCCGCCAGACCCTCCAGCTCGGTGCGCACCGCATAAAGCTCGGCCAGCTGGTTGTGGTCCAGCGAGGCGACGATCAGGCTGCGCCCGTCGCGCGTCAGCATCGACTGCGTCTCCAGCCGTTGCAGCGCCTCCCGCACCGGGGTGCGCGACACGCCCAGCCGCTCGGCCAGCTCGGATTCGACCAGCCGGTCGCCCGGCTTGTAGACCCCGGCGTCGATCGCCTCGAGGATCAGCGTATAGGCATCTTTCTGCACGGGAGGATCGGCCTTTCGTCACTGGCAATATCCGGCGACGTTATCCGCGCCGCGCCGCCGGAAGCAACCGCAAAGCATTGCCGCGCCCGGGCCTGCGGGATAGGGTCGCGGCCATGGTAGCGCATCATTTTTCCCACGTCCGCGGCTGGGTCTTCGACCTCGACAACACCCTCTACCCGCTCTCGGCCCGCCTCTTCGACCAGATCGAAGTGAGAATGACCGACTGGGTGATGACCGCGCTCAAGGTCGAACGGGCCGAGGCCGACCGGCTGCGCAGCCACTACTGGCGCACCTACGGCACCACGCTGGCCGGGCTGATGACCGAACACGGCGTCGATCCCGCGCCCTACATGACCCATGTGCATGACATCACCCTCGATCATCTCGAGAAGGACATGCTGCTCGCCGCCCGCATCCGCGACCTGCCGGGGCGCAAGATCGTCTTCACCAACGGCTCGGCCCCCTATGCCGAGCGGGTGATCGCGGCGCGCGGCCTCTCCGGCCTGTTCGACGCGGTCTATGGCGTCGAGCACGCTGGCTACCGCCCCAAGCCCGAGCGTGTCGCCTTCGAGACGGTCTTCGCCGCCGACAGCCTCAGCCCCGCCACCGCCGCGATGTTCGAGGATGACGCCCGCAACCTGCTCGCCCCGCACCAGATGGGCATGCGCACCGTCCATGTGGCGCCCGAGGCGGCCCCCGCCCCGCATATCCACCACCACACGCTCGATCTCTCCGACTTCCTCGCCCGGCTGCTGCCCTGATCCGCTGCAGCCCTGACCGGCTGCGACGAAATGACAGGTGCTGCTGCGACACTTTGCGCCTATCTACCAGCCGAACCACCGGAGACCGATCATGACCACCCCCCACCCCGCCGACAATTCCACCATCCCGCAGCTCGACGGCTACAAGAAGACCGTCACCCAGGGCGAGGTCGCCTTCTTCCTCGGGCTGATCCTCGTGGTGGCCGGCGTCAGCGTCGCGGTGATGACATGGGGCGTCGTCGCTCTCGCCATGACCGCGCTGGCGCTGGTGCCGGTCGTGCTCATCGCGCTGGTGCTCGTCACCTTCGGCTGACGCGCTATCTCCCCGTCCGACGCAATCCATCCCGAGGGGGACCATCCGATGACCCGCATCCGCACAGACATCCTGATCTCCGGCGGCGGCGTCGCCGGGCTGACCGCGGCCGCGGGCTTCGCCTCGGCGGGCTATGACGTGATCTGCGTCGATCCCGCCCCGCCCGTCATCTCGGCCGAGGCCGAGGGCGCCGACCTGCGCTCCACCGCCTTCCTGCAACCCTCGATCCCGGTGCTGCAGGCGGCCGGCCTCTGGGACCGCCTCGCGCCCCATGCCGCGCCCCTGCAGGTCATGCGCATCATCGACGCCGGCGGCGCCGTGGAAGAGCCGCGCATCGTCAAGGATTTCGACGCTTCCGACATCTCCGACCAGCCCTTCGGCTGGAACCTGCCGAACTGGCTCCTGCGGCGCGAGATGGTCGCCCATCTCGCCACGCTGCCCAATGTCGATTTCCGCCCCGGCACCGCCACCCGCAGCGTGCTCACCCGCGAAAGCGAGGCCGTCATCAGCCTGACCGACGGCAGCCGCGTCTCGGCCCGGCTCTTGATCGGCGCCGATGGCCGCAACTCGCCCGTGCGCGAGGCTCTGGGCATCGGCGCCCGGGTCATGCGCTACGGCCAGAAGGCGCTGGCCTTCACGGTCACCCATGATGTGCCGCACCGGAACGTCTCGACCGAGATCCACCGGTCCGGCGGCCCCTTCACCCTCGTCCCCCTGCCCGACCGCGACGGCCAGCCCGCCTCCGCCATCGTCTGGATGGAGACCGGCGCCGAGGCGCAGCGCCTGCAGGCCCTCCCGGCGCCGGCGTTCGAGGCGGCGATGGACGCCCGCTCCTGCGGCATCCTCGGCCCGCTCCGCCTCGCCTCGCGCCGCACCCTCTGGCCGATCATCAGCCAGATCGCCGAGCGGATGACCGGCGAGCGCACCGCCCTGATGGCCGAAGCCGCGCATGTCATGCCGCCGATCGGCGCGCAGGGTCTGAACATGAGCCTCGCCGATCTCGCAGCCCTCCTCGACCTCGCGCGCCCCGAGACGCTCGGCGAACCGGCGATGCTCGAGGCCTACCACCGCCGCCGCCATCTGGAGGTTCAGGCCCGCATCATGGGCATCGACGCGCTGAACCGGGCCTCGATGCTGGGCGATCCGGTCTGGCGCGACCTGCGCGCCACGATGCTCAACGCGATGTATTCCCTCGCCCCGGTGCGCAAGACCCTGATGAAGGCCGGGCTCGGCGTGCGTTAAAGCACGCGGTCGAGCACGCCCTTCAGCCGCGCCAGCGTGCCCTCGACATCATAAAGCTTGTCCAGCCCGAAGAGCCCGAGCCGGAAGGTGCGGAACCCCTCGCCCTCGCCGACCTGCAGCGGCACGCCCGCCGCGATCTGCATGCCTTCCGCCAGGAACTTCCTGCCGTTCTGCACCTCGGGATCCTCGGTGAAACTCACCACCACCCCCGGCGCGCCGAAGCCTTCCGCCGCGACCGAGGCCACGCCCTTCTCCGCCAGCATCGCCCGCACCCCGGCCCCCAGCTCCCATTGCGCCGCCTTCAGCGCCTCGAAGCCATACGCCTTCGTCTCGGCCATCGCATCGCGGAAGCCGACCAGCGCATCGGTCGGCATGGTGGCATGATAGGCATGCCCGCCCGCCTCATAGGCCGCCATGATGCTGCGCCATTTCTTCAGATCGAGCGCGAAGGAATTCGACGCCGTCTCCTCCAGCCGCGCCAACGCCCGGGCCGAGAACATGACAAGCCCCGCCGAAGGCGAGGCCGACCAGCCCTTCTGCGGCGCCGAGATCAGCACATCGACCCCGGTCGCCGCCATATCCACCCAGACGCAACCGCTGGCGATGCAGTCGAGCACCATCAGCGCCCCCACCTCATGCGCCGCCGCCGCCATCCGCGCGATATAGTCATCCGGCAGGATCAGCCCGGCCGAGGTCTCGACATGCGGCGCGAAGACCACGTCGGGCCGGGCCTCGGCGATCCGCGCCACCACCTCCTCGATCGGCGGCGGGGCAAAGGCCGCCCGTGCCCCGTTGCCCGCAGGCCGCGCCATCACCACCGTCTGACCCGCCGCGAACCCGCCCGCGTCGAGGATCTGCGTCCAGCGATAGGAGAACCAGCCGTTCCGCACGATCAGCGCCTGCCGCCCGGTCGCGAACTGCCGGGCCACCGCCTCCATCGCGTAGGAGCCACCCCCCGGCACCAGGGCCACCGCCTCGGCGTGATAGACCTCCTTCAGCATCGAGGAAATGTCGCGCATCACGACCTGGAACTTCGCGGACATGTGGTTCAGCGAGCGGTCGGTGAAGACCACCGAAAACTCCATCAGACCATCGGGATCGACATCGGGGCGCAGCGCGTTCATGGGCATCTCCTCCAGCTTGCCCCCAGTGATACGGTCGCGCCCCGCTTCGCACCAGCCGGAAAAACGGATGACCGCCGCGCCCATCAACCGCACCAACTCCCCCTCCCCCCTTTCCTGTCGAAAAAATATCCTCGGGGGGTGGGGTCCGGG
>NZ_PZKG01000214.1 GCF_003034985.1 Cereibacter changlensis JA139
ACTGAGCGCCCGCAAGGCGATGGAGGCCTTCTATGTCGAGGGCGCGCTGGCCTTCGGCCGCAGCGACATCAGCACTGATCGGACCGTCACCGTCGCCGGCGAGGACCGCTTCACCGGCGAGGCGACGGCGGACAGCGTCGCCGCGCATGTCGAGGCTGGCTACCGCATCGGCCGCTTCACCCCCTTCGCCGGGCTCCGGGCTCAGTCGATCAAGACTCCGGCCTATTCCGAGACGCTGCGCTCCGGCGCCGACACCTTCGGGCTGCGCTACGAGGCCGAGACCCGGCGCTCGCTGCGCTCGGAGCTGGGGGTGGCCTTCGAATGGCCCGCCGGCGCCTCGAACCGGCCCACGCTCGGGCTGCGCGCGGCCTGGGCGCATGAGTTCGAAGAGGGCGACGCGTCGGACCGCTCCTTCCTCACCATCCCGGATGTCTCCTTCCCGGTCAGCGGCGCGACGCGGGACCGCGACGCGCTGCTGCTCTCCGCCTCGGTCGGCATGGCGGCGGGTAACGGGGTCTATATCGACGGCACGGTGAACGGCGAGTATTCCGGCAATTCCAGCGACCTCAGCGGGTCGCTGCGCATCGGCTATCAATGGTAGGGCGGCGGCTCAGTCGGGAAGCCGCAGGCTGAAGGTCAGCCCCTCGGGCGAGGCGGCATAGCCGATCTCGCCTTCTACCTGCGCGGCCAGCGCCTGCATCAGGTGGAAGCCTATGCCCTGCGACGGCGGCCCGCCGCCTTCCGCAAACCCGTCGCCGCTGTCTGCGACTGTGATCAGCAGCCCGCCCTCGGGCTGCCTGCGGCAGCTGACGGTGACCTTGCCGGTGAGCCCGGCCTTGCAGCCGTATTTCAGCGCATTCGTTACCGCCTCGCTGACGATCTGCGACACCGGCAGCACCTTGCGCACCGGCAGCAGGCAGTCCGGGTCGCCCTCGTAGAGGATATCGGCCCGGCAGGCCGGCCCGGCGCGGAAGGCGTCGCAGAGGCGCTTGAGCTGCGCGCCGATGTTGCCGGAGGGGAGGCGGCCGCGATGGGTCAGCATGCGGTGCAGCTCGGCCACCGCGGCGATCTGGGCGCCGATGCTCTCGACCAGCCGCAGGGTGCTGGTCTTCTCGGGGGCTTCCGGCAGCGAGGCCAGCTCGCCGACCTTCAGCCGGACATAGCTGGACAGCATGGACATGTGGTTCGCGATACGGTGATCCGCCTCCGCCGCGACGACGTTCTCAAGGGTCTCTTGTGATACATCCATGGCGGGAACTCACTTTGGCGAGAAAGGGGCGCGGGTAGCTGCGCAGGATCGGCGGGGAGCCGAAGAGCCCAGCGATCATAGCCAATACCCGCCGCCCGCGCCCTCACTTCTTCGTGTCAGGCCGGGGCGAGCGCCGCGCGGTGGCAGCCGAGCACCAGCAGCAGCGCCGACAACCCGAGGTTGAGCGTCCCCAACGTCGCGATCACCGCAAGGGTCACGGCGGGCCCCTGACCGACGATCAGCGCCCCGCCGATCATCGGCGCCGCCGCCTGCGCCAACAGAGAGGGGCGGGCCAGCTTCCCCATCAGCGAAGGGTAGCGCTCGGGGCCAAAGATCGCCAGCGGCAGCGCCCCCCGGGCGATGGAGAAGATGCCGTTGCCCGCGCCGTAGAACAGGATGGCCAGCGCCGGCAGTACGAGGCCGAGCGCCAGCAGCGCGAGCCCCAAAGCGACGCAGCCGGTCGCGAAGAGCATGGTCCAGGCCGGGTGGTGCCGGCCGCGGCCCGCCATCTCGACCAGACGCGCCGCGACCTGCGCCGGGCCGAGCAGCGCGCCGACGGCCACCGCTTCGGATAGCCCTAACCCCCGCGCCTGCAGCAGGGTCAGCAGATGCACCGAGATCATGGTCACGGCGAGCCCGGCGGTGACGACGATCCCCGCCATGATCGCGAAGGCCGCCCGCTCGCGCCCCGCCAGCCGCACCGGGCGCGCGCCGGGGTCGCGGAGGGGCGGCGGCGCCTCGGCCTCCTTCGGCACGAGGCCGAGGATCAGCGGGACGGAAACGAGCAGGTGGATCGCGGCATAGGTCAGCGCCGCGCCGCGCCAGCCGAACGCTTCAAGCAGCCAGCTCGACAGCGGCCAGCAGACCGTGCTGGCGAAGCCGCCCCAGAGCGTCAGCACGGTGATCGCCGAGCGGGCGTCCTGCCGGTAGAGCCGGCCGAGGGTCGAGAACACCGGGTCATAGAGGCTGGCGCTCATCCCGAGGCCAATCAGTCCCCAGCCGGCGTAGAACACGGCGAGACTAGGGGCGGCGGCGATGAGAGCGAGGCCCGCGGCCAGCAGGCCGCAACCCGCGGCCAGCACAGGGCGGCCGCCGAAGCGGGCGATGGCCAAGCCGACCCGGGGCGAGGCGAGGCCGGCGCAGGCCAGGCCGAAGGACAGGGCCGAGACCACCCAGGCCAGCGGCCAGCCGGTGCCTGCAACGATCGGCGCGGCCAGCACCGCCATCAGGTAGTAGCTGCTGCCCCAGGCGAAGATCTCCACCACGCCCAGGGCGGAGATCACCGGCCAGCGTCGCGCCGTGCTCATCCGATGGCGTCCTTCATCTGCAGCCGCTCCTGCAGCTTCGCCGCCGCCTCCTTGCGCTCACTGTAGCGGTCGGTCAGGTGGGCGGAGACATCGCGGGTCAAGAGGGTGATCTTCACCAGCTCCTCCATCACGTCGACGATCCGGTCGTAATAGCTGGATGGACGCATCCGCCCGGCCTCGTCGAACTCCTGATAGGCCTTGGCGACCGAGGACTGGTTCGGGATGGTCAGCATCCGCATCCAGCGGCCGAGGATGCGCATCTGGTTCAGCGCGTTGAAGCTCTGCGACCCGCCGGAGACCTGCATCAGCGCCAGCGTCCGGCCCTGGGTCGGGCGGACCGCCCCCAGCGCCAGCGGGATCCAGTCGATCTGCGACTTCATCACCCCGGTCATCGCCCCGTGCCGCTCCGGGCTGGTCCAGACCTGGCCCTCGGACCAGAGGCAGAGTTCGCGCAGCTCCTGCACCTTGGGATGCGAGGCCTCGGCGTCGTCGGGCAGCGGCAGGCCGTTGGCGTGGAAGATCCGCGTCTCGCACCCCAGATGCTGCAACAGGCGCTCGGCCTCCAGCGTGGCGAAGCGGCTGTAGGAGCGCCCGCGCAAGGAGCCGTAGAGCAGCAGGATGCGCGGCGGCGGGCCGTCGATGTGCGGCAGCGGCAGCGCGTCGGGAACGAGGTTCGGCAGGTCGGGGATCATGCGGTTTCCTTGAGTGCGGCGTCGCCGGGGAACCAGCGCGCGCCGAGGCGCAGCGCCACCTGCACCAGCAGGATGAGCACCGGCACCTCCACCAGCGGGCCGATGACGGCGGCGAAGGCAACCGGCGAGGCGAGGCCGTAGGCGGCGATGGCCACGGCGATGGCCAGCTCGAAATTGTTGCCGGCTGCGGTGAAGGCGATGGCGGTGGTGCGCGGATAATCCTTGGCGATCCAGCGGCCCATGGCGAAGCTGACGAGGAACTGGATGGCGAAGTAGAGCGTCAGCGGAATGGCGATCCGCAAGGCGTCGAGCGGCAGGCGCAGCACGTCGCCGCCCTTCAGGCTGAACATCGCGACGATGGTGAACAGCAGCGCCAGAAGCGTGATCGGGCTGATCTTCGGCAGGAAGACCTCGCTGTACCACTCCGCGCCGCGCCGGGCGATCAGCAGCCGCCGGGTGAGGAAGCCGGCGAGGAAGGGCAGGCCGAGATAGAGCAGCACCGCCTCGGTGACGGTGCGGAATCCCACGTCGATCACGCTGCCCTCCAGCCCGAAGAGCGGCGGCAGCACGGTCAGGAAGATCCAGGCATAGGTGGAGAAGAACAGGATCTGGAAGATCGAGTTGAAGGCCACCAGTCCCGCCACATACTGGCTGTCGCCCCGCGCCAGCTGGTTCCAGACCAGCACCATGGCGATGCAGCGCGCCAGCCCGATCAGGATCAGCCCGGTCATGTATTCCGGCTGGTCGCGCAGGAAGATCACCGCCAGCGCGAACATCAGCACCGGGCCGATGATCCAGTTCTGCACCAGGGACAGCATCAGCACCCGCTTGTCGGCGAAGACCTGCGGCAGCTCCTCGTAGCGCACCTTGGCCAGCGGCGGGTACATCATCAGGATCAGCCCGATGGCGATCGGGATGTTGGTCGAGCCGACCGACAGCGCGTCCAGCCGGTCCGGCAGCCCGGCGAAGACGCTGCCCAGCAGGATGCCGAGCGCCATGGCGGCGAAGATCCACAGCGTCAGGTAGCGGTCGAGGAAGGAGAGCCGGCGGCTCGGGGCGGGCGCGGTCACGGGGCGGTGCTCCTGTCGGTCGGTTGGTCGGGGTCCCCGCCGGAAAGGCCGGGGGCGCAGAGTTCGGGGTGGCCCTGGCAGCATTCCCGCATCAGGAAGTCCACCAGCCCGGCCAGCGCCGGATAGGCCGCGGTGTAGATGATGAAGCGCCCCTCGCGGCGCGACTGCACGAGGCCGGCATGCTCCAGATGGGTCGAGGTGGAACGACAGGCG
>NZ_PZKG01000215.1 GCF_003034985.1 Cereibacter changlensis JA139
GGGGCGGGTGTGGATCAGCATGGGGATGAGCCAAGCACCAGCCTTGCCGCGCGGTCAATGGCAGAATCGGTCAGGCCCCGAAGCGGAAGCCGTGCAGCACCTGCCCATGGGTCTTCAGCCAGCGGCGCGGCGCGGCATAGCCCGGCAGCAGCCGCTGCACCACGGCCCAGAAGGCAGGCGAGTGGTTCATCTCGGCCAGATGCGCCACCTCATGCGCCGCGACGTAGTCCAGCACCTCCGGCGGGGCGAGGATCAGCCGCCAGGAGAACATCAGCGACCCGTCCGCGGTGCAGGAGCCCCAGCGCGAGCGCGTGTCGCGCAGCGTCAGCCGCGCATAGGGCCGCCCCAGCGCCCCCGCATGCCGGTCGCAGGCCTCGGCCAGCCGGTCGCGGGCCCGCGCCTGCAGGAAGGTCGCCACCCGCACCGCCACCCGCGCCGGATCGCCCGGCACCAGGAGCGAATCGTCCTCGATCCGCGGCGAGCGCCCCTTGCCCTCGCGGATCGTCAGCCGCCTGCCCTCCACCGGCAGAAGCGTACCGAGCCCCACCACCGCCGTCTGCGGCACCCCGGCCAGCGCCTGCCTCAGCCAGCCTTCCTGGTCGCGGACAAAGGCCATCGCCTCGGCCTCGCGCGCGCCCATGGGCAAAGACAGGGTGACCCGCCCGTCGAGCCGCGAGACGCGCAGCGAAAACCGCCGGGCCCGCGCCGAACGGCGCAGGGTGATCTCGACGGGGGGCGGGCCGGGCAGGACGGGCATGAAGTCTCCGGGAACGGGAGGCGCAGAATAGCCGCAACCCCGCGCGGCGAAAGCCCGAAACACCAAAAATGAGAATGCCCACCCCGAGCCGAAGCCGAAAGCCGGAGTCTTCTGCGAAGACTCCGCACCACGATCTTTCTGCGAAAGATCCCCTCCCGCGTTTTCGCAGAAACGCGCCCCCCGAATTTTCGCAGAAAATTCGCCCTGCTCCGCCACGCCATCACGAGCGCGCAAGCCTGCCGCGAAAGGCTTTGACACCCGCCCGCCCTTGTGGCAAGCGACTGCAATTCTGCACCAGCCAGCCTTGCAAGGGGATCACCATGCCCAAAGAAGAATGGGGCACGAAGCGCATTTGCCCGACGACAGGCAAACGCTTCTATGACCTGAACCGCAGTCCGATCGTCAGCCCCTACACGGGCGAGGTCGTCGATATCGAAAGCGCCCGCCGCAAGGCCGTCGCCGCGGTCATCGCCCGCGTCGCTCCCGAGAAGGACGACGACGTTCTGGTGGACGATCTGGAAACCGATGACGACCTGCTGGAAACCAGCTCGACCGAAGACAGCGATGTCGATGACGACCTGCTGGAAGACGACGCCGACGACAACGTGTCGCTCGACGATCTGGCCGATGTGGCCAGCGACGAGGAAGACGTCTGAGAAGATGACGGAGAGGGCGCTTTTTCCTCTTGCGCCCTCTCTCGCGGTTCACTAGATAGCCCAAGCGAAGCCGAAACGCTTCGCACTCCGGTGGGGTCATAGCTCAGTTGGGAGAGCGCTTGAATGGCATTCAAGAGGTCGGCGGTTCGATCCCGCCTGGCTCCACCAAAATCTTCCCAAGACCGAAAAGCCGCCCTCCGGGGCGGCTTTCGTCTTTCCGGCCGCCGCGTCGGGAGCGGACCTCACTCCTCCTCGCTCTCCTCCCGCTCGACCGAGGCCTCGCCGCCCAGCGCGGTATAGCGCCGGTCCGCCAGCCATTGCAGCCGCTTGGCCTGGGTCAGCAGCACCCGGCGCAGGCCGCCCTGCACCTTGCGCTCCGAGATCACCTGGGCCAGCCGCGACAGGATCAGCGCCCGGCGGGCGATACGGAAATCCGGATGCGACCTGATTCTGTGCACGCCGTCGGAGACCAGCCGGAAGCGCAGCGAGGACGGCGCCTCCACCGCCATGACCGGCGCCGGCGGGTTCTTCTCGTTCAGGATCGCCTTGAACACGCTGCCGGCCACCGCCTGCTGGTAGACCAGATGCTCCAGCGCATCGAGATGCGCCTTGGCCCCGGCATCCTTCTTCGCGGTCCGCTCGAATTGCGGCAGCGGCCAAACCTCCACCTCGAACACCTCGAACGGGTCGAGCACCGACATGGCGACGGCGTCGGTGCGCTGGTTGGTCAGGTGCCGGCGGATCCGGGTGCTGATCTTCTCCTTGGTCTGGCCGACATAGATCGGCTCGCCATCATAGTCGAAGAAGGCATAGACGCCCCAGGTGAAGGAGCCCACGGCGCGGGGCCGCCCCAGCACGGGATCGTCGAAAGGCGTCGCCAGGAAGGCGGCGAGGTTCGAGCGGAGATCCTCCGTCTCGAACGGCGGGTAGTTGGTGTCATCCGGATTGCGCTGCATCATGGCCCGGGTCTAGCCGAGCTCAGGCCACCAGCGCCAGCCGGTTGCGCTTCAGCACCGGCTCGAAGATCCCCTGCGCCAGATGCCGGACCACCGGCACGGCGACGCCGTCCCCCGCCAGCTTGTAGGCATCGTTGTAGCGCTCCGGCAGGATGAAGCTCTCGGGCAGGCCCATCAGCGCCATCGCCTCGCGCGGCGACAGCAGCCGCGAGCGCACCGATCTGCCCTCCACCACCATGATGGTCTGGCGGCTCGACCCGCCCGACGGCGTGCGCAGGCAGCCGGCGATGTCGTCGAAGCGGACCTCTGCCCGCTGGCGCTTCACCCCATCGGCATCGGGACGGGTGCGGCGGTAGACCGTGCCGACCTTGCGCGTGCCGAGCTGCTTCGCCGCCTCGACCTTCTTGCGGTTCAGGTCGGTCATCAGCGACAGCAGATAGGCCGTCTCGGCCTTGCTGTGCCAGGTCACCCCCTTGGGGTCCTCCTCGATCAGCTCGGCCAGTGTGCTCTCGCGCGAGGCGGGGACGGGCAGGTTCCACCAGACCCAGCGTTCCTTGGCCTCGGCCGACAGCAGGTTGTGGCCCTCGACCAGCGCCGGCGGGTGCCAGACCGGCGAGGGCGCGGCCTGCAGGCAGCTCTCGGGCAGGCGCAGGTCGCCGCGGATGCCGATGATGAAGAAGCGCGGCCGCGACTGCGGCAGGAAATGCACGGCGTCGACCACCACGGCGCCGAAGCGGTAGCCCAGATCGGCGAAAGAGGCGGCCAGCGTGTGGAAATCCCGCCCGCCATTGCTGGTGATCGCGCCATAGACGTTCTCGACCGCCACCATCTTCGGGCCGCGGCCCTCATCCGTCAGGTCGCAGACCAGCTGCCAGAACGGCTTGAACATGCCGCTGCGCTTGCCTGCCAGACCGGCGCCCTTGCCGGCCAGCGACAGGTCCTGGCAGGGAAACGAGGCCCAGACCAGATCGGCGGTCCCCGGGATCTCGTCGGCCGTCACCTGCGCCACGTCCTTCAGCAGCAGCTCCTTGCCGCCGCCGTGGTTCACCCGGTAGCTGGCCGCCTTCTTGGCGTCGATGTCATTGGCGAAGAGGCACTGCCAGTCGGAGCCGAGGCCGAAGCCCGCCATCCCGCCGCCGGCGAAGAAGTCGTAGTAACTGTGCGGCATGGTCCCTCTCCGTCGCTCTCTTCTACCTACTTGAAGTCGCCGGCGCTTGTCCAAGGCTAGAAGCTCCGCAAGGCGGAAGGTGCCGCAAAAACCCGGACGGTTCAAGAACGAATAAGGAACGCCAGCGCGGATTGCCGCCGGCCTGCCGTCTCCTCCAATGGTCGCACGGAACCGGCGACCGGCTTCGCGTGTTGCCAACACAGCTCATCTGTCTGGAGACATATCATGAAGAAGATTTTCCTCGCTCTGCCGATCATGGCCGTTCTGGCCGGCTGCGAAACCCCGAACCAGAACCAGGCCGCCGGCGCCCTGACCGGCGCGGCGCTCGGCGCCGCTGTCTCGGGTGACGACGACCGTCTGACCGGCGCCGCTGTCGGCGCGGCCACCGGCGCCATCGCCGGCAGCCTGATCGGCCAGAACAGCAACGGCCAGTGCACCTACCGCAACGCCCGCGGCCAGACCTTCTACGGCCCCTGCTGATCCGGGCTTACTGATCCCACTCCGGCGCCGCTCCCCGCCGGAGCATTCCCTGACGCTCCGCCAGCACCTTCGGGCAGATTGGCGGAACGTCAGGGAATGACTTCGAACCGGTCCACATCGACCATGCCGTGATCCGTGATCTTCAGATGCGGGATCACCGGCAGCGCGAGAAAGGCCAGCTGCAGGAAGGGCTCCTCCAGCGTGACGCCCAGCGACCGCGCCGCCGCCCGCAGATCCACCAAAGCGTCGCGCACCACCTCGAAAGGCTCGAGGCTCATCAGCCCCGCCACCGGCAGCGCCAGTTCGGCCAGCACCCTGCCTCCCTCCACCACCACGAATCCGCCCTCGATCTCGCCCAGCCGGTTCGCGGCCAGCGCCATGTCGGCGTAATCCGCGCCCACCACGGCGATGTTGTGATGGTCGTGGCACACGGTCGAGGCGATCGCCCCCTTTTGGATCCCGAAGCC
>NZ_PZKG01000216.1 GCF_003034985.1 Cereibacter changlensis JA139
GGATAGTGTCCCACGGCGTTCTCTAATCGACTTGGTCAAGGGCTGATCTTGCTGCGGTTCGTTCTGCGTGCCGGGCTCTGAGGTTCTCTCCGCGGTCGCCGCGAGGGGCCGCATGTTGGCGTTCAGGGTCGGGTGGATCGAAGTGGTGTGCGCGGTCGTTGCCGCAGCCGTGGGAGCGATCTCACCCTCGCCGCGCGTCCCGGCTGGACGCATTCCGTCGCGCTGAAGGTCAGCGTCTTTTTATGGTTCGTCTACTACGCCATCACGACCTCCCGGAAGGGCGTGTTGGTGCGCCACATGGCGTGCAGGGTGACCACCAGCTTCTGGGCCAGCGCAACCTTGGCCTTGCGCGGCCCGGTTCTCTCGGCAATCGCCTTGGCCCAGTCCCGCAGGCGGGGACAGCCGAGGTTTCGGCAGAAGATGGCATTCGCCGCTTCGAACAGGCACTTCCTGGTGAAGCCGTCTCCCCGTCTGGACACCCGCCCGTTCCGGCTGATCTCTCCGGACTCGTAGCGTCGCGGTGTGAGCCCGAGATAGGCGCCCGCGCTGGACGAACGTCGGAAACGAGACGCGTCATCGAAGGCAGCAACCACCGCCATGGCGGTAATCGGCCCGACGCCTGGCGCGGTCATCAGCAGGCGGACCGTTGCATGCCGCTTGGCAACTGCGCGGATCCTGCCGTCGAGCGCAGCGATGCGGGCGAGGATGTCGCGGCGCGCCTGCACCAGGGCCTCGAAGATCGGCACGAGTTCCGGGGCGACCGCCAGTTCGTCTTCGATGATCTCCTCGGCCCGGCGCTTGAAGCCGCCGACCCGCTTTCCGAACATGACGCCGAAGGTTTTCAGCAGCCCCCGGATCTCGTTCTCGAGCCGGACGCGCATGCCGACCAGAGCCTCACGCGCCGTCAGCATGGCCCGGTTGACATAGGCGTCGTGGCTCTTGATCTGCGCGGCCTTGAACCAACCGGTGCGGACGATCTGCGCGAGGCCGCGGGCGTCATGCCGGTCGGTCTTGTTCGGCATCATCTTCAGAACGCCGCTTGCGTGGCGGGCATCCATGCAGACTATCGGTACCTGCCGCTCCGTCAGCGCGTTCCAGAGCCAGACGGCCAGCGGGCCGGTCTCCATCCCGACCCGTTCGAGGTCTTCGGTTCGTGCCGTAAGCCAGTCGGCAATGGCGTCCGGGCAGGTCGGCACCTTCGCCTCAGCCACCTGCGAGCCATCCTGGCGCACCACGCAGATCGCCGTCTCCTCTTGCGATACATCCAGAGCTGCAAACATTCCCATCGCATCCTCCTTGCTCAGGCCCCGGCAAAGGGCCGGAGCGACTGACACCATCCTGCATCGACGAAAGCGCGGATGGGGCGTGACGATTACGCTAAGTGGTGTAGGAGCGCCGACCCTCGGAGTGGTGAGGGCTTGATCAGGCGGCCACTGCGGGCAGCCTGACAGTTGGATTGTCGGTCACGCGCGCGAGGGTTTCAAGATGTCGTCATGGGGCGGCCTGGACGGGAAAGGTCGTCACCCTGTGCAACAAGGGAGGAAGACGACATGTAAGCATTCATCGGCATCGACGTATCGCTGGCAAGTTCGGCGTTCTGCATCCTCGACGAACATGGACAGATCCTGAAGCGGGCGCAGGTGGCCAGCGAGCCGGAGGCCTTTGTCGCGTTCTTGGGCGGCCTGCCGTGGTCCATCGCGGCAATCGGCCTTGAGGCCGGCCCGCTGTCGCAATGGCTGCACCATGGTCTCGCCGCCGCGGGGTTCGACCCGGTCCTGATGGAGACGCGGCAGGTCAAGGCGGTCCTGAAGGCGATGCCTGTCAAGACTGATCGCCGCGATGCGGAAGGCATCGCGCAGCTGCTCCGCATGGGCTGGTTCCGGCCCGTTCACTGCAAGTCGGTCTCGGCGCAGGAACTTCGTGCCCTGCTCGGCGCTCGCAGGTCGGTGCAGAAGGCGCTGCTGGATATCGAGCAGTCGCTTCGTGGCGTGCTCCGCAACTTCGGCCTGAAGCTGGGTCCGGTGGGCCGGGGCCAATACGAGGCGCGGGTTCGCGAACTGGTCGAGGGCAATGACATGCTGGAGGCCGCGGCCACGGCGATCCTGAGCGCACGCGCGGCGCTGCGACGGGATCTGGCCGCCCTTGAACACCGACTGCGTGATCTCGCACGGCAGGACGAGGTCTGCCGACGGATGATGACCATGCCCGGTGTCGGGGCGTTGGTCGCGCTGACCGTGCGGGCGGCCATCGATGATCCGGCGCGCTTCCGATCATCGCGCGATGTCGGGCCGTGGGTCGGACTGACCCCGCGGCGGGACCAATCCGGGGAGCGCGACGTTGTGGGCCACATCACCAAGGCAGGCGATGCCACGCTGCGGACGGTCCTCTTCAATGCCGCGACGGTGATGATGTATCGGGCGAAACCCTGCTGGCTGAAAGCCTGGAGCCTGCAGGTGGCCCGGCGTCGCGGGCAAAAGCGCGCCACGGTCGCTCTCGCGCGGCGCATTGGCGTGGTGCTCCACCGCATGTGGATGGACGGAACGGATTTCCGCATGACCCGGGATGGGGAAGCTGCCGCAGGCTGAGGGTAAAGGGCTGAGGGATCAATGAGCGGGCAAGGAGGTTCTTTCTGACGGTGCAGCGATCGCGCCCTGACGACGTCCCTACCGGGACGCGGTTCCTGAGAACGCCGGATATGTCGCTGTCGCCGGACATCCGTTCGAGCGCGTTTTAAAGATGGGCGCTCAGGAACCGATCTCACCGACATCATGTAGGCGGCGGCGCGCCGACCACGGACGGAAGCATGACACCGGTGCGGACATGAGCCAGCGGCACAATCGCAGCACCGGGTGACGACCGGCATGAGCAGGCATCCCGGCGCGGGCGCTGCTCCGATGTCTGCGGTCTCCGCAGCGCCCGCGCCTGACGTTCTGCGAGCCGCCACAGGTTCCGCGGGTGGATCGGGGCGGGCATTTTTGATTGACGACCGCGGCCCCATGACGGAAGCGACATGTATCGCCTTGCGACCGCCCATTCGTCGTTGGTCTCGAGCAGTGAGCCATTGTGCGCCATTGGTTCGAGCATAATGGCGAACGCGCCGACGAGACGGATGATGGCCTTGTCGTTGGGGAAGATGCCGATGACGTCCGACCGGCGCTTCACTTCACGGTTCACCCTCTCCAGCGGGTTTGTCGAGGCGATCTGGGTCCAGTGCTCGCGGGGAAAGGTCATATAGGCTAGGACATCGTCGCGGGAGCTGTCCATCAGGGCCCCGAGCTTGGGCTGCTTCTCGCGCAGGGCATCGGCCACGATCTGCCACTGGGCCTCCGCCTCGGCCTTGGTCTCCTGCGCGAAGATCGTCTTCAGCATCGCCGCGACCGCGGTGCGCTGCTTGGCCGGGGCATGAGCCAGCGCGTTCCTCATCCAGTGAATGCGGCAACGTTGATGCATAGCGTTGAAGACGCGGCGCGCCGCGGCCCGCAGCCCCTTGTGGTCATCAGCGATCACCAGCTTCACGCCGCGCAGGCCGCGATCGGCCAGCTACCGCAGGAAGTCCGTCCAGAAGGGTGAGGGCCATCGCCCGAACGCCTCAGATGGACCGGTGGCGACGCCCAGCACCTCGCGCTTGCCGTCCTGGTTGACCGCCACAGCGATTATCACGGCACGGCTGACGATGCGCCCGCCCTCGCGCACCTTCACGTAGGTGGCGTCGAGCCAGAGATAGGGCCATGCACCCTCCAGCGGCCGGGTCAGGAAGGCATTCACCCGCTCGTCGATCTCGGCGCAAAGACGGCTGACCTGGCTCTTGGACATGCCGCCCGCGCCCATCGCCTTGACCAAGTCATCGACTGACCGTGTCGAGACGCCGTGGACGTAGGCTTCCTGGATCACGGCCACGAGGGCCTTCTCGGCGGTCCTTCGTGGCTCAAGGAAGCTTGGGAAGTAGCTGCCCTTGCGCAGCTTTGGGATCTCCAGCGCTATCCGACCCGCGCGGGTATCCCAATCCCGGTCGCGATATCCGTTGCGCTGAACCTCCCGCATCGGCGTCCGCGCACCCTTGGCCGCGCCCGTCCGGCCCTCGATCTCGGCCTCCATGATCCGCTCGGCCGCGAAGGCCAGCATCTCGCGCACGAGGTCGCCATCGGCCTGCTTCTCAACCAGTTCGATCAGCGCCATTCTGTCATCGGTCATCGGTCATCGGTCATCGGTCGTCGTCGTCTCCGTTGTCGGTTCCAGATCTCGTAACCCAAACCTTCTCCGAAGATCGGCGATGACCGCCAGCGTCACCCACGGCCGCGCGCTGCGCTACGCCGAAGGCTCCGCGCGCGGCCTCCTCCACCACCACCTGGGACACTGCCGCTGTTCGGCGCCGACTACCGCTAGTCTCGCGGCCCAGAAGCCCCCGGCGCGGTTGATCTGCATGGCCGCAA
>NZ_PZKG01000217.1 GCF_003034985.1 Cereibacter changlensis JA139
GAGGCCGCGGGCTGGGGCGCGAACTGGCTCAGCGGCTGGGTGGCGCATGACCGCGGCTTCGTCACCGAGGCCTTCGGCCTCGCCCCGCAGGAATTCGTCGCCGGCATCCTCCATCTCGGGACCGAGACCGCCGCCCCGCCCGACCGGCCGCGCCCGGATCTCGCCCAACTCGTCACCTGGGTGGAGGCATGATCCTCGGCGATTTCCTCAAGGCGCTGGCGCAGATCGGCGACCGGCGCTTCCGCCGGGTGCTGCTGCTCGGCGTCGGCCTGTCGCTGGCGTTGCTCGCCGCAGTCACCTTCGGCTTCCTCTGGGCGCTGCAGCTCTTCCTGCCCGACAGCATCACCCTGCCCTGGGTCGGCAGCTTTTCCGGGCTCGACGACATTGTCGGCTGGGGCTCGGCCCTCTTGATGATCGGCCTTTCGGTCTTCCTGATGATCCCGGTCGCCTCGGCCTTCTCCGGCTTCTTCCTCGACGACGTGGCCCAGGCGGTGGAGGACCGGCACTACCCCGGCCTGCCGCCGGCGCTGAAGCTCGGCTTCGGCGACCAGCTGATCGACAGCGCGAATTTCTTCGCCCTGCTCGTCGCGGTGAACCTGGTGGCGCTGGTGCTCTACTTCGTCGCCGGACCGCTGGCGCCAGTGCTGTTCTGGGGGCTGAACGGCTTCCTGCTCGGACGCGAGTATTTCACCCTGGTGGCGATGCGCCGGCTCGGCCCCGCCGGCGCCAAGGCGCTGCGCAGCCGTCATGCGGGCCGTGTCTGGCTCGCCGGCACGCTGATGGCGATCCCGCTGTCGATCCCCCTGGTGAACCTGCTGGTGCCGGTGCTGGGCGCGGCGAGCTTCACCCACCTCTTCCACCGGCTGAACCGCAGTTGAGGCTCAGGCGTTCACGTTGCCCCAGGTCAGCCGGTCCAGCAGGTCGACCGAGACCACCCCGGAGAGGATGATCCCCGCCAGCACCAGCCAGACCACCACGGTGACCAGCGTGGTGATCCAGGCCTTGCGCCGCACCACGAAGCCCGAGGGGGCGGAGCGCGGCGTGCCCGGAACCACCTCGCCGGCATCCGCCTGCGATTCGAAGCGCAGCGGCAGCACGATGAAGAACACCATGAACCAGGAAACCGAGAACAGCACGATGGCGGCGGTGATGGTCATGCCTGTTCGAGCTCCACGAGACAGCCGTTGAAATCCTTGGGGTGCAGGAACAGCACGGGCTTGCCATGCGCGCCGATCCTCGGCTCCCCCGTCCCCAGCACCCGCGCGCCCGAGGCCTTCAGCCGGTCGCGCGCCGCGAGGATATCCTCCACCTCATAGCAGATATGGTGGATGCCCCCCGCCGGGTTCTTGGCAAGGAAGGCGCCGATCGGCGACTCCGCGCCCAGGGGATGCAGCAGTTCGATCTTGGTGTTGGGCAGGGTGATGAAGATGACGGTGACGCCATGCTCCGGCTCGTCCTGCGCCGGGCCGACCTCGGCGCCCAGCGTGCAGCGATACTGCGCCGCCGCCGCTTCCAGATCCGGCACCGCGATGGCGACGTGGTTCAGCCGTCCGATCATCCCGCACTCCCTCCAAGCCTTGCCCGTATATGCGGCCAACACCCCGGCGAGGCAAGGGCCAGCCTGCCGCGCCTCATGGCCGCGCCCCCTGCCCCCGCGCGACGCCGGCCGCCCCGCGCCAAAATTTCGCAGAAATTTTGCCCTCTCGCGCCGCCGCGCCGCGGCCTTTACCCGATCTTAGCTTCCCGCCGCTTCTCTGGGACGATCCCGCGAAAGCCCGCCATGCCGCCCTCGCCCTGCCCGCCCGACAGCCCGATCCAGCTGCCCGCAGCGGGGCGCGGCCGGCTGCCGTTCGACGGGCTGGTGCTGCTCTGCGTCGAGGACAGCCGCTTCGCCGCCGAGGCGCTGCGCCTGCTCTGCCGGCGCTCCGGCTGCCGGATGCGCCGCGCCGACACGCTGCAGTCCGCCCGCGCCCATCTCGCCGCCTACCGGCCCGATGCGGTGATCGTCGATCCCGGCCTGCCCGACGGCAGCGGCCTCGGCCTGATCCGCGAGCTTCGCGCCGCCGCCGGCGCCCCGCCGGCCCTCGTGCTCAGCGGCGATCCCGATCTCGGCCCCGCCGCGCTCGAGGCCGGGGCCCGGGCCTTCCTCGCCAAGCCGGTCGACAGCCTGACCCGGTTCCAGCAGGCGTTGCTCGACCTGCTGCCCGCCCTGCCCGACCCGCCGGCCGAAGCGCCGGGCCCGCAGCCGCCGCCCGACCCGCTGGCCCTGCGCGACGACCTGCGTCTGGCCGCCCGGCTCGCCGCCCAGCCCCGGCCGGATGCCGCAGAGGCGGCCTATCTCGGCAGTTTCCTCAAAGGCCTCGCCCGGATCAGCCGCGACCCGGCGCTGGCCGCCGCGGCGCGCCAGCCGCTGCTTGAGCCCAAGGCCCTGCGCCGGCTCGACGCCCTGCTCCGCGCCCGCATCGGCGCGGCCAGCCCGCTCTGAGGCCCGCCAGCCTCAGCCGCGGCCTCAGTCCTTCGGCACCACGCGCAGCCGCAGCTCGCGCAGCTGCTCGTTCAGCGGCTCCGAGGGCGCGCCCATCAGCAGGTCTTCCGCGCGCTGGTTCATCGGGAACATGATGACCTCGCGGATATTGGCCTCCTCGGCCAGGAGCATCACGATCCGGTCGATCCCGGCCGCACAACCGCCGTGCGGCGGCGCGCCGTAGCGGAAGGCCTTCACCATCCCGCCGAAGCGCTTCTCCACCTCCGAGGCCGGATATCCCGCAAGCTCGAAAGCCTTGAACATGATCTCCGGCTTGTGGTTGCGGATCCCGCCCGAGATCAGCTCGTAGCCGTTGCAGGCAAGGTCATACTGATAGGCATAGACCTGCAGCGGATCGCCCTGCAGCGCCTCCAGCCCGCCCTGCGGCATCGAGAAGGGGTTGTGCGAGAAGTCGATCTTGCCGTCGGCATCCTTCTCGTACATCGGGAAATCGACGATCCAGGCGAATTTGAAGCAGTTCTCCTCGGTCAACCCCAGCTCGCGGCCGATCTCGTTGCGCGCCCGCCCCGCCACCGCCTCGAACTGCTCGGGCTTGCCGCCAAGGAAGAAGGCCGCATCGCCCTCGCCCAGATCCAGCTGCTGCCGGATCGCCTCGGTCCGCTCCGGCCCGATGTTCTTGGCCAGCGGCCCCGCGGCCTCCATGCTGCCATCCTCGGCCTTGCGCCAGAAGATATAGCCCATCCCCGGCAGACCTTCCTTCTGGGCGAAGGCGTTCATCCGGTCGCAGAACTTCCGGCTGCCGCCGCCCGGCGCCGGGATCGCCCGCACCTGGGTGCCCTCGGTCTCGAGAAGCTTGGCAAAGATCGCAAAGCCCGAGCCCGCGAAATGCTCCGAGACGATCTGCATCCGGATCGGGTTGCGCAGGTCCGGCTTGTCCGAGCCGTACCAAAGAAGCGCATCGCGATAGGCGATCAGCGGCCAGTCGGGGTAGACGGTCTTGCCCGGCGCGAATTCCTCGAAGATCCCCTGGATCACCGGCTGCACCGCGGCGAAGACATCCGCCTGCTCGACAAAGCTCATCTCGAGGTCGAGCTGGTAGAAATCGGTGGGCGAGCGGTCGGCGCGCGGGTCCTCGTCGCGGAAGCAGGGGGCGATCTGGAAATAGCGGTCGAAGCCCGCCACCATGATCAGCTGCTTGAACTGCTGCGGCGCCTGCGGCAGGGCGTAGAACTTGCCCGGATGCAGACGGCTCGGCACCAGGAAGTCGCGCGCCCCTTCCGGCGAGGAGGCGGTGATGATCGGCGTCTGGAACTCGTTGAAGCCCTGCGCCCACATCCGGTTGCGGATCGAGCGCACCACGTTCGAGCGCAGCATCATGTTGCGGTGCAGCTTCTCGCGCCGCAGGTCGAGGAAGCGATAGGTCAGCCGCGTCTCTTCCGGATAATCCACCTCGCCGAACACCGGCATCGGCAGCTCGTCCGAGGCGCCGAGAACGGTCACGCCCTTGGCATAGACCTCGATCTCGCCGGTCGGTAGCTTGGGGTTCACGAGGCTCGCATCGCGCCCCTTCACCACGCCGTCGATCCGCACCACCCATTCGGCGCGCACGCTCTCGAGCGCGGCAAAGCCCGGCGAGTCGCTGTCGGCGATCACCTGGGTGATGCCGTAATGGTCGCGCAGGTCGATGAACAGCACCCCGCCATGGTCGCGCACCCGATGCACCCAGCCGGAAAGCCGCACGTCCTGACCGACATGTCCTGCATTCAGTTCCGCACAAGTGTGGCTGCGATAGGCGTGCATCACGCTCCCCTTTCCGAGGCTCGATTTCATTTCGCGCCGATACACACGCGCGCAGGCCCGAAGTCAAGCCCGCCCGCCCTTCCGCTTCTTCTTGGCAGCAATACTCCCGCGCGGAGCGCGCCCGAGCCAAGCGGCT
>NZ_PZKG01000218.1 GCF_003034985.1 Cereibacter changlensis JA139
CTCAGTCGCCGAGCTTGGCGTGGACCTCGGCCAGGTCGACCTCGCCCAAGGGCAGGCGGTTGGCCGGGTTGGCGAAATCGTAGCGGAACAGCTGGAAGTCCTTGCGGTAGATCTCCCACATCAGATGCATCGACAGGTCGTCGAAATAGGCCTCGACCGGGTGGGCGCGGGCCGGGCCGTGGCTCTCGCTCTCGTTGAAGCGCGGCATTGTCTTCAGGTCGAGGCTGTGCCGGGTCTCGACCTGGCCCAGCACCGAGGCCATGCCCTCCTCGAAACGCTCGGTGAAGAAGATCCGGTCGTAGCGCCCGCCGTTGACGATGAAGGTGGCGACATGGCCGGAGATCGAGGACCAGTGGATGTCGGGGTCCATCGGCTTCTTCCAGCGGATGCTGTCGCGGGCGAAGAGCAGGAAGCGGCGGAAGCTGCGGATCTGGTCGAACTCGTCGCGCCCGTCCGGCCCGCCGACCTCGATGCCGTATTTCTGGATGATCTGCGGCACGAGATTGCCGCGGTAGCGCTTGCCGTTGCGCTGGATGCCGCAGATCTTGTCAAAGAAGGAGGACAGGATCCGGCTGTAGGGATTGCGCACGCAGGTGAAGGCATAGGAGCGGTGCGCCCGCACATTGGCCTCGATCAGCGGCTGGCTGTGCTCCTGCGCCCATTTGTGCAGCCCCTCGGCGGCGTCGTGGATGTCACCGTCGTAGAAGCGGCCGTGGTCGGTGTAGAACATCACTTGGCCGATGGTGGAGCAGGCGCATTTCGGCACCACGCGATACACCAGGCTTTCGCTTTCCGTCATCCATGTGCCTGGAAATCCCATCCGACCCACCCTTCGCACTTGTTACCGGGCGGCCCACATGGCCGCCGCACCGGGGCCAGAGAAGCAAAGAACCCTTGTCCTTTCAATGCGCCATGTCGCACTCTGCCGGGACAGTTCGTCACGAGTTCCCGTGTTTGGGCTTGCCATGGCCAAGATCGCCTACATCCTGCTGTGTCACAAGGATCCCGAGGGCGTCATCGCCCAGGCGGAGCGGCTGACGGCGGCGGGGGATTTCGTCTCGATCCATTTCGACGCCCGGGCCCCGCGCGCCGCCTTCGCCCGGATCCGCGCGGCGCTGGCCGGCAACGCCTCGGTCTGCTTCAGCGCGCGGCGGCTGAAATGCGGCTGGGGCGGCTGGAGTCTGGTCGCCGCCACGCTCCTGGCGGTGCGCGCGGCGCTGGAGCGGTTTCCGCGCGCGACGCATCTCTACATGCTGTCGGGCGACTGCATGCCGATCAAGTCGGCCGAATATGCCCGCGCCTTTCTCGACCGCGAGGAGGCGGATTACATCGAGAGCTTCGACTTCTTCGCATCCGACTGGATCAAGACCGGAATCCGCGAGGAACGGCTGATCTACCGGCATTATTTCAACGAGCGCACCCAGAAGCGGCTGTTCTACGCCGCGCTCGACTGGCAGCAGCGGCTGGGGCTGGCGCGCCGGATCCCGGCGGATCTGCAGGTGCAGATCGGCAGCCAGTGGTGGTGCCTCAGGCGGCGGACGGTGGAGGCGGTGGTCGAGTTCTGCGACCGGCGGCGCGACGTGATGCGCTTCTTCCGCACCACCTGGATCCCGGACGAGACCTTCTTCCAGACCCTGGTGCGGCATCTGGTGCCCGAGCCGGAGATCCGGACGCGGACGCTGAGCTTCCTGATCTTCTCGGATTACGGCATGCCGGTCAGCTTCTACAACGACCATTACGACCTGCTGCTGAGCCAGGACTACCTGTTCGCCCGCAAGATCTCGCCCGATGCGGTCGAGCTGAAGGAGCGGCTGGGGCGGCTTTATGCCGCGACCGGGGTCAGCTTCCCGATCTCGAACGAGGGTCGCAGCCTGTTCCGCTTCCTGTCCGGGCGCGGCCGGATCGGCCGCCGCTTCGCCCCGCGCTTCTGGGAGACCGAATCGAGCCTGGGGCGCGGCCGGACCCTGCTGATGGTCACCTGCAAGAAATGGCATGTGGCCAAGCGGCTGGTCGAGCGGGTGCGACAGGTCTGCGGCCTGCCGGCGGTGGACTACCTGTTCAACGAGGCCGACACGCCGCTGCCGGATCTGGGCGGCATCCAGTCGACGCT
Organism: Cereibacter changlensis JA139; assembly: GCF_003034985.1. Taxonomy (GTDB): domain Bacteria; phylum Pseudomonadota; class Alphaproteobacteria; order Rhodobacterales; family Rhodobacteraceae; genus Cereibacter; species Cereibacter changlensis. The sequence goes on from NZ_PZKG01000218.1 coordinate 2,111, forward strand.
GGAGAAGCGCACCCGGCACCGGCGGGCCTTGCTGCGCATGCTGTTCGACACCTGGCAGAGCGACCGGCTGGTGATCTGCATCGACCCGGCCAGCCTCGACCTGATGCAGGATTTCTTCGGCGACCGCTCCGAGACCCGGCTGCTGGAGGTGGAGTGCGACTTCAGCGACGACTACCTGATCGGCCATGCAAGGCGGGTCGGGCTAGCCGGCGACCAGACCCCGCAGGAGACGCTGGACCGGCTGCTGCCGACCATCCGCTACGACATCCGCTTCGAGAGCGACCGGATCCGCGAGGCGGAGTTCGAGAACCTGTTCTGCATCCGGCAGTCCGGGTCCGTGGCGGAAAACACCGTGCCTCTGGCGGGGTTTCTTGGTATTCCGGAGGCTCAGGCGCGAGAGATCGCGGCAACCGACTATCTGTTTGTGGATTGAAGCCATGGCCTATAGCTACGACGACCAGAACATCTTCGCCCGCATCCTGCGCGGCGAGATCCCGAACCAGACCGTGCTGGAGAGCGAGCATGCGCTGGCCTTCCGCGACATCCATCCGCAGGCGCCGGAACATGTGCTGGTGATCCCGAAGGGCCCCTACGTGACCTTCGACCATTTCGCGCTGGAGGCCTCGGCGGAGGAGATCGTCGATTTCCACCGTCTGGCCGGGCAGGTCTGCGCGTTGATGGGGGTGCAGCCCGGGGCCGGGGGGCTGGGCTACCGCACCATCTCCAACGCCGGCGAGCATTCGGCGCAGGAGGTGCCGCATTACCATGTGCATATCCTTGGCGGCCGCCCGCTGGGGCCGTTGCTGAGCAGGGGCTGACCCTCAGGCGTCTGGCTGGCCGGGGCGCTTAATGCGCCTCGGCCCAGTTGCGCCCGCGCCCGGCCTCGACCGTCAGCGGCACCGACAGATGCACGGCGGGGTCGGCGGCGCTTTCCATCACCTCCTTCACCCGGGCGATCACCTCGTCCACCGCAGTCTCCTCCACCTCGAACAGCAGTTCGTCGTGGACCTGCAGCAGCATCTTCGCGGGCATCCCCGCGATGGCCTTCGGCATCCGGATCATCGCGCGGCGGATCACGTCGGCCGCCGTGCCCTGGATCGGCGCGTTGATTGCCGCGCGGCGGGCGAAGCCGGCGCCGGGGCCCTTGGCGTTGATCTCGGGCGTGTTGATCTTGCGGCCGAACAGGGTCTGGACGAAGCCGTTTTCCTTGGCGAAGGCGATGGTCTCGTCCATGTAGCCGCGGATGCCGGGGAAACGCTCGAAGTAGCGGTCGATGAAGCCCTGAGCGTCGGCGCGCGGGATGCGCAGGTTGCGGGCGAGGCCGAAGCCCGAGATGCCGTAGATCACGCCGAAGTTGATCGCCTTGGCCTGACGGCGGATCATCGGGTCCATGCCTTCGAGCGGCACGTTGAACATCTCGGATGCGGTCATCGCGTGGATGTCGTGGCCCTCCTTGAAGGCCTGCTTCAGCGCGGGAATATCCGCGATATGGGCGAGGATGCGCAGCTCGATCTGGGAGTAGTCGAGGCTGACCAGCAGCTTGCCCTTCGGCGCTACGAAGGCCTCGCGGATGCGGCGGCCCTCTTCGGAGCGGACGGGGATGTTCTGCAGGTTCGGGTCGGTCGAGGCGAGGCGGCCGGTGTTGGCGCCCGCGATGGAGTAGGAGGTATGCACCCGCCCCGTGTCGGGGTGGATGTGCTCCTGCAAGGCGTCGGTATAGGTCGATTTCAGCTTCGACAGCTGCCGCCAGTCCAGCACCCGGGCGGGCAGGTGGTGGCCCTCGGCGGCCAGATCCTCCAGCACGTCGGCGCCGGTGGCATAGGCGCCGTTCTTGCCCTTGACCCCGCCCTGTAGGCTCATCCGGTCGAACAGGATCTCGCCCAGCTGCTTCGGCGAGCCGACGTTGAACGGCCCTCCGGCAAGCTGGTGGATCTCCGCCTCCAGCCCGGCCATCTTCTGCGCGAAGGCGTTGGACATGCGCGAGAGCGTGTCGCGGTCGACCTGCACCCCCGCCATCTCCATCTGCGCCAGCACCGGCACCAGCGGGCGTTCCAGCGTCTCGTAGACCGTCGTCACCTTGGCGCGGTGCAACTGCGGCTTGAACAGCTTCCACAGCCGCAGTGTCACGTCGGCATCCTCGGCGGCGTAGCAGACGGCCTTGTCGATCTCGACCCGGTCGAAGGTGACCGCCGATTTGCCCGAGCCGAGCAGCGGCTTGATCGGGATCGGCGTGTGGCCGAGATAGGTGTCGGCCAGCGTGTCCATGCCATGCCCGTGCCGGCCCGCATGCATGGCGTAGGGACAT
>NZ_PZKG01000219.1 GCF_003034985.1 Cereibacter changlensis JA139
GGATCCGCGCCACCCGCTGCGGATCGGCCTCCAGCTCGCGCAGCACCGGCGCCGGGTCGCCCTGCAGCGGCACCAGCGCATCGGGCCAGTCGAAGGCGTCGTGATATTCGGCGCAGTCGGGCGCCGACCCCAAGACCACGGCCCCGCCCGCCGCGCCCTCGAAATAGCGCGTGGTCAGCACCCGGTCCCTGGCCACCGACTCGCGCAGCGCCGACTTGTCGCCCGGATCGAAGGACAGGTAGTAGCGGCTGCGCTTGATCATCTCGGCGTTGAAGCGGCGAACCTCGCTCCAACTGTCGCGCATCTCGAAATTGGTCCAGACGTCGTAGTGGTAGTGCCAGCCATGCTCCTGCACGATGGCCAGCAGCCGTTCATGCAGCTTGGGGTCGCGGCGGCCGAGGCAGCAGAGGTCGATGCCCCGTTCCGGCTGCGAGGCGAAGGGCGTGGTCATCAGGCAGTCGGTCGCTGTGGAAAGCTGGGTGATCGGCGTGCTGGTGTACCGCGCGAGCTGGCCCATGCTGGAGCCGTTCAGCACGAAGACATGGTCGAAGCTGTCCATCAGCCGCAGCTTGTCCTTCCAGCGCCCAAAGGTGGAGGAGAAGGTCTCGAGGATGAACAGCACCGCGATGCCGGAGCGTTGCCGCCAGCGGCGGATCTGCTCGATCTCCTCGATCTCGTAGATGAACTGGCAGGTGTAGAAGGTGACGTCGTAATCCTCCTCCAGCTTCACCGGCTCCATCCGCGGCACGTATTTGCCCTGCAGCCGGCGCAGCTTGGCGTCGATCCGGTCCGAGAGCGAGGGCGGCCGGCTCTGGTTGTTCTTGTCGTAGAACCGGTCGCGGGGGGCCAGCACCGTGGTCGTCTCCAGTTCGGAAACCACATCGGCGAATTCGAAGGGCACGCCGCTCCAGGGCCGGGCGTCCATGTTGAAGGTCGATATGAAAAGGCAATTGCGGGCGGTCATCGTCGAAATCCTTCGGTCTCAAAATAGGGCTGTGCGAACCTGCCGATCCGTCCCCCGCCGGAATGGGCGGAGCTTCGTCGTCGCGGATCTGGCAGCAGCAGGAAGCGTTCGGACCCCGGGCTGCGGCAGGACAGCAGCGTTGGGGACCTGTGTCGGGAGCGATGCTCACTGCGAGGGTCCGGACGTAGACTGGCAGGCAACTCATCGAGGCAATACCCCGTCACTGTTACACACTCTCCCTGTCGCGCAAGGGGATTCCGCCGCTGTGGGCCAGAGAAACGTCGCGGTAAATTACTGAGGTTGCAGGAACATTTTCATATCAACTTGGGGTTGCATGGTTTCGCCGCGCTGCCCCTCTCAGGGCAAATCGGGGGATGTCGCCGCCGCCGGAATGCAGAAGGGCGCGGCCCGCGGCCACGCCCTCCGATCACCCTTGCCGGATGATGCGCTCAGCCGGTGACGCGCCAGATCGCGTCGCCCACGTCGTCGGCGACCAGCAGCGACCCGTCCGGGCCGATGGCCACGCCCACTGGGCGGCCGTAGGAGACCTTCTCGTCCGGCGCGAGGAAGCCGGTGAGGATGTCGCGCGGCAGGCCCGAGGGCTTGCCATTCTCGAAGGGCACGAAGACCACGCGGTAGCCGCGCAGGGTGCTGCGGTTCCACGAGCCGTGCTGGCCGATCACCATGCCAGCGGGGAAGCCGGGCAGGGTGCCCGCCGGCATCCAGCAGAGACCGAGCGACGCGGTGTGCCCGCCGAGCGCATAGTCGGGGCGGATCGCCTTGGCGACCATCGCCGGGTCCTGCGGCACGCGGTCGTCGACCGTCTGGCCCCAGTAGCAATAGGGCCAACCGTAGAAGCCGCCGTCCTGCACCGAGGTGAGGTAGTCGGGCGGCGTCTCGTCGCCCAGCCCGTCACGCTCGTTCACCACGGTCCAGAGCGTCTCGGTGGTCGGCTCCCAGGCCATGCCGACCGGGTTGCGCAGGCCGCCGGCGAAGATGCGCGAGGCGCCGGTTTCCAGATCCAGCTCTTGGATCGCCGCCCGGCCTTCCTCCACCGCCATGCCGTCATCGGCGATGTTGCTGAGCGAGCCGACCCCGGCATAGAGCTTCTTCCCGTCGGGGCTGGGCAGCAGGCTGCGCGTCCAATGACCGGCGGGCTTGAAGCTGACGAGCTTCCTGCCCTCGCCCTCCAGCCGGGTCGCGCCCTCGGTGTAGGGGAAGGCCAGCACGCCGTCGGTGTTGCCGACGTAGAAGGTGTCGCCGACCAGCGCCATGCCGAAGGGCTGGTTCAGCCCGTCCTTGTAGACATGCCGCACCTCGGCCACGCCGTCGCCATCGGCGTCGCGCAACAGGGTGATCTGGTTCGGGCTGACGCCCGAGGCGGCGGCGCGCTTCATCGTGCTCTGCATCGCGTAGTCGAAGACCGACTTGATCCCGCCCGGCTCGGACAGCGCCTCGGCCACCAGCACGTCGCCGTTCGGCATGGTCTGGATCCAGCGCGGATGCTTCAGCCCCATGGCGAAGCCGTTCACCTTCAGCCCGGGCGCGGCGACCGGGGTGCGGCCTGCCTCCCAGCCCTTCGCCGTCGGCATCTTCAGCGTCGGGATCGCCTGCGGCTTGGCGGGGGGGATCGCCGGCGCGGTGCCCATCGCCTGATCGGCCTCGCCCACGCCCCAGCGCCGCTTCAGGATCAGCGCCGCGCCGACCAGGGCGACCCCGCGCGCGAATATTCCGGAAAGTGCCATATGTCCCTCGCATTGTTCGCGCCCAGCTTATCCCAAGCCGCAGCGCCGGGAAACCGCCCGTGGCGGGGCGGGGATCAGCGCGTCTTCGGTTTCAGCTTCTGCACCCAGGCTTCGGCGGCCCGGGCGATCTGGTCCTGTACCTGGCGGTGCAGTTCGCGCGGACGGCGGAACGGGTCCTCGATGCCGCGCGCGCCGGTCCACTGGTCGAAGAGCATCGTCTTGCCTGACAGCTGCGGCGCCATGCGGATGATCTCGGCCCGGTGCCGTGGCTCCATGGCGAGGATCAGGTCATATTCGCGGCCGAGTTCGGCGGTGAACTGCCGCCCCTTGTGCCCCTCCAGCGACAGGCCGCGCTCGGCAGCGACCTCGCTGGCAAGCGGATCGGCGGCATGGCCGACCAGCGCCCCCAGCCCGGCGGAACCGACGGTGATCCCCTCGAGCCCCGCCGCCAGCAGCCGCTCGCCCACCGGAGAGCGGCAGATGTTGCCGACACAGACCACGAGCACCGAGTTGAACATCAGAGGTCGTCGGCGGCCTTGACCGTGGTGATGCTGGGCAGCAGGCTGGTGATCAGGCGGTTCCAGCGGTAGAGCGGCGCCGTCGTGACATAGATCACGTCCTGCGGGTGCAGGGTGAAGCGGGTGCCCAGAAGGAAGGCCGTCGGGTTGGAGGCGTCGAGCTGGTAGACGGTGATGCCGGCATCCGTGTCTCGGAACACGAAGATGCCGCGCGCGTCGGCCTGGTCTTCCTTCAGCCCGCCCACCCGGGTCAGCGCCTGGGTCAGGCTGATGTTCTCGCGGGTCAGGTCGATCGTGGTGCCCTTGACGATCTGGCCCAGCAGGTAGGCCTCCTTCAGCGTGATCCGTGGCACGTTCACCACGTCGCCGCTCTGCAGCGTCGGGTTGTTCGAGGCGAGGCCGCGCTCGAGGAAGGCCTGCAGGTCGACGTTGTAAAGGGCGCCGCCGCGCCGCAGCGTCACGCCCGAGGGATCGGCGTCTTCGGTCAGGCCGCCGGCGGCGTCCACGGCCTGCAGCAGCGTCACCTGGGTGGCGGTCAGCGGCTGGCGGTTGGGGGTGTTGACCTCGCCGGTGATCGAGACCGACTGCGAGTTGTAGCCGACCACCCGCACCTCGACCTGCGGATCGGGGATGTAATCGGCGAGCTTCAGCTTGAGGTTCTCGCGGATCGCTTCCGGGGTCAGGCCCTTGGCCGGGATCTGGCCCACGAAGGGATAGAAGAAGGTGCCGTCCGCCTGCACCCTGAGGCCCGACTGCTCGGGGGTGCGGTTCTCGCCGGAGGGCATGGTCAGCTCGGGGTGGTCCCAGACCACCACGTCAAGGATGTCGCCGGCGCCGACGCGGTAGTTCCAGCTGTTGCCGCCCGGAACGTTGGTGGTGCCGCCGGCTAGCTGCCGCTTGGCGCTGTAATTGCCGATGTTCTGCGCGGTGAGCGGGATGACGGTGACGCTGGTCTGCAGCTCCTCGACCTGGCGCACCGGCTCCTTCTTCACCGGGAAATAGGTCTTGGTGAAATCGCAGCCTGCCACGAAGGTGCAGGCAAGGCCGATCAGAAGCCAGGATCGCATCGGTGTCACCCCTCAGTTCGCCGCGCAGCACATGCTCTTCCGGCGCAACGTCCCCGGAAAACCGGGCATCCCGACATTGCCTGCGCGAGGTCTGGATAATTAAGAAAAAATCGAAAATCCAA
>NZ_PZKG01000220.1 GCF_003034985.1 Cereibacter changlensis JA139
TTGCCGGTCTGAAGGCGCAGGCCTGAACCGCCGTCTTCCGCCGGGTGCGGGAGCCTCAGGGACAAGGGAGGAAGATTTCCCGCGCGCGCAGCTCGCGCACCGGGTCTTCCGGCGCGCAGGGTTGGCCGGAGAGCGGATAGGCGCAGGGGGATTTGCAGCCCGCCAGGGGCATCATGCAGGTCAGCGCGGTGATAATCAGCCGCTCGCGACAGGATCTCGCGGACATCTGCGACCTCCTTCCCTGTTGAGCCTTGTCCACCTGCCGCCGGCTTTCCGCATTGATGATGCGCAACATCTCGTGCAGTGGCCCTCTGGTCCGGGTGCGCCTTCTACGTTCTGTCGGGCAGGCTGTGCCCATCCATTCCCACCACCCGGGCCGCCCGGCGAAACGCGGCTTCCGCCTCGGGCGTGAACCTGAAGGTTCTCAGGAACTCATCGACGTGGCAGTGCTGGCGCGACTGGCGCAGCCCGGCCACGATGGCGCGACCCTCGGGGGCGCGACCTGCAAGTCCCAGGCAGAGGGCCGTGATCTGCTGGATGACCGCATGCGAGTTCGGCCGTAACGAGGCCTTCAGCGCCCATCCTGCGGCCTCGTCGAACTGGCCTAGCCGGACATGGGCCAGCGCCCTGGACGCGAGCATCGCGAAGAGGAGCGGATCGAAGGGGCTGAGCCCGCGCGACCGGTCTGAGGCCTCGATCGCCATCGCAGCGTCCCCGGCCTGGGACTGCACGAAGGACAGCGCATAATGGCCGAGCGCAAAGTTGGGGCTGAGCCCGACCGCCTGTTGCAGTTCCGCGATCGCCTGATGCTCGTCACGCCGCAGCCAGAGCGCCCTGCCCATCGCCCAATGGGCCGAGGGGTCGTGGTCGTCGACCATCAGGCTCCGCTCGGCGGAGGCGAGGGCGAGGTCGGTCTCGCGCCCCCGGTTCTCCCACTCCTGGAAGGCGTTCTGCCAATGGGTGAACGACATCCCTGCATGGGCGCGGGCGAAGGTCGGATCGGTCTCGATAGACCGGCGGAAGAAGTGTTGCGCCTGCAGGTTGTCGACCTTGGTGAAGCGGTGCATGTGCCACAGGCCACGATGGTAGGATTCCCAGGCGTTCAGCGAGTTGGGGGGCTTGAGCACCGCCCGGTTCTTTTCCGCCGTCTCGATCTCGCCAACGATCGAACCGACGATCGCATCACCGATCCGGTCCAGCATCTCGAAGGCCTCGTCATCGGCGGCCTCGTAGCCATCGGTCCAGACGATCCGGGAGGTCCGCACCTCTGCCAGTTCCATGGTGACGCTGAAGCGGCCGCCATGGCGACGGACGATCCCGCTGGCGACATAGTCAACGCCGAGCGTCCGCCCTGCCGCGTCGGGGTCGATGCCCCGTTCCGCCAAGGCGAAGACCGATCCCTGCGCAATGACGAAGAACGCGCGCAGCTTGGCGAGGCGGGTGATGATGTCCCGGGTGAGGCCGGCGCCGAGCTGGGAGGCGCTGCCGTCGCCCTGCAGCTCGAGCAACGGCATGACCGCAAGCGAAGCGCGGGTCGCCTCAGGGCGCGGATCCGGGGGTTCTGGCGGCGAGGCCATGGTCTGCGCAGGCGCCGGGCGCATGGCGCCGTCACCCCGATGGCGTGCCTCGCGCAGGGACAGGACGAGCGGCGTGGCGTCCTCACCTTCCGCCTCGAACAGCCGGACAGCGGCGGCAAGGTGGCGTTCCGCCTGTCCCGGAAGGCCATCCCGGGCCAGGGCGGCCAAAAGCGCCCGCTGCGCGCGCGCGTCCAAGGGCGACAGGGCCACCCACTGTTCGGCCAGAAGATGCGACTCGGGGCTGTCCGAGGGCAGGCTGCCATGCAGGATGGCGGTGAGTTCCGCTTGGCGCGTCCGGAAGCTCTGGCGCTGCATTGTCAGCCAGTGATCGAGCTGCGGGCTGCGGTTGAGCGTGGCTCCCTCGAGGAACTCGCCAACGCAGAGGCTCAGCACATGCCGCAGCCTGCCGGGCTCCAGGGCTTCCAGCCCGGCCTTGCAGGCGGCTGCGATCTCGATCACATCGACATCGCAGCCGCGCAGGTCGAGCGACACCCTGTCGTCCTCGACGAGGACGCGGCGCATCCCGTCCCGGTCGAGCACCGAACGCAGCTTGCTGAGGCACCAGCGCAGGTCTCCCCTCGGATCATCCGGGACGCTGCCCAGAAGCTCGCACAACCTGCCCCGCCCCACCGGACGCGGCGCCAGAGCGAGATAGGCCAGCAGCCCCCGCGTCTTGCGCGAGGGAGGAAGGGCGACCTCCGCCTCGCCATGCCACACACGCAGCCGCCCCATCATCTGGATCGTCAGCGAGGACGCTTTGCCTCTGGGTGCAATCGCCGTTTCCACGCGAAATACCACGGCCGTTCCAACGGCCTCTTCAACAGCACTGCTCTAGACCTTGAGAGAACCGAAAGAACCGGTTCCTGCATGGGGCCGCAGCAATACGCGGCACGCAGTCATTCATTCATCGGAGATACAGATGGATCGGCCAAAAATCAATATTTTGCTGCGACAGTCGCTCGGCTGCCGGGTCGCCTCGGACAGATCTTGCCGCGAAGCTAGTGAGGTGACGCCATGACCGGGCCGGACGAAGACAAGCTGAACAGTCTGATCGGCCGCGTGCTGGGCGATCTCGGCGGCGCGGTCAGCGTTCCTCTGGTCAGGATCGGCGATCAACTCGGCCTCTACCGCAAGCTCGCCGAGATCGGGCCGACATCCTCCGACAGCCTCGCCGCAAGCACGGGCTGCGCCCCGCGCTACGTCCGGGAATGGCTGTCCGCGCAGGCGGCGTCCGGCTATGTCACCTATGACGCCGGCCAGTTCTCCCTTTCGCCGGAGCAGGCGATGATCTTCGCTTCGCCCGACAGCCCGGCGAGCCTCGTCGGCGCCTTCGACACCGCAGCAGCGATGGTGGAGAACCGACCCAAGGTGCAGGCCGCCTTCAGGACCGGCAAGGGCGTCGCCTGGGGCGACCAGGCGACCTGCCTGTTTTGCGCCGTGGCCCGGATGTTCTGGCCGGGCTACGTCAATGCACTGGTCCAGGATTGGCTGCCCGCGCTCGACGGCGTGGTGGACAAGCTGAAAGCGGGCGCAAACGTGGCGGATGTCGGGTGTGGCCACGGCCTGTCCACCATTCTCATGGCGCAGGCGTTTCCTGCATCTAATTTCGTGGGCTACGACTTCCATCCGGCCTCGATTGCGGCGGCAGAGGCGCATGCCCAGTCGCACGGCCTGACGAACCTCCGTTTCGAGGTGGCGAAGGCGCAGGATTTCGCCGGGCGGGGCTTCGATCTCATCACCTGCTTCGACTGCCTGCATGACATGGGCGACCCCGAGGCCGCCACAGCCCATGTGAAGGCCGCGCTCAAGCCGGATGGCACGTTCATGATCGTCGAACCCCGAGCCGGCGACACTCTGGAGGACAATATCAACCCCATCGGCCGTCTCTTCTATTCCGCCTCGACCATGATTTGCCTGCCGACCTCGCTCGCGCAGGAACGGGGACTTGCGCTTGGTGCGCAGGCCGGAAGCGCCCGATTGACGGAGGTGATCCGCTCCGGCGGCTTCACCCATGTGAGGCAGGCGGCGGAAACCCCGCTGAACATGGTGTTCGAAGCGACCGGCTGATCGGGAGGAGCCGCGCCCTGCATGATGGGGCGCGGTTTCCGGCAGGTCAGCCCCTTGTGGGGTCACAGGAAGACATGCGGTCGGCCGCGATTTTTTACCGCCGCACCAACGCCGGCGCGCAATTTTCGGCGCTGCGGCGCCGGGTCGATGGCCGGTCTCGACCCTCCCTTCCGCCCGGCGTCACGCCTTCATTTCAGATCGTCCGCCGCCGTCGTCTCACCGGCCGGCGGTATTTCAGGGAGAAGCCCAGTGAAATCCTCATCCACCATCGCCCCGATCGGCAGTGCCGCGACCCTCTTCCGGTCCCTGCGCGATTGGCTCCGCCACAATAAGCTGCGGCGCACGCAGATCTGCGAGCTGACCCGCATGGCGGAACTGGACAACCACCTGCTGCGCGACATCGGCGTCAGCCGTGACGACATCCGCTACGCGCTGCACCAGCTGCGTCGCCGGCCGTAACCTTGGTGCCGCGCCGCGCGCTCCGGCGGCGCTTCACAGCGCGCGCATCGCCTGCGGCAGGAGGCGCTCCGTCGTCCAGCCGCAGACCATGCCGTCGGTTTTGACTGATGTCGATGCCCGGAACTGGCGCGGTCGTGGCGTTGACCTACCGATCCGCGGTCGATGTCCCGCCCGCTTCACCTCCTCAAAGAGAGCCTAACGAGCCTCTCTTCGGTTTGGCGTTCCCGTCCTCCAACGTCTTCAGCCGCTTGGCCTCGGACACCGTCATCCCGGAGAACTGAGCT
>NZ_PZKG01000221.1 GCF_003034985.1 Cereibacter changlensis JA139
GCCGGGCAGGCCGAGGTTCCAGGCGCGCGAGAGGATCGCTTCCTTCGACCACCAGCCGGCGGTGATGAAGGGCACCCCGGCCAGCGAGGCCGCGCCGACGACGTAGGTGGCGAAGCTCGCCGGGCGGCGTTGCAGCGCGCCCTGCATCGCCACCATGCTGGTGCCGAACTCCGACCCGTGGGTGATGTCACCCGCCGCGAGGAACAGCAGCGACTTGAACATGGCGTGAACTACGAAATGCGCCACCGCCACCTCGGGCGCGCCGAGGCCGACGGCGAAGATCATGAAGCCGACCTGGCTGATCGAGGAATAGGCGAGGAGCCGCTTCACATCGGTCTGGAACAGCGCCAGGAGCGCGCCGAAACCGGCGGTGATCACGCCGCAGAGCGCAGTCAGGTTGCGCACGAAGGGCTCGGCATCCAGCACCGGGGCGAAGCGCACCAGAAGGAAGGCGCCGGCCGCCACCATGGTCGCCGAATGCAGCAGCGCCGAGACCGGCGTCGGCCCGGCCATGGCCGAGGGCAGCCAGGTGTGGAACGGCACCTGCGCCGACTTGCCGAGCGCGCCGCCCAAGAGCAGCAGCGCGATGATGGTGCGGCGGCTGCCGTCGATGGCGGCGCCGACCGGGATCAGCGTCTCCAGCCGGACCGAGTTCGCCTCGAGGAACAGGAGAAGCAGGCCAGCGAGCAGGAAGGCGTCGGCGACGCGGGTGATGATGAAGGCCTTGCGCCCGGCGGCGATGGCCTGCGACGATCCGGTGTTGTAGGCGATCAGGAAGAAGGAGCAGAGCCCCATCAGCTCCCAGCCGAAGAAGAAGGTGATGCTGTCATCGGCCAGAACCATGGTCAGCATGGCGGCGAGGAACAGGTTCATCAGCGCGAAGAAGCGGCGCAGGTCGGCGATCTTTGCGTCCGACATGTAATCGACCGCATAGGTCATCACCGCCGCGCCGATGGTGGCCACGGTGATCCCGACCAGCGCGCTCAGGGGGTCGAGCAGCAGCGCCAGCGCAACCTCGGACTGGCCGAAGTAGAGCGTGAAGACCGGCACGATGCCGTTGCAGGAGCCGGCGATGCAGAAGCCGGTCATCGGCGCCATCACGAGGAAGGGCGCGACCCCGCCGAGCAGCGCTATGCCCTGCACCGCCCGCTTGCCCAGCTTGAACGGGTCGAGTCCGAGCACGAGGAAGGCGGCCAGCGGCGGCGAGGGCACCAGGAGGAGGATGTGATACCATGTGAGCCAGTCCAGCATCTCAGCGCCTCAACCGGTCGAGGGCGTCGCTGTCGTCGGTCCCGGCAACCCGGCGCAGCGCGAGATAGAGCGCGAGACCGAGCGCCACCTCGGCCGCCGCCAGCACGAGGATCAGGACGAACATCCCCTGACCCTGCGCGTCGCCGTGGAAGCTGCCCGAGGCGATGAAGGCCAGCGCCGGGCCGCCCAGCATGATCTCGAGCGAGATCAGCTGGAACAGCACCGTCCGCCGCGCCAGCACGCCGAAGAGGCCGGTGGCGAAGAGCCCGCCCGCGATCCCCAAGAGCGCCATGAAGGTCATCCCGCTCACCGCCGTCTCCCCAGATGTCTTGCGCCCATCAGCGCGGCCAGAAGCAGCGCCGAGGCGATCTCCACCCCGATGGCCCAGGGCCCGAACAGCAGCGCCCCCAGCGCCTTCAGCGGCACTGTCGCGGGGCCGGGCTCCAGCCCCGTGCTGTTCGGACCCAGCAGCAGCGGCAGCGCCACCAACGCCACCACACCCGCCGGCAGCCGCCAAGCCCCGGACAGTCGCGCGCGTTCCTCGGCCAGCGCCTCGGGGGTGGCGTCCACCGTCATCACCACGAAGACGAAGACCGCGACGATGGCGCCGGCATAGACCAGCACCTGCACCGCCCCGGCAAAGCTGGCCCCCAGCGCGTAGAAGCAGCCCGCCAGCGACAGAAGCGCCGCCACCAGCCACATCAGCCCGTGCACGATGCCGGGCCGCGTCACCGCGAGCAGCGCCGAGGCCAGCGCCGCCGAGGCGCACCAGAGGGCGATGAAACCGCTCATGGCCGCAGGTCCTTCGGATCCATGGGCGGCGCATCCTGCGCGCCTTCGCCCTTGGCCTTGCCGGCGATCACCTTGCCCGCGACATCCCAATAGCGGTAGCCGGGGTGCTTGCCCTCGCCGGCGATGGTCAGGTCGGGCTTGTCATAGACCAGCGAGGCGCGCTGGTAATCGGCCAGCTCGAAATCCGGGGTGAGCTGGATCGCCGAGGTCGGGCAGGCCTCTTCGCAGAAGCCGCAGAAGATACAGCGGGCGAAGTTGATGCGGAAGGTCTCGGGATACCAGCGCCCGTCCTCGGTCTCGGCCTTCTCGACGGCGATGCAGTCGACCGGGCAGACGGCGGCGCAGAGGTTGCAGGCGACGCAACGCTCCTGCCCGTCGGGATCGCGGGTCAGCACGATGCGGGCGCGGTAGCGGGGCGGAAGCTCGGGCTTCACCTCGGGGTATTCGCGGGTGCGTTTCGGGGCGAAGAGCATCCGCCCGATGCGCCAGAGACTGTCGGCTACGGTCTTCATCCGGCCCTCCCAACGACGATCCAGCCGGTGACGAGCAGGTTCAGGAGCGCCAGCGGCAGCGCGACCTTCCAGGCGAAGCCGATCAGCTGGTCGTAGCGCGGCCGCGGCAGGGCGGCGCGGATCCAGATGAAGGCAAGGCAGATCAGGCCGACCTTCAGCCCGAACCAGATCGGGCCGGGCAGCAGCGGCCCGTACCAGCCACCGAGGAACAGCGTGGTGCCAAGGGCCGCGACCAGCATCACCGCGATGTATTCGCCGAGGAAGAACAGCGCGAAGCTCATCCCGGAATACTCGGTCATGAAGCCCGCCACGATGTCGTTCTCGGATTCCTGCAGATCGAACGGCAGGCGGTGCGCCGCGGCGATGCCGGCGGTGAAGAACAGCGCGGCCCCGAGGGGTTGCAGCAGGATGAACCAGAGGCCGTCCTGCGCCGCGACGATGTCGGACATCCGGAAGCTGCCCGCCATCAGCACCACGCCCATCAGCGACAGGCCGAGGAAGCTCTCGTAGGCCAGCATCTGCGCCGCCGCCCGGAGGCCGCCCAGCATGGCATAGCGGTTGCGCGAGGCCCAGGCGCCCAGCACCAGCGCATAGACGGTCAGCGCCAGCATCCCCATGACGAAGACCACGCCCATGTCGAGATCGGCCACCGCCCAGCCCTCGCCGAAGGCCACCACGCCGAAGCCCGTCAGCATCGGGATCGCGGCGAAGGCCGGGGCGAGGATATAGGCCGCGCGGTCGGCCCCTGCGGGGGCTGCATCTTCCTTGGTGATCAGCTTCACCGTGTCGGCAACCCATTGCAGGAAGCCGAAGGGCCCGACCCGGTTCGGCCCGAGCCGCTCCTGCAGGAAGCCGAGCACCCGGCGCTCGACCCAGGTGAAGACCCCGGCGGCGACCATGAGCAGCGCGAGGAGGACGATCGAGGCGGTGGCGAGGAGGAGCCAGGCGAGCAGCGTCATGCCAGGACCTCCAGCATGACGCGGCGGGCGCCGCGGGCGGTGAGGCCGGCGGAGACGCCGACATGGCCACGCGGCAGCGCCGGATCGAGGCTCAGCGGCGCGGGGCAGGGCTGGCCGTCGAGCCGGACAGCGGCGCCTTCGGCGAGGCCGAGCGCGGCGGCGTCCTCGGGGTGCAGCACCAGCCTTGGGGCTGGGGCGCGGGCGGCGAGGATGGCGCTCGCCGCATCGGTCTCGCTGCCGCGGAAGGGATCGTGCAGCGGGAGGAGGACCAGCCCTTCGCCAGCCGGTCGGGCATCCTGCAGGGCGGGGCCTGCCGGGGCGGCGTGGGTGAGCAGCAGGGCCCCCGGATCGCCGCCCTTCAACGGGCCGCCGATCCGTTCCATCGCCTGATAGACGGCGCTGACCGAATGCATCCCGGCGCGCTGCGGGGCAGGGAGGAGGGCGGGCGGCGCGGCCTTGCCCTCCATCGACCAGACGAAAGGCGAGTCCGGGTCGTTGTGCGGCTGGCCTTCCGCCACGCGGCCGGCGAGGTCGTCGGCGGTGCGGCCCGAGCAGCGGGCGGGGGCGCGCGGGATCGGCCCTGCGTCGGCTGCCGGAGCCGCGTCGACGATGCCTGCCAACGCCGGGATCTCCGCCGCGATCCGCGCCAGCAGCGCGTCGAAGCTGTCTGAAGACTTGCCGCCCAGGGCCGCCAGCAGCCGCCATGCCGCGGGCAGCTCCGACGGGCGGCCTGCGAAGAAGCGCTGGGCCCGGCCCTCGTGGTTGACGAATGTGCCCGCCGCCTCGGCCTGCGCCGCCACCGGCAGCACCAGATCGGCGCGGGCGGTCAGCGGCGTCTCCAGC
>NZ_PZKG01000222.1 GCF_003034985.1 Cereibacter changlensis JA139
GAGGATATTGAGAAAGGCCGAGGTCAGCTCGGATTGCGGCCGGTCGGGCACCGACAGCACGGCGATCTCGTAGGGGATCGCCGGGGCGAAGGGCCGCGCGACCAGACCCGCCCCGGCGAAGCTGCGCGCCGAGAAGATGTCGACGATCGAGACGCCATAGCCCGAGGCGACCAGCGAACAGATCGAGGCGAAGAAATCCACCTCGGCCACCGGCCGGTACTCGGCCCCGCTCTCGTCGAAGGCCAGCCGCACCCGATGCGAGATCATGCGCTCGGCCGGCATCGCGACGAAAGGCAGGCCGGAGAGATCGGTCGGGGTCAGCGCCTCGCGCGCGGCAAGGGGGTGATCGGCGGGCAGGATGGCCACCGTCCGCAGCCGATAGCGCCGCACGGTCACACCCGCGAGATCGCGCGGCAGCTCGCAGACCGCGACATCGACGCCGGTGCCGGGGAAATAGCTCAGGATCTCCTCGGAGGTCCGGTTGATCATTCGCAGCCGCACGTCGGGGAAAAGCTGCCCGAACCGCGCCACCACCATGGGCAGCATCGAGATGGCCGCCGAAGGGTGACCCGCGACGGTCAGCGCCCCCAGCTCGTTGCCGCGGATCCCCGCGGTCACGTCGCCGAGCTTCCGCACCGCCCGCAGCACGTTCTCGGCCTCGTCGAGGAACAGCCGACCCTTCGGCGTCAGCGCCTGACCGCTGCTGGTCCGGGTGAAGAGGCCGAAGCCGATCGCCTTCTCCAGCTTGCCGAGCTGCAGGCTGACCGCCGGCTGGGTGATGCCGAGGATTCGAGCCGCCGCGGAGGAGGATCCGTTGTGCACGACGGCCAGAAAGGTTTCCAAAAGCCTAATATCCATGCGCCACCGCCCAAGTTTACATCACGACCGGCCCAAGAGCCGGATTTTGCTATAAGCAATACTTACATCAGAAAATCCTTTGTTTGCTAGGACTATCTGCGTATGTTTTTGATACGACCACAAAGGCATAACGCAAAATTTGCTCACAGGCGGACCTCCTCATGCAAGACACCGAAGTTCTCGAGACGCCGGCGGAGCCGGTCATCGCAGCCCGCGGCGTCTCGAAACGCTTCGGTCAGGTGCAGGTTCTGCACGATGTCTCGCTCGCCGTGAACAGCGGCGACGTGGTCTGCGTCATCGGTCCTTCGGGTCGGGCGAAGACCACCCTGCTGCGCTGCATGGCGCTCCTGGAGCAGCCCTCGGCGGGCGAGATCGTGCTGAACGGCGCTGTCATCGCCGATGCGGCCGGCAGCGGGGCGACGCGGCGCGAGGCGAAGCGGGTGCGGCCCGAGATCGGCCTCGTTTTCCAGCACTTCAACCTCTGGCCGCACATGACCGCGCTCGGCAATGTCATCGAGGGGCCGATCCGGGCGCGCGGCCTGTCGCGGGAGGCGGCGACCGAGCGCGCCATGACCCTGCTGCGCAAGGTCGGGCTAGAGGACAAGGCCGAGAGCTACCCCTCCCGGCTCTCCGGCGGGCAGCAGCAGCGCGTCGCCATCGCCCGCGCCCTCGCCATGCAGCCGGCGGTCATCATGTTCGACGAGGCGACCTCCGCTCTCGACCCCGAACTCCGTCACGAGGTGCTGCAGGTCATGCGCACCCTGGCCCACGAGGGCATGACCATGCTGGTCGTGACCCATGAGATGGGCTTCGCCCGCAGCGTCGGTGACCGGCTGATCTTCATGGATCAGGGCTGCATCGTCGAGGACAGCGTTCCCGAACAGTTTTTCCAGAACCCGTCGACAGAACGGGCCGCCCGGTTCCTGCGCCAGATCCAGGACTGACCGGCAAGACCACCGCAACCGCGATCCCCAACAGGAGTCCACCCATGCTTTCGAAATTCCGTTCCGGCGTCTCCGCCCTCGCCCTGCCGGCCCTGCTCGCCGGCGCCGCCCTGGCCACGCCGGCCGCCGCGCAGGAGACATCGCGCCTCATCGAGGTGACGAAATCTGGCACCCTGCGGGTCTGCCAATACCCGATGTACTACTCGATCTCCTTCCGCAACCCGACCACCGGCGAGATCGAAGGCATCGACGCCGACCTGTCGAAGGAGCTGGCCAAGGAACTGGGCGTCGAGCTGGAGATCGTGGAAAGCTCCTTCGGCACCTTCATCGCCGACATCCAGGCCAGCAAATGCGATATCGGCATGTTCGGCATCGGCGCCACGCTGCAGCGCGCCCAGGCGGTCGAATTCTCCAAGCCCTACCTGCGCACCTCGATCTACGGCATCGCGCGCAAGGACGGCAAGGTCGCGACCTGGAGCGACATCGATAAGCCGGGTGTCCGCGCCGTCACCACGCTCGGCTCCTATGTCGAGCCCTTCATGCGCGACTACCTGAAGCAGGCGACGCTCGAGGCGATCTCGCCGCCCGCCACCCGCGAGGGCGAGTTGATGACCAACCGCGCGGATGTGGTGATGTCGGACTATCCGACCGCCATCAAGGTGCAGTCGGAATTCGACTGGGCGGTGATCATCAAGCCGGACGAGCCGCTGCGCGTCACGCCCTATTCCTATGTCGTGCCGCAGGGCGACCAGATCTGGCTGAACTACGTCAACCTCTTCGTCGACACGATCAAGCTCGACGGCCGGCTCGACTTCTACGCCGAGAAGAACGGCCTGACCGAGATCGTCGCCGACTGATCCCCGCCGCACCCGGTTCCGGCCAGCGCGGCCGGAACCGCACCGACCTCCCGATGGAGCCCCCATGTTCAGCTACAGCTTCCGTTGGGACATCATCCCGACCAACTTCAACTTCCTGCTCTCCGGCCTGCAGAACACGCTGATCCTCTCGGCCGCGACCCTCGTGCTGGCCATGCTCGGCGGGCTGCTGATCGCCACGCTCGACATGTCCCGCTTCCGGCCGCTGCGCTGGCTGGGCCTCGGCGTCGGCGAGATCATCCGCAACACGCCGATCCTGGTGCAGCTGCTCTGGGTCTATTACGTGCTGCCGATCGTCTTCGGCATCAACCTCTCGGCCTATGCCGCGCTGCTGATCGGGCTGAGCGTCTATTCCTCGGCCTTCATCTCGGAAAGCTACCGCGCCGGGATCCAGGCGGTGCCGAAGGGCCAGATCGAGGCGGCGCATGTCGTCGGGCTGAGCAACGTCCAAACCTTCTTCCGCATCATCCTGCCCCAGGCCATCCGCATGACCCTGCCGGCGCTGGCGGCGAATTTCGTGCAGCTGATCAAGTATTCCTCGCTGGGCTCGGTGATCTCGGTGCCCGAGATCACCCGGCGCGGGATGGAGCTGTCCTCCTCGACCTTCCGCCCGCTGGAGATCTTCACCTTCATCGCCGTGATGTATTTCTGCATCTGCTGGCCCCTCGCCATGGCGATCCGGCTGTGGGAACGCCGGCTGAGCAACAAGTAACCTCCCTTACCGAACGGACTGTCCCGATGACCCTGCTGACCCAGGCCCCGCGCACCTTCATGGGCGTGCCCTTCTCGCGCGATCCCAAGGGGGCCAAGGCCGCCATCCTCGGCGTGCCCTTCGACTGCGGCATCCATCCCTTCCGCATCGGCTCGCGCGAGGGACCGGACGCGATCCGCGACCAGTCGCTGCTGATCCGCCCCTATCACCCCGAGTTCGGCGACCTGAACCTGCCGGAGGCGCTGGGGCTCGTCGATTGCGGCAACGTGCGCCTGACGCCCTCGCGGATCGAGGACGCCTTCGCCGCGACCGAGAAGGCGGCGGCGGCGATCCTCGAGGCCGGGGCCGTGCCGGTTGGCTTCGGCGGCGACGGGTCGGTCTCGCTGCCGCTGGTGCGGGCGGCGGCGCAGAAGCACCCGGGGCTCTGCGTCATCCATATCGACAGCCACACCGACGCCTATCGCCCCGACCCCGACCACCCGCTCGACGCCTCGACCCAGTTCACCTTCGCCGCGCTGGAGCAGCGGGTCAGCGCGACGCTGTCCTACCATCTTGGCCTGCGCGGCACGACGATGGTCGGCGGGGTGCACGATCACGGGCGCGAGCTCGGCTACAACCTGATCACGCTGCGCGACTACCTGCGGCGCGGGCCCGAGACCGTGGCGGCCGAGATCCGCGCGGCGATCGGCGAACGGCCGGTGTATTTCTCCTTCGACATGGATGTCTTCGACCCCTCCTGCGCGCCGGGC
>NZ_PZKG01000223.1 GCF_003034985.1 Cereibacter changlensis JA139
CAGGATCAGGTCATAGCTCTGGTCCGCCCGCGCCAGATGCGCCTGCACATCCTCGATCAACAGATTGGTGCGAGGGTCATCAAGGGGGTGATCCGCCAGATGTCCGAGGCGATGCCTGTTCCACTCGGCAATTTCCGGACTCAATTCGCAGACTGTCACTTCGGCTTCGGGAACAGCGAGGTCAAGGACCGCACGCAAAGTGAATCCGAGCCCGAGGCCGCCAATCAGGATCTTCCTCGCGCGGAAATCAACGCGACGCATGGCGCGCAGAGCCAGCTGGTCTTCAGAATGGTGATTGAGGTTCGACATCAGTTCGATGCCATTATAGCGGATTTCGAATATCGCGCCGCGTTGGCGCAGAATGATCTCATCCCCCGAGCCATTCCGGCGCGGGCGAGGGTTGTCCAGGTCGTCATGTCTTTTCCTGCAAACAGAGAAACCCCGCGCTTTCCTGCAGGGGCAATTAACGGTTCATGTCGGATGAGGGGTTGCCTTGCGCATCACGCAGACCGGCAACCCTCAGGCATTTTTTGCCCTGAACCCTTGCAGGAGGGGGAAGACAGCGGAAAGGTTGAAAGAGGATTTCAATGACCTGCCCTGTCCTGACGAGGATGGATATCGCTACTGGCCGCATCGTTTGTAACGGGTCGTTTTGAGAAAGCAAGCCGTCCCCCGCTGCCGTGAATCACTGACGCAACACGGGGTCTTTTAGCGGTGGGGTATCAATGTGATGTGATTTCGAGCGCCTATATGGCTATGGCCACCCTTGAAGACGGAACAGGACGCATCGACGGGGGCACCTTCCGGAAAGCAGCGAGACGGCCTGCCATCGGTCTTCATGCTGCCGGTTTCGATGCTGATGCGTCGGCGGAGCGCCCTCGCCAGCGTCGGGGCCGGGCCACGCCGGGCTCCACAGATCAGGATCGGGATGTGCTCGACCCGTTGGTTGCTTTGGCCGCGGTCGACGACAGCACGCTTGGGCGAAGGCCCCGTCGGTGCGCTCGGTCTTGTCGAAGGCCGGGATAGGCTGAGGATCGGACGCCCGTCAAGCCAGCCGAGCATCTCGGCGGATCCGTAGGCGGTGTCCACCCAAGCGTTCCGGTTGCAGATCAAAGCGCATCCAGCGCGGTCGATCATGGTCCGCGCTGCGCCGACCACGGCTTGCCGGATGGATCTGCTGGCTTCGACATCCGCGATTACGGTATTGTCGGTGTTGATCGGGTAGTGGTGGAATATGTCCGCAGCAACGGCACGAACTCTCTGCTGATGCGGTCGCGCATTTTCGCTACCAGTACTGATCCACCAGGTTGAAAGAGGCTGCCATGCGTATCGTGACCGTGATCCTTGCGCTTCTGCTGCAGCCTTTGCTGGCATACGGCGACCCGTTGCCTGCCGGGGCCCTGGCCGACTACCAACTCGGGGGCGGCTATCCGCCGCCTGCCGGCGTCACCGTTGTCGTGCGCGACAGTAGCGATCAGCCGCGCCCGGCTACTTCAACATCTGCTATGTCAACGGCTTCCAGACCCAGCCGGGGGTGGACTGGCCTGTCGATCTTCTGGTTCCGGGACCGGCCGGGGCGCCGCTGGCCGATCCGGGCTGGCCTGATGAATTCCTCCTCGACATCTCGACTGTCGAGAGCAGGGCGGCAAACCTTGCTCAGGTCCTGCCTTCGATCAGGACCTGCGCCGACAAGGGGTTTGACGCCGTCGAGTTCGACAATCTGGATAGCTATACTCGCGCGGAAGGAAGACTGTCGCTGGACGACGCCGTGACCTTTGCTTCGCTTCTCGTCAGCGCGGCGCGCGACCACGGGCTGGCTTCGGGCCAGAAGAACACCCCTGAGCTGGACAGAAGGGGCAGGGACGAGGTCGGGTTCGGTTTCGCCGTGGTCGAGGAATGTCACCGTTGGGGAGAATGTGCGGCCTATACGGACATCTACGGCGCGGGTCAGGTGCTGGGCATCGAATACACGGTTGACCTGCGCGGCAGCTTTGCCGATGCCTGCGCCGACCCGGACCGTCCGGAAAGCCTGATCCTGCGCGACAGAAAGCTGGCTGCCGCCGGCGCTGCCGGCCATGTCTTCCAGGCCTGCGCGCCGCGTCGATAGATGCGACTTGAGCCGCTTGCCGGGAGCCGTGCCGCTTCCATGTCCCACTGCCTGCAAGAGTTGCGCCGCCACCAGGCCGGTCGTCTGGCGTGCCGAGGCATGGGGTCCCGTCACTGGTGGCCCGTCTGCGGCGCGACAAACAGGATGAGAACGCATTGCCTCACATAAACCGTTACCGGAAGGTGGCCTATCGCGTAGCCCGGCGTCGACAGCGGCTAGCACGGGTAGAGCGCGGGGATGGCACGGGGGATAAGCATGGCCTCGCGGACGGAAGTCCTATGCGCGGTCGAGGGGCGGTATAGGGCAGCTGCGCGGGCGGAGCGCGGCAAGATCCTGGACGAGTTCGTCGCCCTGACCGGTTATCACAGGAAGCACGCGATCCGGCTGTTGGCGCACAAGCCGCCGGTCTCGAAGCAGCGCCGCGGCCGCCGCCCGACCTATGGGCCAGAGGTGCGGACGGCGTTGCTGGCCCTGTGGAACCTGTCGGACCGGCTCTGCTCCAAGCGGCTCAAGGAGATGATCCCCCTGCTGCTTCCCGCAGCGGTTCGGCACGACGTGATCGACAGTTCCGAGGAGCTCTTGACGCTTCTACTGACGGTGAGCGCAGCAACGATGGACCGTCTGCTGAGCGAAGCCCGGCTCGCCGCCTCGTCAGGCCGCCGCCGGCGTGCGGGCATGAGCTCGTCGATCCGCCGGGATGTGCCGATCCGCACCTTCAATGACTGGGGCAATCCCCAAGCGGGCTTCATTGAAGCTGACTTCGTGGTCCATGGCGGCACGAGCGTGGCGGGCTCCTTCGTGCAGACGCTCGTCCTGACCGATATCGCCACCGGCTGGACGGAATGCGTGCCGGTCGTGACGCGCAGCGCGCCGCTGGTCATCGAGGCGCTCCGCACCGCCATGGAGCTCTTTCCCTTTCCGCTCAAGGGTTTCGACTTTGACAACGACGGCAGCTTCATGAACGATCAGGTGGTGCCGTGGTGTCGGGAGAACCGCCTGATCGTCACTCGTTCCCGCGCCTACAAGAAGAATGACCAGGCTTGGGTCGAGCAGAAGAACGGCGCCATCGTCCGCCGCCTGGTGGGATATGGCCGGCTCGAGGGGCTGGGGGCGGTTCGAGCCCTGAACCGCCTTTACGCGGCCTCCCGTCGTCAGGTGAACCTCTGCCAGCCGTCGTTCAAGCTGATGGCCAAGTGGCGGATCGGCGCGAAAGTTCGCAAGACCTGGGACCGACCGCGAACGCCGGCGGAGCGCCTTCTCGAGCGGACAGACATATCCCCGTCTGTGCGAGAACGGGTGATTGCGTGGCAGGCTGCCGCGGATCCGGTCGAGCTCATGCGTCTTGTCCGTCAGGCGCCGGGCGACCTCGGACGTCGGATTGATCGCCGGGGCCAACATGCCGCCAGCCGTGACTTCTCTGCGCAAAGTCCGGAGGCAACGGCGTCGACGGTCAAGGTCATCGCTGGCGCTGATGCTCCTGAAGAACTTCATCGACGCCCCTACCGGCGAAAGAAGCCGGTTCCCGTCAGGCTGTCACGCCTTGATCCCTTCATAGGGGAAATCCGGGTGTGGCTGAGCATGAATCCCGCCCTGACGGGGCTGGCCATACATGAACGCCTGGCATCGCAACACGGGCCACTGGTGAGCAGCCGCACCGTGCAGCGGCTGGTCAGGCACGTCCGAACCGAGTTGCTCCAGTCCGAAATCGCGGCAGCTTCGCAGAACCTGAACGATGTGGCCGGGTCCGACCGAGGTGAGCGCGCAGTTTACCCGCCGGGGCGGCCCCCCGCCTGACTCTTGAGGTCGCGGGGCGTTGCCCCGGCTCTCACAGCTCTCGATGAGCAATAGCCCTTCGGTAACATAATCAGTTGCGGCAATACGGAGGGCCAGTTTGTCGTGACGCCTGACACCAGTCCCGCCCATGGCCTGCACGAGATCATCCATCGCGCGGGTCGAGACGCCCTGGACATAGGCTTCCTGGAGCGAGCCATTGGAACGCCATTGGGTCCGAGAGACAA
>NZ_PZKG01000224.1 GCF_003034985.1 Cereibacter changlensis JA139
GGCAAGCGCCGCGCGATGCGCGTCGTCGGAGCCGGGGGCCGTGTCCTCGGCTGCGCCTGCGGGCCGCACCACCCCCCGGCTCCGACCATTGACAGTCCCGCTCAGGGCCGTGGGTCGGGCTTCGCCCTCTCCACTCTGTTCCGCCGAATACATGCGTATTCGACAGACCAGATTGCCGAGGCGCAGCCCATCGGCGGAAGCGGGGAAGAAGTCACCCGCGCCGCCCCCACCACACAGGGGATGCAGACCATGATGCACAGCCGTTTCACCTTCCCGCCCATCGACGCAGGATCGCCGGATTACTGGCGCGACCTGAAGCGCGGTCACATGCTGATCGCCGCCGCCCATGCCGCCAATGCCAGCATGAAGGCCGCGCCGGAGTTCATCATCATCGGCCACCCCAGCAAGCCGGGCTTTGCTCGCATCCGGGCGAACCACGGCCCGTTTGAAGTCTTCGCCGCCGCCTGCCGCACTGTCGAGGACGATCCCGCCGCCCGCGCGATCCTTCGGGCCAACCCCAGCCTGCACGTCGGCGAATACTTCGCCATGCCCTACTGACCCCCTCAGCGGCGCAAGGTCGACAGCCTTGCGTCCCATCGGAAACGAGGCTCGCCGTGGCGAGGAAGACGCCACGTTCGGCGGTCAGAACCCACAAGATCTACGGCAAATGGACGGCCAGCGACGGGGCCAAGCGCGGCAAGCACATCGGCTTTCGCGCGATCACCGACGCGGACATGAGCATCGAGATCCTGTTCGACATCGAGTTCCCGCTTCGGCAGGCCACGATCATCGCCGTGCCGTTCCCCGAGGTCACCAGCGCCGAGGAGCCGACCGATGCCGAATGACATCACGGTGGACCAGGTGTTTCGGGAGAACCTCGCCTTGCCCGAGGCGGAGCGGACCCTGCCCTGGGAGGAAAGCCGCGACGGGATCACGGTCGTGGTGGAGCCGAAGCCGCATTACGCCGAGGACATGACCGCCTGGGATCTGCGCCGGCACGCCTTCTGCCACTACCGGGACTGGAAGGCAGATGGCGCGAAGGCCAGGTTTTTCGACCAAGCCCACAAGACCGGCGACGAGGTGATGATGACCGCGCGCGTCATGGTCATCCGCGAGATCGAGGCCGGGGAATGGTCATGACGCACATCGACCTGACGCCGGCGGAGCGGGGCGAAGAAGCCCCGCCCGCGACGGTTCGCCCCGCTGGATTTCCCTGCGCAAACCCACAGCTGGAACAGAAAGGAGGGGTCTGACATGGCCCTGCAAGCAGAGCTGAATGACATCGACAAGGGTCAGCACGGCGCGGAATGGATTTGCGGCAGCTACCAGTGCCGCAATTTCGAGGGCTGGTTCCAGCAGCGCGAGATGGGCGAAGGAAACTGGCAATTCGTCATCATCGGCTTCGGGATCAACGATTGCAGCGTCTACCGGGTGAACCAGTCGGGGCGCTTTACGAACAGGTCGTGCCGATTGACGAGCAGGACCGCATCACCATCGGGAGGCGCAAATATGGCCGCGACAACTGGTATCACTGACAGACGCACCAAGCCCGACACGTCGCGCCAGCAGTGGAAGCGAATGTTCGGCCGGCAGCGGCGGAAATGGCGGGCCGAGTTGCGTGACCGGGGAGCGGTCAGCCTTGAGCCGATCTACGTCCGGGCCGGGCAGCGGCGGCGCGGGATCGTCGCGGTTTCCGATGGCGACAGGCTGGAACTGCAGTTGCTCCACATGGCCGATGGCGGGTCACGCTGCCGGACCGTCGCGGCGTTGAACGCGGCCGCCAAGCTTCGCCAGATGCGGGCGCCAGTCAGCGCGATCCGGGAGGCGCTGTCCAGCTCCGGGCCATGCGCTGCAACATGGATCTTCCGATCCTGTCGCGACGAGATGCCGAGGCGTTCTTTCGCAAGATCCATGCCGCAGGGCTGATGTTCCATCTCGAGGACGATCCGGCAACCATTCTCGGCCGAGGCGAGAGCCCGCTGTTCTCGCCTTCCGAGATCGTCATGTTGCGGGCCAGGATTGCAGAGCTTCACGCTCTGGACTGGGGCGATCATGGTTGCCCGATCGGCTACATGCTTCAGCTGCAGCGCGAGGGCCTGTTGACGGAGGACCATCATGAAACCCGCTGAAATGCAGGCCAAGATCCGGGCGGCCATATATGCCGCATGGCCACCGGGCGTGGTGATGGAGATCAAGGCGTTCGAGCGCGAGGTTGGCCGGCTGCTCGATGGCATCGCCGTCGCCTTCATGGCGTTGCGGCCGGACTTGGAGTTGGTGCCGTTTCTCGATTGGCTGTCGGAGCATCCGAGCCGGTTCTCCCGCGACGAGTGGGCGTCCGGTCTCGTCCTGCGCGATGCCCGCTTTCCGGGATGAGGACGATGGAGCTTTCGCGATACTCGCTGCGGTGGGGCAAACCTCACCGTGATCCACCTGGCCCGCGTGTTCTTGTCTCGATGCTGGTCCAGCGTGGAGTGTTCAGCGACATTCGGATCTGGCCAGTTTGTCGTGACGCCTGACATGGAGAGCCCGCTGTCTCGCTGAGGTGATGGAAGAAGCTGGCCGGCGCAGTTTATGTGGTTTGCTGGGAATTGGCCACACGCAAACCGATCCGGCGCTGGAGCAGATCCGCCAGGGCGAGCGTGCTGACAGCGAAGCTGCTGGCGGTTGTCATCGACGGGTGACGCCGAGGTTGGCGGCAACCCGCTGAATTGGTTCTCGTTTCGACCGGACACAGGGGCATACCCATGGAGGCTTAGGTATTTGCCTGAGCAGGTGTTTATGTCTGAGATAGAGATCATCACCAATGGTGGCCGCCGCCGCTGGGCCGCGATGGAGAAGCTGCAAATCGTGGAGGAGACGCTGGTTGAGCGGGCAAGCATTTCGGTTGTGGCGCGTCGCAACGGCGTGGCGCCGAACCTGTTGTATCGTTGGCGTCAGCTCATGCTCGAAGGGGGGCGTGTCGCCGTAGAGGAAGACGATGACCTCACCAGCGACAAGGTCGTCCGGCAATCGGAGGACCGCATCCGCGATCTACGGGCTGAAGGAATCGGCGGTTCGCCAAGCCTCAAAGGCGCGGTAGGAAATCCCCACGGCAGCAGGCCAGCACCGCAACGCCCCAAAGCACCGCGACTGTCGCGATCAGCACGACACTGTGGATCTTCTCGTGCATATGGCGCCTTCTCTCCTTGGCCCGTAGCGTTTCTGTCCGCAAAGCCTCAGCCTCCCGTCGGGCCGAACGCATCGCGGTGGCTTCCGCTCTTGCCCCGTCCAGTAGCGCCTGCACGTCTGGAGGCACCTCTCTGTCTGTAGGGCGTGGCGTCATGACGGAGCTGTCCTTCTCGCTGGATCTGGCAGATCGGCGGTGGCGCTGCGGATCACGAAGATATGTTGACCATCCAACGCGATCAACAGCGGAGCTTGCCCGATGTTCCCCGCGGCGGTCCAACCGACCAAAGCCCGAGCCTGATGCGCCGCGGCAGACCACTGTGGGGAAGATTGGGCGGCGGCTCGAAGGGCTGGCGACGGCGCGGCAGATAGAGAGGCGAGGCCAGCCACCCGGCTCATCCGCGCCGAACGTGTCGAGACTGCGCCCGCATGCGGGCTTGCCCTTCGGGCGACTCCGTCGGCTCGACCCATTCGGCCCGGCTGGCCTGATCGGCAGACGAAGAGCCTGTTTCGGCAGGTGGTGTGGAACCGCGCGGGTCTTCATCGTCGGAACTTTGCCTGCCGCTTTCACCCGCCCAAAGGGACAGGGCAGGGCGGATTGGCACGAATGGGTCAGAATGGCTCAGTGGAGCCCTCCTAGGGGTTCGCGGCTAACCTTGCTGGCGTCAGGCCCCGCCGGGCCGCTAAGGGGAAAATTTGGGCCATGTAGGCGCTGTAGTTGCGATAGCTGATGGTGGCTTTGTTGCCAGCGACGCCGGCGTAGTAGGATTTGCCGCTCGGAAGGGGGAATCCGGCCCAGACCTTCGCCAGCTCGACCTTGAAGGCGTCGAGGCTCAGGCTGCCGTCCTTGAGCGCGAGATAGCCGGCGTCGATAACGAGAACATTAGCGAAGGCGTCCTGGAT
>NZ_PZKG01000225.1 GCF_003034985.1 Cereibacter changlensis JA139
AGCGGAATTCAAAGCAAGTTGCCCGAAGCAACTCGAGGCCGCCAAGGATCTGCCGATCGCTCCACAGGCAAATGTCGTCTCGGTCCTTCCCCATTTCTTACCCTGCATCAAAGCGTACAAGAAGAACGTAGGGCCCTTGCGCCCGGATTGTCGATAGCAGGATTTTCCCACCAAGATGCTGTCACCACGGCTTTGCTTCTGCGAGCCTCGGTCAAACGACAGGAATCTCCTATAACGTGCGATCTTCTACTCCCTAGGGTCTTGGTGGCGAATGGCACACAAAAGGGGCCGTTCACTCTGAACCCTTTAACGAAAAGATGCTCCGCGATGTACAATTTGCGCCCGTTAGCTCGCAGCACACTTGAGCAAAGCACTTTCGATCTCTTACGCTGCTTGGCCAAGATTGCCTTTGATCTGATCCATTCGAGCCTTGATACGCGCACCCAGCAAATGACCCTGGATGCCGTCAAGGAAGAAGTTTCCACCGACCTGCTAGCCTATCACGAACGCGACCCCAGTGTCCGGCACAAGCCAATCTCTTGCTTGGTTTCGGTGTATTCCACCTACTTTGCTATTTTCAGCTATCGCCTTTCCCACCAGCTCATTCGCCATGCCGGTGACGATGAGGGAACGACGCGAGAAGCCATGCATCTGAGCTTCGCCGCGCGTTCGAATACGGGTATCGAAATCCACCCCGAGGCGCTCATCGGCAAAAGGTTTGTCATCGACCACGGTTGGGGCACAGTCATCGGCCAGACCGTGGAAATCGGCGACGATTGCTATCTGCTCAACAATATCACGCTAGGCGGGCGCGATGTTGCCGATGCCCATGACGGCAAACGCCATCCTACTATCGGCGACCGGGTACAGATCTGCGCGCGGGCCAAGGTCTTCGGACCCATCATAGTAGGTGACGACTGCTTCATCGGCCCCGATGTCACGCTCACCGAGGATCTCGCCCGTGGGACCACTCTGTTGCATGGTCGTGGCCCTGTGGTGACGGGCACCTTCCGCGAAGCTGAGCGCACTCCGGCTTTGGCGGGGCTTTCGTGACGAGGATGTCCATGACGCCTGTGATCTCTCCGCTCACCAATCTTCGGATCAAGATGGAGCACCTCAACCCCGGAGGCAGCCATAAGTCGCGCGCGGCCCGGTATATCATCGAAAGCGCGATTGTGGCTGGCGAGTTGCGCCCCGGTGGCCCGCGGCGCATCCTAGAAAAGAGCGGTGGCAATTTCGGCATCGGCTTGGCATATGAGGCAGCCAAGCACGATATTGGCGTCGATCTGGTGATCGGCCTCTCCTTTTCACCGCTCAAGCGCGTCCTTTGTCAGGAATACGGTGCCCGTCTGGTTGGCCTGGACCTCCTGCATCAGGGCATGCAGCCCAAGGATGTCGTCGCAACTCTACTGGCAGCCGACGCGAACCGCTATTTCTTCACCAACCAGTTCGCCAATCCCGGCAACTTCGAGGCACATCTGCACGAAACCGGCCCCGAGATTGTGCAGCAGGTGCGAGCCGATCTGGATCGTTTCGCGGGGTGCAGTCTTGTCCTGGGAGCGGGAACCGGGGCACATGCTGCCGCACTCGCCACAGTGCTGCGGGAATCCTGCGCCGTTGTGGAACTGGTGCTGGTTGAACCAGAAAACTGTTCGTTCGCCGAAGGCCGGTTCGGCGACCATGCGCAGAAGGGAACAGCCGTGGGCGTCCTGCCGCCCTTTCTCGATTTCGCGCACGTTGACCGGATCATACCCGTCTCAGACGCTGAGGCCTTCGAGGGTCAGAAACGCTTCGCCCGCGAAACGGGCTTCTACCCAGGCCCGACCAGCGGAGCGAACTATCACCTCGCCTGCCAGAACGCCGCAACCTCGCCTGAGCGCCTCGTGATCTCGATGATCTACGACGCGGGCGATTGCTATCTCGATCAACGCATTTCCGCTTGAGGACCAAGCTATGATCAGAAGTCAATCCGAAGCCAACGAACGGCTCAGTTTCCGCGAATTCGAGTGTCATGGCTGGGAAGAGAGGGTGACCGAATACGACCGTTCCTGGGGACATGTCACTCGCGCCTTCATTCCCGCCATCCTACGCACTCTGCCACGGATCGAGGGGTGTCGATTGCTTGATCTGGCAACGGGGCCGGGCTATGCCGCCGGCGCAGCGGCCGCGTGCGGGGCCGATGCGCAGGGTGTGGATTTTTCTGCGCATATGGTGGCGCAGGCCAGATCCGCCTATCCCGACGCTACATTTCACATCGCCGACGTCCTGGACCTGCCTTTCGAAGGATCGGCGTTCGATGCCGTCGTTTCCAATTTCGGGGTGCAGCACTTTGCTGATCCCGCAGCGGTCTTCGCTGAGGCTGCGCGCGTCCTGCAACCGGGTGGGATGTTGACATTCACCCTTTGGGCGGAACGCACGCGCAACGCCGCCGCGCTCATTCTCGAAACGGCGGTGGAGCGCCATGCCGTCATTCCTTCCCCCGTCCCTGAAGGGCCTGACTACCACCATCTCCTGAGCCTCTCTGAACTGCGTGCCACTCTAGGCCGGGCCGGCCTCGATACCACGACGGTGTCTTCGCGGCTTCAGATCGTCCCTTGGCGATTGAAGACTCCAGATGAGCTGTTTCAGGCCGAGTTTTCTGGCTCTGTGCGATCCGGTGCACAGTTGCGGTGCCAACCGGCGGCGGCCCTTGAGAACATCCGGCACGCCATGGCCGCCGACATCAGTGTCAACTACCGCGAGAGCAGCAGCTTCATCGTCCCGATGGCGGCCTATGTGATTTCAGCGAGCAAACCATGAGCGAACAAACCGCCACCTATCATATTGCGCCGGAAGATGGCTTCCAGGCTGGGGTCATAGCCTGCTTGCCCACCGTTCTTGGTTACTGGAGCATTGGCTTTGCGGCCGGCGGGATCGGCACTCTTTCCGGATTCTCGGTGACCGAGGTAGCCCTGCTGGCAGCCCTCCTCTACGCCGGATCGGCCCAGTTTCTGTTCTATTCGCTTGCCTTGGCCAATGTCGGAATCCTCGCCATCGTTCTCGGCGTGCTACTGGTCAACGCTCGCTATCTGCTGATGAGTTCCTATCTGTCGCGCTTCTTCCAGAACAAGCGCTGGGGTGAGAAATTCCTTGGCGGAGCGCTGTTGACCGACGAAACCTTTGGGGTCGCGGCGCAGCGGGCCAAGGCATCGGGGGAACTGCCGTTCCGCTGGCTTCTGGGCCTCAACCTCACGGCTTATGTAAACTGGATCGTAGCCAACCTGGCCGGAGCGATGCTGGCTCACTACCTGCCCGAAGGCATGATCGACAGCCTGAGCTTCAGCCTGACGGCCATGTTCGTCGGTCTTTTGTTGCTCACCTATCTTGCCAGCGATACCCGTTCTCTGGAGCTTGTGGCAATCGCCGTCGCCGCAGGAATGGTGGCCATCCTCTTCCATGCTGCACCTGCCAATATCGTGCTGCTGGCTGCCACCGTGGTCGGCGCTTTGGCAAGCGCCCTCCTTTCGCTTCGTAACCTGCATCGGAATCGCCAATGGCTTCGTCCTTCCTCCTGACCGTACTGTTGTGCGCCGCTGTCACCGTCTCGGTTCGCGCCCTGCCCATCGTGCTGCTTTCGCGGCTGAACTTCCCACTCGCTGTGCGCGAATGGCTCAACTTCGTGCCCGCGGCGATCATGGCGGCGATCATCGTGAGCGAAGTTTTGGGGCACCCGGCTCTTACCGAGGCGGGTTGGAGTATCTCCCTCCTCGCCACACTGGTGAGCTTTTCCGTCGGTCTGGCTACGCGCAGCCTGTTCCTGACGGTGCTTGCCGGCGTCGCCGCCTTCGCCCTTCTCGGCTGGATCCTGCCCTAGCCCCGTCCGATCCTCAGGACCCCTCCTCCGGCTCAGTTCTGGGTGGAAATCAACACTCTTTAGGTTGGGTGCCGTGCGGGGGGCCGGGCTGACGTCAATTCGAGAACGCCGTCGTCACGATCTCCTCCAGCGCGGCGATCTCGGCATCGGTGAGTTTGACGAAGGGGGCGCGGTCTCGCCTGCGCTTCGGGA
>NZ_PZKG01000226.1 GCF_003034985.1 Cereibacter changlensis JA139
GGTGAAGACAGCGGCCCCCGGGTCTGCGCCGGTGACGGCCCAGCCCGGCAAATCTCCGGCCTCCGCCGCCGGCCCCAGCTGGAGGACCGCGGCATGAAGGAGGCTCTGCTCCGTCCGGTCGACAGCGACGCGCTCGACCAGTACCCGATCGCCGAGGACGAGGATCTGAAGGGCCACCGCTTCGTCATGTTCGACCACGACCGCTGGCTCAACAGCGACACCTTCCTGCGCATGTCGGCCGAATGCGGCTGGTTCTACCTGAACCTGATCTTCCTGTCGCAGAAGCAGCGGCCGATCGGCACGCTGCCCGACGACGACGAGCTCCTCGCCTCGCTGCTGCGCATCGACCTCGGCCGCTGGAAGGAGCTGCGGGCCCGGCAGATGGGCCCGTTGCACAAGTGGCGGCGGGTGAAGTGCGGCAACAAGATCCGCCTGGCGCATCCGGTGGTGACGAAGATCGCCGAGGAGACGGTGGAGAGCCGGATCCTGCGCGTCCAGAGCAACGAGGAGAAGGCGGTCTACCAGCGCCTGAAGCGGTTGCGCGAGGGGCTCCTGTTCCTCGGCTGCGACAAGTCGGTGGTGGCGGACGACGTGCTGGTGCAGCGGATCGACGGCTGGCTCACCGAGCACGCGCCGGGCAAGCGCACCCGGGCCTCCTACGAGCGCGCCCTGATGCATGCGGTGGCGCAGAAATGGATGCTGCGCGCGGTAAGCGCCTGATCTGAAACGGGATCAACTGTTCCGGGAACAGTTCCGAACTGTTCCGGAACGTTCTGGAACAGATCGGAACAGTTCCAGCCATAGGAGAGGAAAGGAAATGAAAGGAGATCTTGCGGCGCGGGAACGCAGCCGGCGAAGCGGCGGGGACGCCGGGCAGGCTGGGGAGGAAGGGATGAGGGACGGAGGGAGCGACAAGGTGAACGCGGGCAGGGAAAGGGCAGAGGATCATGCGGGCCGGGCGCTGCCGCGCGCCGCCTTCCCGCAGTTCCTGGCCGCGCTTGCCCATGTCGCGGCGCGCAATCGGGAGGCAGCAGCGGAGGCGGCGGCCGATAACCTGCTGATCTGAAACGACATCAACTGTTCCAGGAACAGTTCCGAACTGTTCCGGAACGTTCTGGAACAGATCGGAACAGTTCCAGCCATAGGAGAGGAAAGGAAATGAAAGGAGATCTTGCGGCGCGGGAACGGAGCCGGCGGCGCGGAAGGGACGCAGGGCAGGCTGGGGAAAGGGGCGAGGGATGAAGGACGGAAGCGACGAGACCGAAGGAGGCAAGGAAGGCCGGGCGCTGGTGCGCGAGGCCTTCCTGCAGCGGCTGGCCGGGGCGGGGCTGGTGCGGCCGAAGGGCATGGGCGAGGCGGCGCATGCCGAGGCGCTGACCCGGCTGGCGGGCTTCCTGAGCTACATGGGGCCCGACACGCTGGCGGTGCTGGCCGAACTGGTGCTCGACCATGCCGAGGGGCCGCGGCGCAATGTCTGGCCCTCGGAGGCGGTGATCCGCGGGCTGGCGCGCGGGCTGCAGGAGCGGCCGCTGATGGAGCACCCGATCGTCACCAGCTGGCTCGCCTCGATCGAGGGGCCGAAGGCCGAGCTCGGCGGCTACCTCGTCGAGCTCCTGCGCTTCCTGCGCCGGCATCCCCGGCCGCCCATGGCGATGGACCGCCGCAAGATCCTCGAGGAGGCGGCGGAGAACCAGCGCGGCCGCGAGCTGATGCTGGGCCGGGTCGAGCGCGGCACGGCGACGGCAGACGACCGGGCGGCGCTGGCCGCCTACGAGGAGGACCTGCGCCAGGCCCGCGACATCGTCGCCGCGGGACGGGCGAAGCGCGAGGCCGGCAAGGGGCAGGCGGCGTGACGGGAGGAAGGCGATGACGACAATGACGATGCGGAAAGCAGGATGCGGGCGGCGGTGAAGACGGCTGCGGATACGGCGACGATGAAGACGGCGGGAAAGGCGGAAGCGATGGCACTGGACATGAAGGTGGGCGGCACGATGGCGGCGACGGGCGTGGTGGGCAAGGCGGCGAAGAAGAAGCTGAAGGCGGCCGACCGGCTGGCGCTGGTGACGCTGAGCAGGGCTCCCTGGGATCTCGGCCCGCTGACCCCGCGCCAGATCGCCGGCAAGGTGATCGAGCCGGTCACGATCGTCGACCCGAAGACCGGCAAGGCCTCGAACCCCAATGGCGTGATCCGCACCCGGCGCGAGACCTGGGTCGAGCGCTACCTGCGCAAGGGCAAGCTCAGCGCCGCCCAGGCCAATGCCGCCGAGCAGCTGGCCGAGGCCGCCCAGGGCCGGCGCGGCCGCGACATGCTGGCCTCGATGGTGAAGGTGGACACCAGCGCCAGCGACTTCGACCCGGCCGTCGCCCATCTCGACCGCCGCCGCCGCTTCCACGCGATGTGGGCCGCGATCCCCGCGTCCTGCCGCCCGGCGGTCGAGCACGTGGTGCTGAACGACCACTCGCTGCGCAGCATGGCTGGCTGCAACAGCGGCAAGGCCGAAGCCCGCTACCTCGACCGCCTGCAGCGCGGGCTGGAGGCGCTGACGCGGTAACCGTCCATGAGCCTGATCCAGAACGAGTCTGGCTGGGGACTGGCAGGGGCGGCAGGGGCGCGACGGTCGTCGCCGAGCCTTGCTCGCCCCCGGCCGGAACCCCGCGGGTCCTTCCCGGGCGATCCCGTGGCGCGGGTCATTCGCACCCCGATGGTTGCGGCGCGCTTAACTCGGCGGAAAGCCTTAACCAGCCGTGACTTAACAAGAGGGCTGAGGCTTTACGATTGCGCTGGCCCGGATCGTGGCTGCCAGCGCGGATGCCCGCCACCGGGAAGGCAACCACTCCTCCACCTTGAGCACCGGCCGGGCGTTCGCGCCCGGTCCCGCCCCGGCAGGGGCCGGGCTGCGCCAACAGCCCGAACCACGCGGCTTAAACTTTCGAAATGACCGCGCCAGCCCGTCGAATGCTTCCAGGCCGCCTGCTCCCTCGCGAGGGCAGCGGCCTTCTGAAGCAGAATCACATCATGCAACAAGTGCGACCCGCTGTCCCAGTGGCCCCCTGGCTCGGGGGCAAGAAACGCCTCCATCCGCTCCTGATCGAGCGGATCGAGGCCATCCCCCATCGCAGCTACATCGAGCCCTTCGTCGGCATGGGCGGCGTCTTCCTGCGCCGCCGCATGCGGCCGCGGCTCGAGGTGATGAACGACCGCAATGGCGAGATCATCAACCTCTTCCGCATCCTGCAGCGCCACTACCCGCAGCTGAAGGAGGTGATGCGCTTCCAGATCTGCAGCCGGCGCGAGTTCGAGCGGCTGCGCGCCACCGATCCCGCCACGCTGACCGACCTCGAGCGGGCCGCCCGCTTCCTCTACCTGCAGCGCCTGGCCTTCAGCGGCAAGATCGACGGCGTCTTCGGCGTCGCGGCGACCCAAGCGGGGCGCTTCTCGCTCGCCCGCCTCGAACCGCTGCTCGACGCCGCGCATGAGCGGCTCGACGGCGTGGTCTTCGAGAGCCTGGATTGGGCCGAACTGATCCCGCGCTACGACACGCCCGAGGCGCTGTTCTACCTCGACCCGCCCTACTTCGGCGGCGAGGCCGACTACGGCCGCGGCCTCTTCGACCGCAGCCAGTACGCCCGAATGGCCGAGATTCTCGGTGCGCTGAAGGGAGCCTTCGTCCTGTCGATCAACGACGCCCCCGAGATCCGCGCGCTGTTCGCCGGCTTCCTCGTCGAGCCGGTGCGGCTGACCTATACGGTCAGCGCAGGGCAGGGGACCGAGGCGCAGGAGCTGGTGATCAGCAACCGCGAGGCGCTCGCGCGGCTGCTGTGACGCGCGGCAGGCCCGGCCGGCGCGAGGGCGCGGCCGGGTCTACCTAGCGATCTCCCGCTGCGGCAACTGGTCCCGCAACGTCTGCCGGCTTGGGCGTAAGCGATGGTTTCTCCCATCGGGATCCCTCTTGCCGTGGCTTCCGGCCGGTCCGG
>NZ_PZKG01000227.1 GCF_003034985.1 Cereibacter changlensis JA139
TTCGGGATCTTCACCTATGCCATCGACAAGGGCTACCCGCTGGCCCTGGCGCAAACCATGGCGATGAACACGCTGGTGGTGCTGGAGATCTTCCACCTGTTCTTCATCCGCAACCTCCATGGCGCCTCGCTGACCTGGGCCGCGGCGCGGGGCACCAGGGTGGTCTGGGCCGTGGTCGTCACCATCACCGCCGCGCAATCGGCCGTGACCTACCTGCCGCCATTGCAGGCGGTGCTGGGCACAAGGCCCGTGCCGTTGATGGACGGCCTGTTGATCCTCGCCGTCGGCGCCGCCTTCTTCGCGCTGATCGAAATCGAGAAGCAGATCCGGCTGGGGTTGCGGAGATGACCCGTGACAAGGCCAGAGCGAAGCGGCTGAAGCAGATCAACTGTCTGACTCAACATTTTAGCAGTTCAGGCGTCTTCCCATGAAGGCACCGCCCGCTGGGTCATTCAGGGACTCACCGTCTGAACGATCAGCCCCTCTTCAGGGCCAAGCGCGGGCGGGCATGTGCCAAGAGCCAGCTCACGCGGCGTCGACCCTTCATGAGCGGCCTCTCGCCGGCGTCGACAAATCTGATCAGGGAAGCGGGCGAGGGATTGACAGAAGTGCCTGAGCACCACAGTTGAGAGGCATTCGCAACAAGACAGGCCCCTTTCCCCAGTGGACCACCCTCCCAGTTCGATCTCGATGAATCGCCCTCGTCGCCTCTCGTGCCGCGATGATTGAAGCCTCCCTTCTTCTGCTGGTCGGAATCCTCGTCATTCTCGCCATCATCGCGGCGACAGCCTATTTCGTTGCCCAAGAGTTCGCCTACATGAGCGTCAATCGCACGCGGCTTGCAGCACGCGCAGCCGAAGGCGATGTGTCCGCCGAACGGGCTCTGGCAGTGACCAAGCGCACCAGCTTCATGCTTTCCGGCGCGCAACTTGGCATCACGGTTACCGGCCTTCTGGTCGGCTATGTGGCCGAGCCGCTGGTGGGCCAGTCGCTCGGCATACTTCTGGGCGGGGCCGGCGTTCCGCCGGAGATCGGCGTGACCATCGGCACTGTGCTGGCATTGGTGGCAGCCACTCTCATCGCCATGATTTTCGGAGAGCTCTATCCAAAGAACCTCGCCATCGCGGATCCCGAGCCGCTTGCGCGCAGTCTCTCGCGTTCGACGCTCATCTATCTCAAGGTCTTCGGCTGGCTGATCGGGTTCTTCGACATTTCCGCCAACCTGCTGCTGCGCGCGCTGCGGATCGAGCCGGTCCACGACCTCGACGTCAGCGCCTCGGCCGACGACCTGCCACGGATCATTGCGGACTCGCGGGACAGCGGCGATCTGCCGCTCGAACTGTCGCTGATGATGGACCGGATCCTCGACTTTCCGAAGCAGGACGTCGAGCATGCGATGGTGCCGCGGTCCCAGGTGGACTGGGTCAGCCCTGATACGACGCTGGACGAACTGCGTGGCCTCATGGCGCGCGCCCACACACGCTATCCGGTAATCGACGATGACGACACGCCAGTCGGCGTCGTGCATCTTGCCGATGTGCTTGAACGGCTGGTGTCGGGGCGTGCGGATGAACCCGTGGCCTCGGTCATGCGCCCTGCAACCGTGATGCCGACGCTGATGCTGCTCCCCGACGCGCTGGCCCAACTGACCGGGTCCGACAATCAACTGGCCTGCGTCATCGATGAATATGGTGGTTTTGCCGGCGTGCTGACGATCGAGGATCTCGCCATGGAAATCGTGGGCGAGATCACTGACGAGCATGACCCCAAGACCGGCGACGCCCTCATGCCGGATGGCGACGATATCTGGATCATGGATGGGGACGTTCATCTGGACGAAGTGCAGCGGGCCATCGGTTACGATCTGCCACGCGGCGAAGTCGAGACCGTCGCGGGTCTTCTGATCGCGGAGCTGGGCGCCTTGCCCTCCGAAGGCGACACCGTGACGGTCGATCTGCCGATTGATCCTGCGGAACTGGTTTCAGACCATCCGATGCGCCGCTGGCTTGAGGTGGATGTCCTGCGGGTGGAACGCCACGTGCCCACGCAGGTGCGTGTTCGGCTGATCGGAGCCGCAATGTCGGAGGATGACCGATGAACGGCGCACTCAGCGTAACCCTGATCACCGTCGCATTGATCGCCCTGAGCGGCCTTTTCGTCATCATCGAGTTCGCCTTGCTCGGCGCGCGACGTCATCGCTTGGAAGAGCTCGCGCCCACCAGCGTCTCGGCCCGCGCCGCCCTGCGTGGCATGAATGACCTCACGCTCATGCTCGCCGGCGCGCAGCTCGGCATCACCGTCTGCACATTCGCCTTGGGCGCGGTCACCAAACCCGCTGTTGACGCTTGGTTCGGTCCAGTGCTGATCTCCTGGGGCATGCCCTACTGGGCCGCGGGCGGAACGTCGTTTGCGCTGTCTCTCTTTGTGGTCACCTTCCTGCATCTGGTCATTGGTGAAATGGCCCCGAAGTCCTGGGCCATCGCGCATCCCGAAAAATCCGCCCTCGCCGTCGGCGTGATCGGGCGCGCCTTTGTCTGGCCGCTGCAGCCCTTGCTGCGCTGGATGAACAGCATAGCGAACCGCCTTGTGAGAGCGTCAGGCGTCGAACCGGTGGAGAGCGCCGCCGTTGGCGGGCAGGACATCGCAACCATTCGTCAGCTGGTGGAGCATTCCGCCCAGGTCGGCACGCTCGAACCAGAGATGCAGAAGCAGCTGTCGGGCTTCATAGATCTCGGCGCCATGCCGGTCGTCGCCTTGATCACGACGGACGTGTTCCCGACGCAGGTCCCAGCGCAGGCAACGGTCGCCGATGTCCGCGCAGCGGGGCTGCAATCCGGGCACATGCGCATCCTGATGTCGGCCCCGGGCGACGGCCGCCCGCCGTTGGTGGTGCATGTGCGCGACACGCTGCTGTTGCCGGATGCACAGCCAGCGGTCGATATCGCCAGACCCGCCTTCATCCTCGACGCGCAGATTCCGGT
This sequence comes from Cereibacter changlensis JA139, assembly GCF_003034985.1. Taxonomy (GTDB): domain Bacteria; phylum Pseudomonadota; class Alphaproteobacteria; order Rhodobacterales; family Rhodobacteraceae; genus Cereibacter; species Cereibacter changlensis. The sequence goes on from NZ_PZKG01000227.1 coordinate 2,982, forward strand.
TTACGAAGCGCTCGCCCGCATGCGCGAGTCGAGTGTTCAGCTGGCCGTCGTCATGCACAACGACGCTCTGTGCGGGATCATCACCCTGGCCGACATCCTGAAGCGCGTTCTTCCGGCGGGGCTCGAGGTGCAGAAAATGGCGGCTGCCAGCAAGGTCGCTTGAAAAGCATCCGGCCGCGGGGCCTTGTTGCCCCGCGGCCGGATACATGGCATTCGCAGCCGACGCCGCCCGATGGGCCGAAGCAGGAGCATGCACATGGTCTTCTCATGGCTCACGACGATGCAGGCCCTCTGGCGCGGTGATCTGTCGCTTGGCCATGCTTTCTGGAGCCACGGCATGCTCTACCCGGCCCTTGCGAGCCTGTGCGCCACCATCTTTGCCTTCACGCTGATCAGCCTCGAAGTCCCGACAGCACTCGCCGCGATCGTCTACTTTCTCCCGACGCCCTATATCCTTGCCGCCCTCGTGGGCGTCTGGCGCAGCGCCGATCGCTACCCCGGCCCGCCACACCTGGCCACATTGGCCAAGCTCGCAGGACTGCTTTGGGGAACAGCGATGATTATTGCGTGACCAGCTTTTCAAGATGATGGCGGGCGCACACGCCGGCGCCTATGGCGTTCTCCATCAAGGCCACCGGACGGGTCTCATGCTGAGGATGGACGCTCCCGCGCATCATGCGAAAGCTCGGGTGAAGAGGAAGAAGGCAGCTCCGGCAAGCGCGTAGAGAACGCTCCAGACGATGACGAGCGAAAGCAATGCGACAGCAAGTCCAAAAGCGATCCAGAGCCCATCGCGCTCCAGAATGCCCATGGCGATCCCGCAGATCGCAACGGCGGGAAGCATATTGCCGAGGGGGATGGGCAGAAGCAGGACGATCGACAGGACGAGACATAATGCGCCGAGAACCCGTTCGGCGGCCGGGGCTGTCAACGGCGCCAACCGGGGTTTC
>NZ_PZKG01000228.1 GCF_003034985.1 Cereibacter changlensis JA139
CCAGCAGGGCGTAGAGCGGCATCGCCTCGTCCAGATAGTAGTAGATCACCCTCCCCGCTTCCCACGGCCTTCCAGGGCGAGCCTCACCCAAAGAGCCGTTCGTCTACGCGAAAGGGTTCAAAATGCGTAGTTGGCCCTCCACCAGCAAGCCGTCATGCATATCTTCGCTCCACAGCGTCGTGCAGCCCGCGATGAGGGCGCTCGCCACAATCATCGCATCATAGACCGAGAAGCCATAGCGTTCCGCCAAAGCGCGGCCGACGTCGTGGGTCTGGAGTGTCAGCTTTTCAACCGTGCACAAGGCGCGCAGGCCAGCCAGAAACGCTTCTGATTCCTCCCAACTGAGGCCGGCCTTGCGGCGGCAGTTCACCAATGCCTCATTGAGAACCTGGACGCTTATTCGAGGCCCCTGCCCCAAAATGACCTCGGCGCGGTCAGACTTGGGGCCATCGTCGAGCAGGTAGAGGACGACATTCGTGTCCGCGAACTCAGCGCTCATGCGCTTCGTCGCGGCTCAAGCGCTCTGCTGCTCGTAGTTTGCCACGGAAGCGGCGCAGTCCAGCCAACACCTCATCGGGACGAGGCAGGCGACGCACCCTCAGCTGTCCGTCGTCCTTTACCAGGTCGATCTGGTCGCCTTCCTTCAGGCCAAGCTCGCGAACAAGGCCCGAAGGCAAGCGAACGGCAAGCGAATTGCCCCATTTTGCGACCTGCATCGTCACCTCCTGATGTGGATATACGAGGGATAACGTATATCCGCCGGCGGGCGTTGACAAGCCCCACGCCTTCGTTCGTTCGGTCTTGTGCACGTCCACTGCGTACACACCAAATTTAGAAAGGGCTTGCACGAATCCTAGACGTTCGACAATAGTCACGGAAATGGGTGACTAAACGCCCAAATCCGTGAACACGCCGCGGGAGCGCGAGGGCAGATGAGCAGAGCTGAGACACAGGAAGACTTGAACGCAGTTATCCGCCAGCATTCTGAACTGCTGGCGGCACAACTGCATTCGCAGCGTGAGAGCCTTTTCCCGCCCGACGCGTCAAAGTCGATGCGCAAGTTCACTTCAGGTGAAGCTGCAGCTTTACTTGGTGTCAACGATTCCTACCTCAGGAAGCTTCACCTTGATGGCAAGGGCCCTTCGCCTGAAACCTCTTCGGGGAACCGTCGGCACTATTCGGTTGACGATATCCATAACCTCAGGATTTTGTTAGAGAAAACCGCTCGGAGACCTGGCGATTACCTTCCTGGTCGGCGGGCCGGTGACCACCTCCAGATCATCGGTGTGATGAACTTCAAGGGCGGCAGTGGAAAGACCACTTCCGCTGCCCACTTGGCTCAGCGCCTCGCCCTCACTGGCTACCGGGTGCTAGCTATCGATCTAGACCCGCAGGCCTCGCTGACCGCCTTGCACGGAGTTCAGCCAGAATTCGATTTGCTGGATGGGGGCACACTTTACGACGCTATCCGTTACGACGACGCTGTCCCGATCACTCAGGTCATCCGCAAGACCTACATTCCGAATCTTGATCTGATTCCCGGCAACCTAGAACTCATGGAGTTTGAGCACGAAACGCCACGTGCCCTCGCGCGGGGCAACGCTGGCTTGTTCTTCTTTCGGGTTAAGGAGGCGTTGGCTCAGGTAGACGAGCAATACGACGTTGTAGTGATCGATTGTCCTCCGCAGCTCGGGTTCCTTACTATGTCGGCCCTATCGGCCGCGACTGGTGTTCTCGTGACTATCCACCCCGAGATGCTCGACGTTATGTCGATGAGCCAATTTCTCAGGATGACTGCGGACCTGATGGACGTCATTGCCGACAGTGGCGCCGACATGTCGCACGATTGGATGCGATATCTACTGACTCGCTACGAGCCGACGGACTCGCCGCAGAACCGCATCGTCGCGTTCTTGCGCACCATGTACGGTGACAAGGTCCTGAACTCGCCGATGCTTAAGTCGACCGCGATCTCTGACGCAGGGTTGACCAAGCAGACACTCTACGAGGTGGAGCGAAGCGCTTTCACGCGCACGACCTATGACCGGGCCATCGAAAGTCTGAATGCGGTCAATGACGAGATCACGCAGCTCATTCAGAAGACTTGGGGGCGCTGATGACCGACAGCAAAAAGAAGCGTATGTCGATGCTTGACAGTCTTTCGACAGCAGGGACCCCCCTCGTGCCTGGCAGCATGATGTCGAGCAACCGGGCACTTCGATCTGCGCGTGACGCTGTAGACGCTCACCACGTCTGGGAACTTGATCCAGCTGAAATCGAGGATGGGAGGTATTCAGACCGGCTAGATATTCAAGATGTTCACGATCTTCGGACATCCATAGAGCAGAACGGGCAGACCGTCCCGATCCTAGTTAGGCGTCACCCTACCGAGGCGGGCCTCTATCTCCTCGTCTATGGCCGCCGGCGGCTTGAAGCAATCCGTGGCTCTGACAAGGTGAGCAAAGTCCGCGCCCTTATTGCGAACTTGGATGATACAGCTGCGGTTCGCGCCCAGATTTCAGAGAACACCGGCAGACGTGACCTCAGCTACATTGAGCGCGCACTTTTCGCACAAGAGCTGCTCGACAGTCGTTTTGGCTCCCAGGCACAGATTGCCGAAGTGCTTAACGTGACTCGTTCGGCGGTGTCGATGGCAATTTCGGTCGCTAAGGCGGTTGGTGCACCCTTGGCACGCGCCATCGGACCGGCCCATGGTGTCGGCCGCCCCCGCTGGGAAGCTTTCGTGAAGGAGCTTTCCGAGGCGGGGGCTGATCAAGACGTGCTCTGTCGTATTGCCCTCGACGTTCGCGCCGCGGCAGTTGACAGCGGCCCGACCGAAGATGAGTCCCAAGCCGATGCATCAGTATCAGCCTTTGACGCCGTGTCGCGGTACCTGAGAAAGAGCGCTAGCCAGACACGTGGTCAAAAGCCAAGATCGAAGACCACGGCGCTTGCAATCGATGGCATTCCCGTAGGCGCCATCAAGAAGTCAAGCCGGGCGGTTCGGCTGGACCTAGCAAATTTGGACGATGCCTTTGCGGAATGGCTTGGTGCCCGCGCACAGGATCTCCTGGAAGAACTTCACAAGCGCTGGAAAAGCGAGACGTGAAGACAGGCAGAGCAGCAATAAAAAGGAGGCACGGTACAGGCTAAAGAAAAGGTCCCGCAAAGCTTGCGCTCCACGAGACCCAGACTTTGATCTTAGCACTTTCAAGGTAGTGGTCCAGAACGCAAACCGCAAGTCATAAGTGATTCGCGGGTCGGCTTTCTTTTGCCTTCGTGAATGACATCATGGAATACAGACCGATCTCGCCGTTTATGCGGCAGATATCGCACGCCCATCTGCGCTTGAACGATCAGCCAAAGGCATCTGTCACAGGCAAGTCCGTCAATAAATGGGAGCTTCTGCGCGAATTGTCCAAAGCGCAGGCGGCGTTCGGGGTAACTGAACGTGACCTGACTGTCTTACAAGGCCTTCTTAGTTTCTTTCCGGACGACGCGCTTGGCGGCAACGCGGAGACGATCATATACCCTTCCAACAAGGCAATTTGCGATAGGCTGAATGGCATGCCGTGCTCGACGATGCGTCGCCACCTCGCCCGTTTGGTTGAGGTCGGCTTACTATCGCGGCGCGATAGCCCAAACGGGAAGCGCTATGTCCGCAAGCATGCCCAAGAGCCCGTGGCCTTCGGCTTCGACCTCTCACCGCTCCATTGTCGAGCAGAGGAAATCGCTCGAGCCGCAGAGGCTGTGCGCGATGCCGAGAACCGTGTGCGACGCCTGAGAGAGGCCGTGAGCCTCATGAGACGCGACCTTCTTGCCGTGGCCGAGTTCGGCGAGGTGATCATGTCCCGGGCTCACCCTCTGGGGTCACCTCCGCGACACAGCTACGGCAACAGCCCGT
>NZ_PZKG01000229.1 GCF_003034985.1 Cereibacter changlensis JA139
TGGGGGTGGTGGTGCTCTATCCGCTGCTCTGGATGGGGCTCGGCGGCTTCAAGTCCAACAGCCAGATCTTCAGCGATCCCTTCGCCCTGCCCCAGAGCTGGTCCTTCGAGAACTACCTCGCCGCCTGGCAGGCGGTGCAGGGCTACATGGTCTCCAGCCTGCTGATCACCGGGGTCTCGACCGTGATCACGGTGCTGATCAGCGCCTGGGCGGCCTATGGCCTGACCCGCACGCCGATGCCCGGCAAGCCGGTGATCACCGGCATCGTGCTGGGCGGCATGATGCTCAGCCCGACGGTGGCGCTGGTGCCCCTGGTGCGGATGCTGCAGTCGCTCGGGCTCTACGACACGCATTGGGCGCTGATCATCCTCTACACCGCCTTCCGGGTGCCCTTCACCACCTTCCTGATCCGCGCCTACATGCTGGACCTGCCGCGCGATCTCGACGAGGCGGCGATGATGGACGGCGCCAGCCGCGGCCAGATCTTCCGCAAGATCATCCTGCCGCTCTGCCGACCGATCCTGGTGTCCTGCGTCGTGCTGCACGTGCTCTTCGCCTGGAACGAGTATCTCTTCGCGATGATCTTCACCAACAGCCCCACGGTGCAGACCCTGCCGGTCGGCCTGACCTCGATGATGTCGAAACACGGCACCGACTATGCCCAGGTCTTCGCGGCGATGACGATCTCGGCGCTGCCCATCGTCATCATCTTCTTCCTGACCCAGCGGTACTTCATCCGCGGCCTGACCGAGGGGATCGGCAAATGACACACCCTCCCCGCCGGCTGTCGGCCGACCAGCTGATCGGCGCCAACTTCAGCTTCCAGCACTACCCGTTCCGCGAGGTGGCGCGGGTCATGCAGGGCTTCGGCGTGACGGAGATCGAGCTCTGGGGCATCGCCCCGCATCTAGATCTGCACCACGCCGGGCCGGCGCGCATCGCCGAGGTGAAGCAGGTGCTGGCCGATCACGGCCTGACCGTCCGCTGCTTCACGCCGGAGCAGGTGCTCTACCCGATCAACATCGCCTCGGGCGACGATGCCTATCGGCAGGCCAGCATCGACCTGTTCCGCCGCGCCGCCGACATCGCGGCGGAACTGGGGGCGCGCCACCTGTTCCTGACGCCTGGCCGCGGCTTCGAGAACGAACCGGCGGAGCGCGCCTGGGACCGCTCGGCCGAGGCGCTCGGCCTGATCGCCGCCCATGCGGCGGACCTCGGCCTGCGCTGTCTGCTGGAGCCGCTGCAGCGCCGCGAGAGCAACATCGCCCATAGCGCCGCCGACCTACGCCGGCTGCTGGACCGGGTCGGGGCCGAAACGATGGATGTGGTGCTCGACACCGTGGCCATGGCCTGCGCCGGCGACAGCGTGGCGGAGTACGTCGCCCTGTTCGGCGACCGGCTGGCGCATGTGCATGTCGTCGATGGCACGCCCGCCGGGCATCTGGTCTGGGGCGACGGCAGCCTGCCGCTGGCCGGCTACCTGACCGAGCTGGCCGAAGCCGACTATCGCGGCGCGCTGTCTTTCGAGCCCTTCGGCGACGGCTCCTACGCCCTCGACCCGGTGACGGCCTGGAGCCGCAACATGCAGGCCATCGCCCCCCATATTGAACCAAGGAAGGTTTCCGCGTGACCGCTTCGCCCAGACTGATCGCCGTGGGCGACAACTGCCTCGACGTCTACCTGTCAAAATCCCACATGGCGGTGGGCGGCAATGCGCTGAACGTCGCGGCGCAATGGTCGCGCCAGGGGCTCAACGCCGGCTACTTCGGCGTGGTCGGGCTGGATGCCGAGGGCGACGTGATCCTCGAGGCGCTCGCCGCCGTGGGGCTGACGCCCGAGGACGTGGAGCGCCGCGCCGGCAGCACCGCCGTGACGCTGCTGCTGGAGCGTGACGGCGACCGGCGGTTCCTGCTGGAGGATCTCGGCGTCGGCCTTGGCTACCAGCCGGAGCCCGGCCGCCACGCGGCGCTGCGCGCGGCCGACTGGGTGCATCTGGGCACCAACACCCCGGCCGAGCTGCCGCAGCGGCTGGTGGCCGAGGGGGTAGCTTTCAGCATCGACGTCTCCACCGCGCATGACGCGATGCGGCTGGACGGCGTGCCCTTGGTCTTCGCCTCGGGGCCAGAGGATCCCGCTGAACCGATCGAGCCGGTGATCGCAGAGTTCCGCGCAAGGGGCGCGCTGCGCTCGGTGATCACCTGCGGCCGGCGCGGGGCCTTCTTCGACGACGCGGGCGAGGTCTCCCATGTGCCGGCGCAGGACATCGCCGTGGTCGACACCTGCGGCGCGGGCGACAGCTTCATCGCCTCCTTCCTCGCCGCCCGGATCTCGGGCCGCGCCGGGCCCGAGGCGCTGGCGATTGCCACCGCGGCCGCCGCCTTGACCTGCGGCCACGAGGGCAGCTTCCCGCAGCCGCTGCAGCCGATCCCGGCCTGGCTCTTCGATAAATATGCCGATGTCATCGCCACGGCGGAGATCTGAGATGACGCGCTACACCCTCTGGAAACCCGCCATCGCCGCCCCTGAAGACCGCTCCTTCTGGCTCAAGGATGCCGGAGGCGGGCCGGCGACCGCGCCCTTGACGGCGGATGCGATCTGCGATGCCGCCATCATCGGCGGCGGCTATGCCGGGCTCTGGACCGCGCTGCGGCTGAAGGAGCAGGCGCCCGACCTGAAGGTTACGGTGCTCGAGGCCGATTTCTGCGGCTCCGGTGCCTCGGGGCGCAATGGCGGCCAAGTCCATACCTGGTATGCCGAGCTCGACCTGCTGACGAAGCTGGTCGGCCCGACCGAGGCGCTGGCGCTCTGCGAGGCCACCGCCGAGGCGATCGAGGAACTGGCGGCGCTGCAAGCCTCCGGCAGCATCGACATGGACCTGCGGCTCGACGGCTGGATGTGGACCGCCAGCTCGCGGGCGCAGGAAGGGGCCTGGGACGGGGCGCTGGCGCTCGACCGCGCGCCGGAAGGGCCTCGGCTCGCCCCGCTGAGTGGGGCCGAGATCCGCGCCCGCACCGGCTCGGCGGCTTCCTACACCGGGGTGGTCGAGCGGCGGGCGGGGACGGTGCATCCGGCCAAGCTGGCGCTCGGGCTCAGGGCGCTGGCGTTGGCCCGCGGCGTCACCATACACGAATCCACTCCGGTCGCCGAGATCGTCGCCGGCCCGCCCTGCCGCCTGCGCTGCCCGCAGGCCACGCTCACCGCCGGCAAGGTGGTGCTGGCCGCCAATGCCTGGGCCTCGGCGGTGCCGGAGCTGCGCCGCTACCTCTACATCGTGGACAGCCAGCTCATCGCCACCGAGCCGGTTCCCGACAAGCTCGAGGCGCTCGGCTGGACCGGCGGCGAGTCGATCTGCGACGCCCAAGCGCATGTGCTCTACTACCAGCGCACCCCGCCAGGCCGGGTGATCCTGGGGCGCGGCAGCGGCAATGTCGCCTATGGCGGCAAGCCGGACGCCGGCTTCAACCGCCGTCCCGGCGGCGGGGCCGACAACATCCGCGAGCTGCGCCGTCTCTACCCCGAGCTGGCGGACGCGCGGGTCGAACATGACTGGGCCGGCCCGATCGACTGCATGGCCGAGCATCTGCCGGTCTTCGGCCACCTCGCCGGCCAGCCGCACATCTTCTTCGGCGTCGGCTTCAACGGCACCGGCATCGCCCAGACCCCGGTGGCGGGGCGCATCCTGGCCAGCCTAGTGCTGGGGCGCGACGACCGCTGGAGCCGCAGCGGCCTCGTCGGCCTCAAAAGGCGGACCGCGCTGCCGCCGGAGCCGATCCGCTATCTCGGGGCCCGCATCGTCCGCCATGCCATTCGGCAGCGCAACGACGCCGAGATCGAGAACCGGACGGGCGGGGCCGCTGGTCCGCTGGCTGTCCGGGCTCACGCCGGGCGGGGGA
>NZ_PZKG01000230.1 GCF_003034985.1 Cereibacter changlensis JA139
GACCGCCGCCAGAAACAGCAACGCGACCAGAACCACTTGCCAGACCAGAGCGCCCGACAGGATCGGGGCGTCGCGCCGGCGCGGCGGGCGCGTCATGGCGCCGGCCTCGGTCGGCTCGAACGCCAGCGCGAGGCCCAGCGTGACCGCGGTGATCAGGTTGATCCAGAGGATCTGCACCGCGGTCACCGGCAGCGCCAAACCGGCCAGCAGGGCCAGGACCACCACCAGCGCCTCGCCCGCGTTGGTCGGTAGGGTCCAGCTGATCACCTTCTTGAGGTTGTCGTAGACCGTGCGCCCCTCGCGCACCGCCGCGACGATGGAGGCGAAGTTGTCGTCGGCCAGCACCAGATCGGCGGCCTCCTTGGCGGCCTCGGACCCCTTCAGCCCCATGGCGATGCCCGCATCGGCGCGCTTCAGGGCGGGGGCGTCGTTCACCCCGTCGCCGGTCATGGCGACGGACAGGCCGCCCGCCTGCAGCGCGGTCACCAGACGGAGTTTGTGCTCGGGGCTGGTGCGGGCGAAGATGTCGACATCCGCCACCTCCAGCGCCAGCTGCGCGTCATCCAGCCTGTCGAGATCCGCCCCGGTCAGCACGCGGTGCGGGTTCGCCAGCCCGATCTGCGCCGCGATGGCGGCGGCGGTTCCGGCATGGTCGCCGGTGATCATCTTGACGCGGATCCCCGCGGCCCGGCAATCCGCGATGGCGGCGATCGCCTCGGGGCGCGGCGGGTCGATCAGGCCGACGAGGCCGAGGAAGGTCAGCCCGCCCTCCAGCGCGGCCGGATGGATGCGGTCCCCGGTCTCGGGCCGTTCGGCCAGCGCCAGCACGCGCAGACCGCGCCGGGCCAGGGCCTCCGCCCGTTCGTGCCAATGGGGCAGATCGACGCCGGCGCACATCCGCAGCACGCGTTCCGGCGCGCCCTTCACATGGGTCACGCGGCCCTGCGGCCCCTCGCTCAGCACCGCCATGAAGCGGTGGCGGCTATCGAAGGGGAGGGCGTCCAGACGGCGCGCGGTATGGTCGCCCGCCACCTTGCCGGCGAAGGCCAGAAGCGCGCCTTCCATCGGGTCGCCCTCGACCATCCAGAGACCGTCCCGGCGGTGCAGGGCGGCGTCGTTGCACAGCGCCGCCGCCCGGGCGAGCGCTGCGAGGTCACCCGCCGGGGTGATGGCGCCTTCGAGCGCATAGCCCTCGCCCCCGACGGCAAAGGACCCCTCCGCCGTTTCGGCCGCGGCCACCACCATCTCGTTGCGGGTCAGGGTGCCGGTCTTGTCGGTGCAGATCACCGAGACCGAGCCGATCGCTTCGATCGCGGGCAGGCGGCGGATGATGGCGTTGCGCCGCGCCATCGCCTGCACACCGATGGCCAGGGTGATGGTCATCACCGCCGGCAGGCCTTCGGGGATCGCGGCGACGGCGACGCCGACCACCGCCATGAAAAGCTCGGCGAAGGGCATGTGGCCGACATGGTAGCCCCAGGCGAGCAGCAGCCCCGCCACCAGCAGGATCAGAAAGGACAGCCAGCGCGCGAAATGGTCGATCTGCGCGACCAGCGGGGTGGTCAACTGCTCCACCCCCGCCAACAGCCCGCCGATCCGCCCGATCTCGGTCGCCGCGCCCGTGGCCACCACCAGTCCCCGCGCCGTGCCCTGCGTCACCAGCGTGCCCGACCACAGCATCGACCGGCGGTCGCCAAGGGCGGCGTCGGCTGCAACCGGGGCCGGGTTCTTCTCCACGGGCACGGATTCGCCGGTCAGGATCGCCTCCTGCGCCGCCAGTCCCCGCGCCTCCAGCAGCCGCAGGTCGGCGGGCGCCTTGTCGCCCGCCTCCAGCAGCACGATGTCGCCCGGGACAAGGTCGGCGCCGTCCACCGACACCCGCTGACCGTCACGCAAGACAGCGGCGCGGGGGGCGAGCATCCCGCGGATGGCCGCCATCGCCGCCTCGGCCTTGCCCTCCTGGAGGAAGCCGATGATCGCGTTGGCCAGCACCACGGCGAGGATCACCCCGGTGTCGACCCAATGCTGCAGGGCTCCCGTCACGATCGCCGCGCCGAGGAGCACGTAGATCAGCACATTGTGGAACTGGTGCAGGAACCGGACCAGCGGCCCCCGCGCCCGCGCTTCGGGCAGACGGTTCGGCCCATGCTCGGCCAGCCGCCGCGCGGCCTCGGCCGCGCTCAGCCCCCCGGGCGTGGCGTCGAGGGCGGCGAGACAGTCAGCGGCGGGGAGGGCGTGCGGGTCGGTCAGGCGCATGTCATCGCGCCGTATGGACGCCGCCGACCACGATCCCGGCGCCGTTGACGGACTTCGCCGCGTCGGTGGCCAGCCACACCACCTAGTCCGGGCTTTTCACCAGGGCGCGGCCGATGCCCATGACGCCTCCGGTCACGATGGCGATCTTGCCTGCAAGTCGGGTCATGGCAGTCATCCTTCGCCGTTATGGTGTTTTCTCAGCTCACGGCGCCCGGCCCTCCGCCGCGATCTCGGGAAAATCGGTTCGATCCTCAACCGCAGACCCGGACAGCAGTTCCACGGCGCGGTCGGCGGCATCCTGGAAGGGCTCCAGCACCAGATCGACACCCGCGCCGAGCAGGGCTTCGGTGTCGCCGCTGCTGTGCGAGGCCGCGGCCATGCGCCCCGAGAACCCGGCCGAGCGCGCCAGCTGGATCAGCGTCTTGCGGGTGTCTTCGTGGCTGAGGCTCGTGGGGTGGATCGGCACGGTCGACAGCATCCATTCCGCCCCCCGGAACGGCAGCTCTGCGATGAATTCAGGGTCGCCCGCATCACCGAACTCGGCCTCGAGCCCGAGGTCGCGCCAGCGCCGGACCGCCTGCGGGTTGAAATCCACGCCGAGCACCCGGATGCCCCGACGCTTCAGCCGCAGCCCGATGGCCGTGCCGAAGCGCCCCAGGCCGAAGATGATGATCCTGCAATTGCCGACTTCATGCGCGGCGGCCTCGGACGGCTCGCGCGGGGTGCCCTTGCGTTCGAAGACGCCGAGCAGCGGCTCGAACAGCGCGTAAAGCTGGTGCGAATAGGTGATCATATAGGTCGACGCCGCGATGGTCACCAGGCCCACCATTGTGACGAGGCCGAGCGCGTCTTCGCCGACATGGCCCAGCGACACGCCCATCGCCACGAAGATCAGGGAGAATTCGCTGATCTGCGCCACCGTCAGCCCGGCCAGGAATCCGGTGCGCTTGCGATATCCCATGGCCCCCATGATCGCGAGCACGATTAACGGGTTGCCGATCAGCACGAAGAGCGAGAAGACAACGGCCCCGGTCAGGTTGGCGCCCAGAAGCGACAGGTCCAGCGTGGCTCCAAGCGCGATGAAGAAGAAGAGCAGCAGGAAGTCGCGCAGGGGAGCCAGCCGGGCGGCGATGGTCTCGCGGTAGGGGGTTGATGCCAGGGCGACACCGGCCATCAGACCGCCCACCTCCTTGCCGAGACCGACAAGATCACCGACGGCCGCGAACATCGCTGCCAGCGCCATGGCAAAGATCACCAGCAGCTCGGGGGCACGGGCGAGCCGTTCGGTCAGTGGGTTGGCGGCATAGCGCACGAACAGCACCACCGCCCCCACAAGCGCCAGCCCCGAGGCCAGCACCGTCAGGACCGAACCGCCCGCTTGCCCGCCATGATCCGGCGCGCCGATGCCGATGGCCGACAGCACGATCATCGCCAGCACGACGACAAGGTCCTGCACGATCAGGAACCCGAGCGCGATCTGGCCGTGCAGCGCGTCGATCTCGCGCTTGTCCGACAGAAGCTTGACGATGATGATGGTCGACGAGAACGTCAGCGCGACCGCGACATAGAGACTGGTGATCTGGCCCAGCCCCAGCGCCAGTCCGATCAGATAACCGAAG
>NZ_PZKG01000231.1 GCF_003034985.1 Cereibacter changlensis JA139
TGTCGGCCGCGCTTGCCAGTCGGCGCGGCTTCCCAGGTCATGGTGGGATCAAACCAGATCGTCAGCGAGCCGCGGCGCTTGAGCGCCTCGTTGTAGGCCGGCCAGTTCCGGGTCTTGTAGGTCGGGGGCGTCGGTCTGCTCATGTCCCCAAGCTACCACACTGGATTCACGAGATGAATCCCGTCAGTCCATTTGTGCAACAGAGCCCCTCACGACCCATGAAAATAATCATGGATGCTCTGCGCCATCGTCGCCGAGATCCCCTCCACCGCCGCCAGATCCGAGAGCCCTGCCCTCGCCACGGCCTTGGCGGAGCCGAAATGCGCGAGAAGCGCGCGTTTGCGGGTGGCGCCGACGCCGGGGATCTCGTCGAGCGGGGTAGCGCTGACCTGTTTGGCGCGCTTGGCGCGGTGGGCGCCGATGGCCCAGCGGTGGGCCTCGTCGCGCAGGCGCTGGACGAAGTAGAGCACCGGGTCGTTCATGCGCAGCGCGAAGGCGGGCTCGCCGGGGCGGTGGAACTCCTCCTTGCCGGCGTCGCGGTCGACGCCCTTGGCGACGCCGACCATGGCGATGTCGTCCACCCCCAGCTCCTGCATGATGCCATGCACCGCCGAGACCTGCCCGGCGCCGCCGTCGATCAAGAGGAGGTCGGGCCAGGCGTCGGAGATCCGCTCGGGGTCTTCCTTCAGCAGGCGTTCGAAGCGGCGGGTCAGCACCTCCTTCATCATGCCGAAGTCGTCGCTGTTGGCCCCTGCCGCCGAGCGGATGTTGAACTTGCGGTACTGGCTTTTCAGGAAGCCCTCGGCCCCGGCGACGATCATGCCGCCGACGGCATTGGTGCCCTGGATATGCGAGTTGTCATAGACCTCGATCCGCTGCGGCGGGGCGTCGAGGTTGAAGGCCTCGGCCAGACCGGCGAGCAGGCGGTTCTGCGTCGCGCCCTCGGCCATGCGGCGGGCGAGGCTTTCGCGGGCGTTGCGGGCGGCGTTCTCCAGCAGTTCGGCCTTCTCGCCGCGCTGCGGGACGCCCATCGTCACCTTGCGCCCGGCGCGTTCGGACAGAAGCTGCGTCACGAGGTCGGGGTTGTCGACGGCGTGGGACAGCAGGATCAGCCGGGGCGGCTCCTTGTCGTCGTAGAATTGCGAGAGGAACGCCTCCATGATCTCGGGCGCCTCGGCCCCTGCCCCGGTCTTGGGATAGAAGTCGCGGTTGCCCCAGCTCTGGTTGGCGCGGATGAAGAAGACCTGCACGCAGGCGAGCCCGCCCTCGATATGCAGCGCGATCACGTCGGCCTCGGCCACGCCCCTGGGGTTGATGCCCTGCGAGGATTGCACCTGGGTCAGCGCCTTGATCCGGTCGCGCAGGGCCGCGGCGCGTTCGAACTCCATCGCCTCGGCGGCTTCGGTCATCTGCTTGGCGAGGTTCGACTGCACCGTGGTGGTCTTGCCCTGCAGGAAGCGCTCGGCATCGCCGATCAGCAGGTTGTAATCCTCGGAGGAGACCTTGCCGACGCAGGGCGCGGCGCAGCGCTTGATCTGGTAAAGGAGGCAGGGCCGGGTGCGGCTTTCGAACATCGAATCCGAGCAGGTGCGCAGCAGGAAGACGCGCTGCAGCTGGGCGAGGGTGCGGTTCACCGATCCGGCGCTGGCGAAGGGGCCGAAGTAGCTGCCGGGCTCGGACCGCTTGCCGCGGTGCTTGCGGATCATCGGGTAGGGATGGTCCTTGGCGATGAGGATGTTCGGGAAGGACTTGTCGTCGCGCAGCAGCACGTTGTAGCGCGGCTTCAGCTGCTTGATGAGGTTCTGTTCCAGGAGCAGCGCCTCGGTCTCGGTGCGCGTGGTGAGGAACATCATCGAGGCGGTCTCGCGGATCATCCGGGCGATACGCGCGGAATGGCCGGAGGGGCGGGCGTAGTTGGAGACGCGGGCACGCAGGTTGCGGGCCTTGCCGACGTAGAGCACCTGGCTCTGGGCGTCGAGCATGCGGTAGACGCCGGGAGAGCCGTCGAGCGACTTCAGATAGCCCTGAATCACCGCATGCCCGGTGGGGCCGGGCGTCGGGGTTTCGGTCGGATCGGGCAGTTCGGCTGGCACGTCTTCATTCATCCTTTTGAGGTATGTCGATTCCCCGTGGCGCTGCAATGATCGGGGCCGCGCCACAAGAGAAAACCTGTCCACCGTTTCTGGGGATAACTCTGCGCACAACATTCTGGGAGCGCGGATTTTTCCTTGTTTTCGGTGCGTTTCATGGCTTTGCCTAAAACTTCAGCGTCTTTTCAACCCATTGATTTTGCGGGAAAGAATTCTGAGTCTCATTCAAAGGGCTGATATTCTTAAGGAATTTGTAACCGATACATGACCACTGCGGCCAAGGTGCACAAGTTCCGCCGGGGCCTATTCCAGCCCCAGCACATCCCTTGTCTGCCAGGCCAGATGCTGCCCCGCGTCGACGCAGAGCAATTGCCCGGTGACGGCGGGGGCGTCGAGGAAATATCCCAGCGCGGCGGTGATGTCGGCGGGGTTGGAGCCGCGCTCCAGCACCGTCGCGGCGCGCTGCGCGGCGAAATGCGCCTCGCTCTGCCGGGCGCCGATCAGGGTCGGGCCGGGGCCGATGGCGTTCACCCGGATGCGCGGCGCCAGCGCCTGCGCCGCGATGCGGGTCAGCGCCCAGAGGCCCATCTTGGCGATGGTGTAGCTCATGAACTCCGGCGTGAGCTTGAGCACGCGCTGGTCGATCATGTTGACGATGAGGCCGCGGGCCAGCGGCTCGCCCGCCGCGTCCTGCGCGGGCTCGGGGACCTGTGCCGCGAAATGCTGGGTGAGGACGAAGGGCGCGCGGAGGTTGGAGCCGATGTGGCGGTCCCAGCTTTCGCGGGTGGCAGTCGCGATATTGTCGTATTCGAAGATCGAGGCGTTGTTGACCAGAAGGGTCAGCGGCCCGCCCAGCGCCGCGACGGCGCGGGGGACGAGGGCTTCGGTCTCGTCCTCGATCAGCAGGTTGGCCTGCAGCGCTTCGGCCTTGCGGCCCATGGCCCGGATCTCGGCCACGGTGGCCTCGGCGCCGTCGCGCGAGCCTGCGTAATGCACGGCGACATCATGGCCGCGCTGCGCGAGATAAATCGCCATGGCGCGGCCCAGACGGGCGCCGGCTCCGGTGACGAGGGCACGCGGCGTCATGGCTCAGCCTTTCCTGCTCTGGCAGTCACAGCCGCCCTTGCCGAGGATGAACTGGCCGCAATGGCCGCAGATCACCGGCTTGGTCAGTTTTGCCTTCCTGCGCGGCGCGCCGAGGCTGGGGCGGATCTTGAACAGCATGGAGAGGCCGAGCATGACGGCGAGGAAGATGAGGGCGATCTTCAGCAGCATGTCAGAGCCCGAACCGCGCCCAGGCGGCGCGATCCTCCGCCTCGGCCAGCGCCGAGCCCATGAAGCTGGCGCCGAAGCGTTGCAGCAGCGAGCGTTTCTGGCCGTAGGAGACCAGACGCACCTTGTCGCCGTAGAGCTCTTTCAGCTTGGGCACCAGATGCGCCACGCCATCGGCCAGACCGACGTTCACGGCCCCCTGCCCCACCCAGATGTCGGCGTTGAAGAGATCGGCCTCTTCCTTCAGCCGCGCGCCGCGCCGGGCCTTCACATGGGCAATGAAGGCCTGATGGATCGGCTCCTGCAGCGCCTTCAGCCGCTCCACATCCTCGGGCTTTTCCGGCAGGAAGGGATCGGCCAGCGATTTCGAGCGGCCGGAGGTGACGACGCGCCGTTCGATCCCCTGCCGGGCCATCAACTCGGGGAAGCCGAAGCTGGAGAAGATCACCCCGAT
>NZ_PZKG01000232.1 GCF_003034985.1 Cereibacter changlensis JA139
AGGGGGTGGGGTGAAACTCCCACCCTACGGGCCGGTCACACATGACGGACTTCGCGCCACCGTCGTAGGGTGGGGTTCGACCCCCCACCTTGCACGCCATCAACTGGCCTAGCGTAAACAGAGGCCGAGCGGAAGCGAAAGGGTGGGGTGAAACCCCACCCTACGGGCGGTGTGCAGGTGACGGAGTTCCCGCCTTCCTCGTAGGGTGGGGTTCCACCCCACCCTCCCGGTTCACCCGTTGCCGCGGCGGGCGAAGAGGCCGGCGTTTTCGGCGGCGCGGCGGAGGGCGAGGGCCTTGTTGACCGTTTCCTGATATTCCGACTCCGGGTCGCTGTCATAGACCACGCCGCCGCCGGACTGGATGTAGAGCGTCTCGTCCTTCAGCACCGCGGTGCGCAGGGCGATGCAGAAATCCATCTCGCCATTGGCCGCGAAATAGCCGACGCCGCCGCCGTAGACGCCGCGCTTTTCCGGCTCCAGCTCGTCGATGATCTCCATCGCCCTGACCTTCGGCGCGCCCGAGACGGTGCCTGCGGGCAGGCCGGCCAGCAGCGCCGAGAGCGCATCCTCGCCCTCGGCGATCTCGCCCACCACGTTGGAGACGATATGCATGACGTGGGAGTAGCGCTCGATGATGAACTTCTCGGTCGGGCGCACGGTGCCGACCTTGGCAACCCGGCCCACGTCGTTGCGGCCGAGGTCGAGCAGCATCAGATGCTCGGCCAGCTCCTTCTGGTCGCTCAGGAGGTCCGCTTCCAGCGCGCGGTCCTCCTCGGGCGTGGCGCCGCGCTTGCGGGTGCCGGCGATCGGGCGCACGGTCACCTCGCCGTCGCGCAGCCGCACGAGGATTTCGGGGCTGGCCCCGACCACCTGGAAGCCGCCGAAGTTGAAGAAGAACAGGAAGGGCGAGGGGTTGGTGCGGCGCAGGCTGCGGTAGAGCGCGAAGGGCGGCTGGGTGAAGCTCTGGCTCCAGCGCTGCGAGGGCACGACCTGGAAGATGTCGCCGGCGCGGATGTAATCCTTGGCGGCCTCCACGGCGGCCTTGTAGCCCTCGTGGGTGAAGTTCGAGCGCATCTCACCCACAGGCATCGTCTCGCCGAAGTCGCGCTGCGCCGGCGGCGCGCGGTCGAGATCGCGCAGCGCGTCCATCACCCGTTCGGCGGCCTGCGCATAGGCCGCGCGCGCCGAAAGCCCCGAGGCGACCCAGGCCGGGGCGACGACCGTCACCTCGCCCTTCACCCCGTCGAGCACCGCCACCACCGAGGGTCGCATCAGCACCGCATCGGGCAGGCCGAGCGGGTCGGGGTTCACGTTGGGCAGATGTTCGACCAGACGGATCATGTCATAGCCGAGATAGCCGAAGAGACCCGCGGCGATGGCGGGCAGGTCGGCGGGCATGTCGATCCGGCTTTCGGCGATCAGCGCGCGCAGCGCCTCGAGAGGGGCCTCGTCCTGCGGCTGGAAGGCGGCGGGATCGAAGCGGGCCTCGCGGTTGATCGAGGCCTGATCGCCATGGCAGCGCCAGATCAGGTCGGGCTTCATCCCCACCACCGAATAGCGGCCCCGCACCTCGCCGCCGGTCACCGATTCCAGCATGAAGGTGTCCGAGCGCGCCTCGGCCAGTTTCAGCATCAGGGATACCGGCGTGTCGAGATCGGCGGCGAGCCGGGCATAGACCAGCTGGTTGCGGCCGGCAGTCCAGCCCTGTTCGAAAGCCTCGAATGTGGGGATCAACGGCACGGGGTCACCTTAACGGAACTGGGCATGGACGGCGGCGATCGCGGCGTCGTCGAGCCGGATGCCGGCTTCGGCCGTCAAAGCATTGGTGAAGAGCTGCAGCGCGTCCTGCGCCAGCGCCTGATCGACCTGGGCCGAGATCGCGCCCTTCAGCGCCGTCGCGGCCTCGCCCTCGGCGGGGGCGGCGATGATCTCGGTCAGCTGCACCACGCCGGTGAAGCCGGGGCCCTGGACGGTCTGCACCGCCGACTCCTCCATGCCAAAGACGGTCGGCACCAGGCTTTCCGGCACGTTCTCGACGAAACCGTCGCGGGCGATCTGCGGCGTGGTCTCGACCGGGCCGAAGCTGTCGAGTGCTGCGCCTTCCTCGACCGCGGTCACCACCTCGGCGGCGCGGGCGGCCAGGGCCTTGGCCAGCGCGTCGGCGCGGACCGCGTCCTCGACCTCCTCCGCCACATCGGCATAGGGCCGCAGCGTCGGCGGCACCACCGCGTCGAGCCGCAGCGCCACCAGACCGCCGTCATCCAGCGTCACCGCCTCGGGGAAGTCGCCCTCCTGCAGCGCGGCGGCGGCCTCGCGGAAGGCGGGGTAGCCGGCCAGTCGGTCGTCGACGCCCTCGACATAGTCGACGGCGCCGAGCGTCATGCCGGCGTCGGCCTGCAGCTCTTCCAGCGTGGCGCCGCTGGCCAAGAGGTCGTCGATCTCCTCGACCCGGTCGGCGATGGCGCGGCGGGCCGCGTCCATCTGGAATTCGGACAGCAGATCGGCGCGGGCCTCCTCGAAGGGCACCTCCTGCGCCGCGACGATGCCGTTCATCCGGAACAGCGCCGGCCCGAGGTCGGAGGGCAGCGGGCCGACCACGCCGGGCTCGGTCAGGCCGAAGACCGCCTCGCCGGCGGCGCCGAGAGCGGGTTGCGCCACGTCGCCGATGTCGATGTCGGTCAGGGCGAGGCCGCGCTCGGCCACGATCTCCTCGAAGGGCGTGCCGGCGTCGATCCGGGACTTGGCCTCGGCGGCGGCGGCCTCGTCGGGGAAGACCAGCCGCTCGACCAGCCGGCGCTCGGGCTGGACGAAATCATTGATCCGGCTGTCGTAGAGCGCGCGAAGCGCCTCCTCGTCCACCGGCAGGCTGGCGACCAGATCCTCGGGCAGCAGCGCCGCATAGGTGATGCGCTTGGCCTCGGGGGCGGTGAAGGCCGCGGGATTGGCCTCGTACCAGGCGGTCAGCTCGGCCTCCGTCGGCGCGGGCAAGGGCGCCGGCAGGTCGGCCTCGGTCAGGCGCAAGAGCGAGAAGCCGCGGCGCTCGGCGATATAGGCGTGCAGCGTGTCGACCAGCGGGGCCGGCGAGACGAAGCCGCCGGCGACCGCGCCCTGCAGAAGCGACCGGGCGAGGTTGTCGCGCAGGCCCTGCTCGAAGGCGTTTTCCGTCAGGTTGTTCTGCTGCAGCGTCAGGCGGTAGGTCTCGCGGTCGAACTGGCCGGCGGTGCCCTGGAAGGCGCTGTTGGCGGTGATCTCCTCGGCCACCCGCGCGTCGCCGACCGACAGCCCGACCCGCGCCGTCTCGTTGTCGAGCGCCGCCTCGGCCACCAGGCGCTGGCGCACCTGGGCGTCGAGCCCCAGCGCCTGCGCCTGCTGCAGCGTCACCGTCTGGCCGATCTGCGCCCCGAAGGCCGCCAGCTCCTGCTGCAGCGCCCGGGCGTAATCGTTCACCTCGATCTCGCGGTCGCCGACCCGGCCGATGGATTGCAACCCGCCGCCGAAATTGGTCACGCCGAAGCCGCCCAGCCCGACCACCAGCATGGCGACCAGAGTCCAGACCACCACCTGCTGGCCCTTCTTCTTGGGCTTGTGGTGTTCGATCGTCGTCAATCTTGCCATGGGTCGTCCTGCCGGGATGCGGATGTGTTGCGACTGTCTATGCGGAAGGGGGGCTCGGGGCAAGATGGCTGGGGCGCGGCCCTTGGCCGGCCGCCGGGGGAGGGGCTGTCTGCCCCGACCCATCGCCTTTGGCCTCAAG
>NZ_PZKG01000233.1 GCF_003034985.1 Cereibacter changlensis JA139
GCTCGCTTGGCAAGAGCAAGATGGCGATGCGGGGACGGCACGATCGGCAAGCTGGGCGCGAATGGCGCAGTCGGTCAGAGGATCATGCCGGGCGAGATGCCGGGCCCTGATCTCGCTTCGCCTGCGCTGCGTGATTTTTTCGTGCGCCACCACCATGTGGACGGGTCCGCTGCTGGCAAACCGACTGACCTTCATGAGGAACCAGCGTTCCGCGGTAGGCGAGTGACAGGCGTACTCAAGGCCGCCATTTTGGCGCCTTCCGTCCGAAATTTCTATGATCAACATGACGTCGGCGATGGCATCGCCATCACCGTCCCTCCGCGCCCTGTCACAGGCGGCGAGATAATTTACCCCCTCGCAGACAGAAGCAGCGGCATCGTTGTCGAACGCGAACCCCTGCCAAGCCATGTTCACTGCGACAATGCTCCGTTGCCGTCGATGACCGCGATATATTCAGGGAGAGCGTCGGTGGTTGCCCTGGCGAGGGCGTCCTCCGCAGCGTAGGGTGCGTTTGCATCAACGGGACGCCCCTTTGCCCTCCCCTGCTGGCCACTGTCGGCGGCAGGATCAGTCATGCTCTGGATTTCATCGACGTAGCCGCGCTGACATAGGATCTCAGCAAAAACAAGCGATCCTGAAAGAGGTCAGAATAGTCCGATCAATGCTTGGCGTGGCAGTATGCCCGCTTGTCGGTCGCCAAGTTGTCTGACTCCAAGTGTTTGACCCGCCGATAAGAAACAACGGCGGGGCGCAATATGGATGGCTGCGGTCTTCGCTCGAAGTTGTCAATGCGCGAATATTGTCGCTTCCGGGTGCCAAGGCCTTATATCTTTAGGCAATTCCTGCAGACTCTGTTATGCCCTGTGCGGACCTCATCGACACACCGCATCAAAGCTCGCCCGGCGATCCTGATCGCTGTGGGAAATGGGGCTGAGGGTCGACAGGTTGTGCAGCCCGCACGCGCGTCCGCCGCGACACAAGGACGAAAGCCCATGCAAGATACAGTCAAGCGCGATCTCTGCGCCCGCGAGCCCATTCATGTGCCGGGGAGCATCCAGACGCACGGACTTCTCATGGTGCTGGACGCAGGTTCCGGACAGGTTCTTCAAATGGCGGGGGATCCGCGAACTCTTCTCGGTGGCAAGACGGGCGATGCTCTTGAGGAACAGCTGCAGGGCGAGGTCGCGGCCCTGCTGCGGAACCACAGCAGGGATTTCAGCGGATCGCCCGCATACCTTGGCGAGGTCAGGGTCGGCACGGAGGGCAAACCGCTGACGGTGACGGGGCACAGGGTGGAAGGGCATCTCGTTATCGAGATCGAACCCTCTGGCCCTGTTTCCCCGGTCGCTGTCGTCCTGTCCTTCGTCCGTGAAGCGGTTGAACGGATGACCCAGCGGGAAGGGCTCGAGGACGCTTCCCACAGCATCGCGGCAGACGTGCGCGCAATCAGCGGCTTCGACCGGGTCATGGTCTATCAGTTTCTCAAGGACGGGTCTGGCTGTGTCATTGCAGAGCAGAAGCTGGAAGACCTTCCAAGCTTCCTCCATCACCGCTACCCGGCGTCGGACATCCCGCGGCAAGCACGGGAGCTCTATATCCGCAACCCGATCCGGGTCATTCCGGACGTGACATATCAGCCGGCGCCACTGGTGCCGGCAATCCGTCCGGGAGCTGATGAGATCCTCGATATGAGCCATTGCTCCTTGCGCAGCGTGTCGCCTGTCCACATCCGCTACCTGAAGAACATGGGCGTTGGCGCCTCGATGTCTGTGTCGATTCTGCGAAAGGGCGAACTCTGGGGCCTGATCGCCTGCCACCACGGCAGCCCGAAGCTCGTTCCCTTCGAGACCCGCGAGATCTGCCAGCATCTGGGTCTGGCCCTGTCGCATTACATCGGCGCCAAGGACGACGCCGAGGAGACCAGTCATGGGCTGGATCTCGGGCGCGCGCGCGACCAGATCTTCAGCGAGATAGCCACGACCTCCGACCCGAGGGCCTTCCTGCGGGAGCGGATTGCCGACATTCAGAACCTGATACCTGCGCATGGGGTGGTCACCTCGATCGACGCCGAGACGAACCTGACCGGTCACGTTCCGCCCGCCGACGCCCTGGCGCCGCTGATCCAGTGGGTGATCGCGACTTCCCAGCCGTCGGGCGTCTTCGTCACGGACTGTCTCTCGGAGCACTATGCCGCCGCTGGCGACTTCACGGCAGAGGCCAGCGGTCTGGTGGCCGTGGTTCTTCCCGGAGAGGCCCCCTTGGTCGTCCTGTGGTTCCGCGCGGAACAGGTGGAGGAGGTCTTCTGGGCGGGCAATCCGCATGCGGCGGTGGACCTCGACGGGATCGACGGAAGGCCCGGTCCCCGAAAGAGCTTCGATCTGTGGACCGAAACGGTCCGCGCGCGCTGCCGTCCGTGGAGCCACGTCGAGGTCGAAGCCGCGCACCTGCTGCGGGCGCGTGCCACTCTTGTGCTGCAGGAGTTCCAGATCCGGCACATGAATGCGCAGATCCAGGCCTCAAACGCGCGCTTGTCGGCAATGGCAAGAACCGACGAACTGACCGGGCTCGCGAACCGGCGGTCGCTCGGCGAACGGTTGCAGCAGGAATGGGCACGGGCTGCACGCTACGCGCGGAGCCTGGCCGCTGTCGCGGTCGACGTCGACCATTTCAAGAAGTTCAATGACCGCTTTGGCCATCCTGCGGGGGATGACTGCCTGAGGCAAGTGGCTGGCGTTCTCGGCGCATCCGGCCGCCCCACCGACTTTGCTGCAAGGACCGGTGGCGAGGAGTTCGTGATCCTGCTTCCCGAGACGGACCTCGCGGGGGCGCGCGTGATCGCCGAGGAGGTTCGCGCGTCGGTGGAGGGTCTCTGCATCGACCACCCCGACTCCGTGGGCGGTACAGTCACCGTGAGCATCGGCATCGCGGCTGCGGACCCAGATTCGATCATGATGCCGGAGGATTTGCTGGAAGAGGCGGACCGGGCGCTCTACACGGCAAAGCATGAGGGCAGGAACCGGGTGGCTGCTGCGACCTCTCGGGGCATGTCTTGATCGGCGGCGTGGAGGAGATCGTTGAGTTGCGCGGGAGAGCGAATGAGGCCGACATCTTTCCCGCGAATTTGAGGGACCGACTGCGCAGCGCAACTTCGCCATACCACGCAGAAGTGGATCTAGGGTTCTCCGTGCTGGACCTGTGCACGAGGAGCACCCTTGCCCGCTTTCTTGCTACGCATGGCACAGCGCTACGCGCCATCCGATGCCGGCCCGGGCGCCGAGCGTCTGCGGCCGAGGCTTTGCGCGCCGAGATGATCGAGGCGCTCGACGCCGATCTTCGTCACCTTGGCGCCCAACCCGCGGATCCCATCCTGCCTGTCGAAGCGGATGCTACTGCCGTGCTTTATGTCCTTCTCGGCTCACAGATGGGCATGCGGGTGCTTCGGAAACGCTGGGTGACGGCCACGGATCCGGCCGTTGCCGGGGCAGGGCGCATCTTCAACCTTAGACTGAAGCCCGTCGCATGGCAGACTCTCTGCGCCGAGATGACCGGCCAGGCTGCGGGAGACGAGATCGCGGACCGGGTTGCAGAGGATGCGTGTCGCGTCTTTGAGGTCTACATTCGCGCGCTGGCAAATGGCGCCGAGGGCGCATTGCCCGGGTCTGGACTCTAAGTACACGGTGGGCCCACACAGGCAATCCGAGGCGC
>NZ_PZKG01000234.1 GCF_003034985.1 Cereibacter changlensis JA139
CAGCGGGGTCTGTATTTTTGCCTAGCGGCTCGAAAAATCCGCCTTCTGCTGGCCGAGTATCGGACCTGTCCGGGTCCAGCTGAATCAAGCGCAGCTCATGGCGCTGGTGGATGGTCTGGACTGGAAGCGGGTGCGCCCCCTGGCAGTAAAAGCTCCTGTATTCGCAGGATAATTGTGCAGCATCGAAGTGAAGAAACCGGGCTTCGCCGTAGAAATCCTGCGGCATGTCCGGCGGGAATGTGCTATCTTTGACGCTATGAGCGCGGACGATTTCTCCCTCCCTGACGACATGGACCTGCTGAAGTCCCTGGTCCGCGCCATGACGCAGAAGACTGCGGCATTGGAGGATGAGAACGCCGCTTTGAGAGCGCGCAGCACGGATGCCGACGAGCGGATCAAGCGGCTGATGGAGATCCTGAAAGCCTATGATCGCGCCAGGTTCGGTCGGCGCTCGGAGAAGCTTGGCGCCGGCGGGCCGTCAGTAGACGAGCAAGCGCAGCAGGCCTTTGTCTTCGAGGAGATCGAGACAGGCATCTCCGCCCTCCGGGCGCAGATCGGCACGGGCCGAACCCCGCATGAGAGGCGGCCTTCCCGCCCGCGCAAAGGCTTCCCGCCGCATCTGGAACGGGTCGAAGTGGTGATCGAGCCTGAGGACCTGCCGGAGCACGCGGGCAAGCAGAAGGTGCTGATCGGCGAAGATGTGTCGGAGCGGCTTGATGTGATACCGGCGAAGTTCCGGGTGATCGTCACCCGCCGCCCCAAATACGCGTTCAAGGGCTGGGACGGCGTCATCCAGGCACTGGCTCCCGCCCATATCATCGAGAGCGGCCTGCCGACCGAAGCGCTGCTGGCGCAGATTGCTGTCTCGAAATATGCCGATGGCCTGCCTCTCTATCGCCAGGAGGGGATCTATGCCCGCGATCACGTTGAGATCGACCGGCGGCTGATGGCGCAGTGGATGGGCCGGGTCGGGTTCGAGCTGGAGATCCTCGCAGACCATGTCCTGGGCGAAGTCCTGAAAGGCGCACGGGTCTTTGCCGATGAAACCAGCCTGCCGACCCTCGCTCCCGGCGCTGGCGCCACGAAGAAAGCTTGGCTCTGGGCCTATGCCCGCGATGACAGCACCTTCGGCGGGAGCGGCCCGCCCATGGTGGCCTATCGCTTCGAAGACAGCCGATCGGGCAATTGCGTGCGTCGTCACCTCCAGGGCTATGGCGGTATCCTGCAGGTGGACGGCTATGCCGCCTACAGCAAGCTGGTGCGCAAGGACGGGGGCAATGACGGCCCGCGGCTGGCGGGATGCTGGGCCCACAGTCGGCGCCGGTTCTATGAACTCCATGCTGCAGGCGCCTCGGAGATCGCCACCGCCACGGTCGAGCGGATGGCTGAGCTCTGGAAGCTCGAGGCGCAGGTTCGCGGCAAAGATCCCGAAGCCCGCGCCGCCGCGCGCCAGGCTGTCTCCGCACCGATCGTCACTGAGCTGTTCACGCTCTGGCAGCGGACCTTGCCCCGCATCTCGGGGAAATCGAAACTGGCCGAGGCCCTGCGCTATGCCATATCCCGCCGCGAGATCTTCGAGCGCTTCCTGAAGGACGGTCTCGTCGAGCTCGACTCCAACATCGTCGAGCGCGCCATCAGGCCCCAGACGAGTGCTGAGTCATTATACCCCTCTTCTTCAACTGTCTGGAAACATTTGTATTTGTTCTTGTCTCGTCATGTGACACGGGCGTCCTTTCCGCCTGAGGGCGTCCACAACCTGCTCGGCCTCGAGATCCAGAGCCCGTACTGCCACGGGGCACCGTCGCCGCCGCTCCAGCCCAAGAATATCGCCCCGCATCACAAGCCCCACATAAGACACGTCGCTAACGACGTCGTTATGCACGTGCCTTAATCGATCACGCCAAGCTCTGGCAGGCGGCGCCAACCGGGCCGTTACGGTTGGCAGGTCTTGCATTGGTTTGCTCCTCTCCGGCGGTGATGTCACCGGGGGAGTTTCGCCGAAAACCGCGCCGACTCAGCAGGTCATCAAGATCAGCAAGCGCGGCGAGCGACACACGCGGCGCGCCGAGGTCCATTCCGGCGCAGGCCACCGGATCGAGCATCCACGCAGCCAGAACCCTGAAGACGCCCGGATGGACTTCGACATGAACGAACCGGCCGGACCTGCGCCGATCGACACGCTCGACCCGCAAGTGTCGGCCAAAAAGTGCGCGTGCCAGCGGTAACGCACCACGACAATCTGCCCGACATGGGCAGAATGAACGGGAGATGACAATTACGAGGAAGAACAGCCTGTTCGCCGGTTCGGACGGAGTCGGCCGCACATGGGCCACCATCGCCACGCTCCTGCAGACGTGCAAGATGAACAGCGTCGATCCCGCTGCTTGGCTAAGCCAGACCTTGGAGCGCATCGCCAACCAATGGTCCAGCGCCGAAATCGATGCTCTCATGCCCTGGAACTACAGAGCCTGAACGGCCCCAGCTTCCCGCTTACCACGCTGCAACCATTCGCTGTTCCAGTTCGCTGCGGTCCTGTTTGTCACGAGCCAGATCGACACTCCCCCGTCGTCGCGTCGCATCAAGGTGCCCCTGTTGTGCAAGATCACTGTCCCAGCGCGAGGCGTCCGTCTGTGCGAAGCCCCCAACGCGGCCGGACCTGCACACAGGCAGAACAATCGAGAGCGGTTCCAATCACTCTGTCTTCGGATTCCCGATCTGCTACCCGCTTCCGCCACGGACAACTCCCTTCATTCTAGAGCCGAACTCCCGGCTCAGCTGCTCTGACTGCGTGCGCAACCGTGCCGGCCGTGACGAAATGCCTCATATTGATCCTATTCATTTCTGCGATCACACAATCAAGCTCAGAGATCAGCCTCCTAGGCCACGGCAAGATCACTAGGCGGAGCAAACCGGACCTCGAGCTGTCGATCAGCTTGCATATCAAAGCGGTGATGTTTGACAGAGCTTGACAAAGAGCAATAATCAAAGTTACCGCCCATCGCTCCATTATTTGTTTAAATTTAAAAGGTGAAATATTCGAGAATGGCCCATAATCTAAAAATCCACGCGGCAATTTTTCTGTTGGCACTGTTTTCGCTGTCCGCCGGTTGGGCCCAATCCTATCCCTCGGCGGGGAGCTCATGGGGTTCATCCTATGCGTTTCCGACCGCAAATGATCGAAGCGCTCGAAATCAGGGTATCGACCTTCTTGGGAAGGCTGAGGCTGGAGCTTACGACAACGGGGGGTCGGCGGACGGCTCAGCAAGAAGCGGAGTCGGAGGGTCCTACGTAGCTGGCGCGGTCAACAATTCCACCAGCAGCGTCTACATCACCGGGAATAGCAACACCGTTACAATCGGCAACTCCGCAACTTCAACGGGTTGCCAGGATGGACGCATCACGGTCACGACAGAGAGTGACGGAAGCATCGACATCTCCGCTCCACCTGCTGGAGCATCACCAGGTTGTTGACTCGCGCCGCACCCTTAATATTGATTGCCTTATTCGCGCCGGCTGGCTGCGGAGCGCCAAAAGCCCCCCTTTCACTGCCGAGCGGGCCGCCGATTGAAGACATAGTTACCCCTCTGGACTCAGCTTTGGGCTGCCTGCGTGGTCGGATAACCC
>NZ_PZKG01000235.1 GCF_003034985.1 Cereibacter changlensis JA139
CCCTCGCTCCGCATCCGGTCCAGCTCCTTCAGCGCCGAGAAGGCCCGCACCACGCCGGCCACCGAGTTGCGGTCGGTGATGGCGATCGCCGCCAGCCCCAGCTCGGCCGCCCGGGTCACCAGCTCCTCCGGATGCGAGGCCCCGGTGAGGAAGGTGAAGTTCGAGGTGACGCAGAGCTCGGCATAGGCCTCCGCCTGGAGCCAGCGATCGGCGGGCCGGGCAGCTGCGCTGTCCTCAGTGGGGTGGGCGGCCCGGCTCACGCGAACTCCCCTTGGGCGAACCAGCCCTGCTCCCCGGCCTGCGGCGTGAGGAACAGCCAGAGCCGGGGGCCCTCGCGGGTCTCGATGCGCCAGTAGTCGCGCAGGCCGGAGCGCCAGGCGGGATCGTCGAGCCACCATTCCGGCGCGATCCGCTCCGGCCCGGTGGCGCGCAGCGTGGTGAAGCGCATGCGCCGCCAGCGGAAGCTCGCCGGCGGCACGCCGGCCGAGGCCGAGACCGGCTCGGGCGGGAAGATCGTGATCGGCCGCTGCGGCCCGCCCATCGCCGGCATCGGCTCCGCCACGCTGTAGGCGGCGGGGGACATCAGGAAGCTGCGCTCCGGGATCAGGCTCTGCGCCGGCAGGAGCCGGAGCACCCGCTCGAAGCCGATGCGGTTGCCGAGCGAGGAGAGCAGATCCGCCAGCGCATCCTCCTGCCGCAGCGCAACTTCACCGCCCAGCTGTTCCGGCGCCAGCGCCTCGGTCAGCGGCGCGCTGAGCCGCAGCGCGTCGATGCCGAAGCCCGAGTCGATCTCCGCCACGCCTCGGGCGAAGAGCGCGGCGATCCGCGCCGGGTCGCGCATCGGCCGGGCGAGGCCGATCTCCACTTCGGTCATGCCGCGGTCGACCCGGCGCAGCTCCAGCCGCAGCCGCCGCGCGCCGCGGCGGTGCAGGGCGAGCTTGGCGCAGAGCCGCTCCAGCAGCCGCTCGAGCCCGGCCATCACGTCGGACTGCAGGCCGATCGGGTCGGGCAGCGTCATTCGCACCCCGAAATGCGGGGCTTCCGGTTCCGGGGCCACCGGCTCGGCCTGCGCCGAGCGCCTGGTCGAGCCGGAGCCCCAGCGTCGCGCCGAAGCGCCGGGCAAGCGGCGCGCGGGGCAGGGGGATCAGGTCGGCGATCCGGGTGAGCCCGACCTGGGCCAGCGCCGCCGTGGTCGCATGGTCGAGCCGCAGCGCCGAGACCGGCAGCGGGCCGATGCCCTCGGCGAGCCGGCCGTCCGGCACGATGCCGCCGCCGTGCCGGGCCAGCGCATGGGCCGCGCCGCGGCTGCCGGCGATGGCGCTGACCGAGGCGAGGCCGGCGCGCTCCAACCGGGCCTGCAGATCCTCGCGCAGATCCTCCTCGCCGCCGAAGAGATGCGGCACGCCGGAAATGTCGGCCATCAGCCCGTCCGCGCCGTCGCCGGCCACCATCGGCGCATAGCGCCCGGCCCAGCGGCGCAACCCCGCCAGCGCCGCCGCCTCGCGCGCCAGATCGGCGGGGCGGGTGGCGAGATCGGGGCAGATCGCCCTGGCGTCGGCGAGGGACATGCCGCGACCGAGGCCGCGGGCCGAGGCGGCGGGGTTCAGGCAATGCACATGATCGGACGCGCCCGAGCGCAGGGTCAGGGCGAAGGGCCCCTCAACGGGCCGCGCCCGCAGGCTGGCGTCGCTCGCCAGCCGCGGAAACCATATGGAAAGCAGCCGTCGCGCCATGCCAGTCCAGAATCCAGCCCCCTGTTGTTCCCTGTTTGTTCTTGTTAAGCGCCCGGTAAGCCGGAGTCGAGTCCGGAGCCGGGGCAGGGCAGCGGCAGCCCGCGTCCGGCGGCGAGGCCCGGCAGCCCTTGGGCGCGCGCAATGTCTTGGATTTCATCTATTTTCGCCTCGGTGTTTTCCTCTCTCTTCAGACGAGCCTGTCAGACTTTCTCCGAAGGCGGGGTTACGCGACCTTGGTCATCTGGATGGGGTCTTAAGATGAGCTACTTTCGGTCAATCTTTCTCGGCGCAGTGTTCTGCGCCTCTCCGTCCTGGTCGGAGCCGGATCGGCTATCCCTGCTGATCGGGTCGGCGCATATCGACGCCAGCCGCGATTACCAGCAAATCAATCCGGGCGTCTTCGCGACCTGGGAAGACCGCGCGGCGGGGCTGGATTATTCGCTGGGCATCTATCGCAACAGCTATGATGGGGTATCCGTTGCCGGAACGGCGGCGCTGCCGCTGTTCGAGGTCGCATCGGCCGAGGTCAGCCTGCTCGCCGGCGCGGCGCTCTATCCCGGAGAGGGCAGGAGCTTCCGCTTCCACATCGGTGACGTAGCAGCCTTCGTCGGTCTGCAGATCCGGCGCGACCCGGTCTTTCTCCAGGTCATCCCGGGCGGCGGCAGCGATCCGGCCGCCATCATCAGCTTCGGCATCACCCTGCCGATCGGCCAATAGCTTCGCAGATCGGGAAGACACAGGTCTCGGCCGGGCCGCAGCTTCGTCGAGACTTCTCTGGTGATCGGACGCGCCCGAGCGCAGGGTCAGGGCGAAGCGCCCCTCAACGGGCCGCGTCTGCAGGCTCGCATCGCTCGCGAGCCGCGGTAACCATATGGAAAGCAGCCGTCGCGCCAGGCCAATCCAGGATCCAGCTCCCTGTTGTTCCCTTTTTGTTCTTGTTGAGCGACCAGCGGTGCAGAGTCGTATCCCGCCGCTCGCCGGCCTCCGGTTCACACTGCCAGCGGGTCTCGGTGGCCGGGCTGCCGGCGCCCTGCCGGATCAGCAGCAGCCCCGTGGTCCGCCCGGTCTCGGCGGCGAGCTGCAGCCGGCGGCCGACGGTCAGGCTCAGCGGCTTCTCCGGCTCGGCGATGACCAGGCCGATCGGCGCGGCGCGCAGCGTCTCCTCGAGGCACCAGAGGAGGTCGGTCTCGCCGGCGGGGCGCAGCAGGTGCAGCCGCTCGCCGACGCCGCGGGGCAGGCCGCGCAGCATCGGGATCTCGGGCGCGTGCCGCGGCTGGATCCAGACCAGCGGGCCTTGGTGCCGCACCGCCTGGAACAGCGCGAAGGCGCGCCGGCCGCGGCCCTCTGCCTCGTGCACCCGCCGGCCGGTGAGGGCGAAGGGGTCAGCGGGGGCGGGGTCAAACCGCATCTTCGCGCAGCCCCTCGGCGACGATGCGCAGCCGGCCGTCGGCCAGCGGCCGCTGCAGCCGTAAGGCCTCCTCGGCTGGCGCGGTCAGCCAGAGCCGCCACTCCTCCGGCTCGGTCAGGATTACCGGCATCGCCTTGGGATGCACCGGCCCCACCTCGCGGTTCGGTTCGCAGGTGAGGAAGCCGAAGAGTTCGGCCGTGACCTCGCCCTCCTTCAGCTTGCGCACCGAGGTCCATTCGGTGCGGATCCCGGCGAAACAGGCCAGCGGCCGGTCCTCGCCCAGGGCGAACCACACCGGGTGGTTCCGCGGCGCGCCTGGGCGGGCGTCGAGCTCGGAGAAGCTGGTGAAGGGCACGAGGCAGCGGTGCGCCGGCCCGAGCCAACGCCGCCAGTGCGGCGAGCCGACGTTGCGGATGTTGGTCACCCCGGGGTCGGTGCGCCTGCCCTCGAGGAAGCGCTGCGGCGTCGGCATCCCCC
>NZ_PZKG01000236.1 GCF_003034985.1 Cereibacter changlensis JA139
ACGACACCTCCCGCGCCCTCGATCCCCAGCTCCACACCCACGCGGTCGTGCAGAACATGGTGCTTGGCGAAGATGGAAAATGGACGGCGCTTTCCAACGAGCAGATCTACACCAACAAGCTCCTGATCGGCGCGATCTACCGCAACGAGCTGGCGCAGAACCTCGAAAAGCTGGGCTACGAGGTCGAGCGGACTGGAAAGGACGGCATCACCGAGATCCGCGGCGTCCCGAAAGACCTGATGGACGGCTTCTCGAAGCGCCGGCAGGAGATCGAGGCGGCGCTGGATGAGCGGGGCGGAGATCGCAGCGCGGTCAGCAGCGCCCTCGCCGCTCTGGCGACGCGCAGGGGCAAGCAGCATGGCGTCGACCGGGATGAACTGAAGGCGGCCTGGCAGCAGGAGGCAAAGAGCTTCGGCTATTCGCTGGAGGATCTGCAGAAGATCCGCGACGACGCGGCCTACAACCGCGCTGTGCAGCTCCCCGGCGCAACCCGGGAGCCGACCGCGCCCCTGACGCCGAACGAAGTCGCCGCCAAGGCGGTCGAGTTCGCCATTCAGCACATCAGCGAGCGCGCCGCCGTCTACTCGGCCGACAATCTGATGAAGGTTGCGCTCAACACCACGAAGACCGCCAGCGTCCAGCATATCGAGGCGGCGATGAAGGCGGCAGAGGCCAGCGGCCGCCTCGTCTCCGTCCATGTCCACGAATGGAAAGAGGTGCAGGAGAGGGGCGGAACCAAGGGCGGCATTCTGAAGGACCACGGCGAGGCCCCCTACCGGAACGACAAGGCGAACAAGGCCAGCTACTATGTCACCGTCCAGTCGGGAAACAGCGAGCACACGATCTGGGGCGTGGATCTCGCGCGCGCGATCGAGGCGGCCGGCGTGCAGAAGGGCGACGGGATCTACCTCTCCCGCACCGGAGACGCCCCTGTCACTGTCACCGACAAGGCGGGCCAACAGATCGAGGCCAAGCGCAATGCCTGGCACGTCGAGAAAGCCGCGCCGGAGCAGAAGGCGGCTTTGGAGAAAGCGACGGTCAAGCTCTATACCGATGACGCCACCCTGGCCGCAGAACGGCGCGTCCTGCAGGAGTTCCGGGACGCGAGGAACGATGGCGGTGTGAGCTTCGCGCCACGCTTCCGCCCGGGCGGCGGCATAAAGATGAGCGGCGACGCGCGGCTGCGACAGGCGGTCGAGAAAACCGATCTGACCGACGGCCAGAAGGATGCTGTCCTGACCGGCCTGACCGGCGCCGGGCGCTTCCGGGGCGTGCAGGGCTATGCCGGCGCCGGGAAGACCTTCATGCTCGATGCGCTGCGCGGCTTTGCCGAGAAGGCCGGCTACACGGTCGAGGGCGCGGCTCCGACCAATCGCGCCGTCGAACAGCTCTCCGAGGCGATCCCGGCCAGCACCACGACAGCCATGCTCCGGATCAACGCCGCCAACGGGAAGCTCGGCGACAAGAGCAAGTCGATCCTGGTGATTGACGAGGCCGCGATGGTCAGCACGGCCGACATGCGAGACATCATGGCCGCAGCCAACCGCGCGAACTACGCCCGCGTGATCCTCGTCGGCGACGTGAAGCAGCTCGACGCCGTCAGCGCCGGCTCGCCCTTTGCGCAGCTGCAAAAGGCGGGCCTGCCGACCGCGCTCATGGCCGACATTCAGCGCCAGCGCGATGAGACGGCCAAAGCGGCGGTCCTCCATGCAATCAAGGGCGAGGTCAAAGCCGCCTTCGACAATATCAGCAGGATCAGGACGCCCGCCCAAAGTGAGACCTTCCCGAGCGCCGTGGCGCAATCATGGCTCGCCCTGCGCCATGCCGAACGCGATAAAACCGGCGTCGTCGTTTTGACAAACGAGGTGAGGCAAAAGGTCAATGCCGAGATCCGGGCGACGCTCAAGGATGAGCGGTCGATTGGCCGGGAGGATGTAAAACAGCGCAGCCTTCAACCGCTGAACTTCACCCGCGCAGAAGCCAATGAGATCGCCAGTTACAAGGCTGGCGATGTGGTTGTGCCCCTGAAGGACATGAAGGCCGAGGGTCTGCAAAAGGGGCTGGTCTATGTGGTCGAGGGTGCGAGCGATCGGTCAAAGACCCTGATCGTTCGCCCCGAGAAGGGCGGCGAGGCGCTGCGCGTTCCCATCGGGAAGACCCCCAGAGCCGACCCTGCCCTCGTCGCCTATGAGCAGACGGAGCGCGACTTCGCCAAGGGCGACCGGGTGAAGTTCGCCATCACCGACAAGGACTCCGGCATGGCGAATGGCGCGCGCGGGACCATCGAGGCGATAGATCAGCGCCAGACCCGGGTGACATTGCAGGGTGGAAAGACCGTCACTCTGCCCGCCGACAGCATGGCGGCGCGCGGAATGGACCACGCTTATTCGGCCACGGCGCACGATTTCCAGGGCGCATCGGTGGACCGGATCATCGTCGGCATGAGCGCGGCCGAGACGCTTTCGACGCAGAAAGCGTTCTACGTGAACATCTCCCGCGCCCGCGACAGCGTGACTTTGGTCACGACAGATCCCGCCAAACTGGCCGACACGATCCAGAAAAACTCCGGCGAACGCCCCTCGGCGCTGGACGCCTATGCCCAGAAACAGCGCGACGATGCGGAGGCGGCCAAAGCCGCAGAACTGCAGAAACAGCAGGAAGCCCCCTCCCCCGCGCGCACGTTCCAAGAGCTGGACGGCGTGTTGCAGCATCAGGCGCAGAAGTTCGCCGCCATGAACAAGGAGCGTGAGACGCCCGACATCAACGCGGCGCTCAAGGAGATCGAACAGCTGCAGAAGGTGAAGGAAGGACCGATCAGATGAGAAAAGAGAACATCGACAACAAGTTCAGGTTCGTGCTTGGGCCGGTGGCGAAAGACCTTACGCTCGGCGCCTGCCCACAGGAGGCGATCCCCTCGCCAGACCACCTCGATGCCGGGATTGTCAAACTGACCACCGAAAACGCGGCGCTGAGGGCGGTGAACGATGAGCTGAAGGCGGCTCTCGATCGACTGGACGGGCGGTTCGGCGCATTCC
The DNA here is from genome assembly GCF_003034985.1 of Cereibacter changlensis JA139. GTDB lineage: Bacteria > Pseudomonadota > Alphaproteobacteria > Rhodobacterales > Rhodobacteraceae > Cereibacter > Cereibacter changlensis. The sequence continues at coordinate 3,036 of NZ_PZKG01000236.1, forward strand.
TTGACCAGCACAACCTCGCCACCCGGAACGAGATCATGATGCTCGGCCAGATCGTCCGGGAGCTTCATGTCTTCCGCAAGATCATGATCGTCAGCTCGGCCGCCAGCAACCCGGAGGCCGAACGGCTCATGGACAAGGCGCTTCCGATCATCATGGAGCTGCGCGGCACCCTGCTGGCGTGGCGGGCACGCGAGGGCATCGACGTGCCGGAATATGACCACGGCAAGGAGGCCGATCTCCACGAGCGGCTGATCCACAACTTCGGAGGCGACAAGCCGGCCGCTTCCGCGGCGAAGGAAATCGACGCTCCGACCATCAGCCGAGAGCAGGAAAGGGAGCGGTGAAGCCCATGACCCCGTTTGCGCCAGATTCAACAAAAACAGCAGGTTACAGCCGTGCCATAAAATGGCACGGCCGTGCCATTTTATGGCACGCTGTTTGTAACCCACTGCGAAACAACAATAAAAGCAGGGGGGGCAACTTTTGGGGCTTAAACGCCGAAAAAAGCATTGTTTACAATGCTTTGCGAGGCGTTGGCAGCTTGCTGCGTCAG
>NZ_PZKG01000237.1 GCF_003034985.1 Cereibacter changlensis JA139
GCAGCGCGAAGATCTTCGCGTCGTATTTCATGTTCTGGCCGATCTTGAGGATCGAGGCGTCCTCCAGCACCGGCTTCAGCATCGCCAGCGCCGTGTCGAGCGGCAGCTGATCCGCGACCAGCGTCGCGGAGCCGAAGAGATCGCCGCCACCCTGTTTGTGGCCGAGCGGGATATAGCAGGCCACCCCCGCCTCGACGCAGAGCGAGATGCCGACCAGCTCGGCCCGCATCTCGTCGAGGCTCGTCGTCTCGGTGTCGATGGCGACATGGCCGCGCTCGCGGATCCGCGCCACCCAGGCTTCCAGCGCCTCGGGCGTGCGGACGCATTCGTAGCTCGCGGTATCGAAGGGCATCGCCGCTTCCATCGCCGCCACGGTCTCCGGCACCGGCTCGTTCTGCACCATGAAGGCGGTGGGGGCCGAGGGCGGGGCGACCTTCAGGCTCTCCGCCACCCGTTTCGTCAGGGTGCGGAACTCCATGTCGTTCAGGAAGCCCAGCAGCGTGTCGGCCACCGGCATCCGCACTTCCAGATCGTCCAGCGTCACCGACAGCGGCGTGTCGCAATCCAGCGCCACCAGCCGCTTCGAGATGCGGATCTGCTCGGCATGGTTGATCAGCGTTTCGCGGCGCTTCTGTTGCTTGATCTCGCCCGCGCGTTCCAGCAGCGTCTCCAGATCGCCGTATTCCTGGATCAGCAGGGCGGCGGTCTTGATGCCGATGCCCGGCGCGCCCGGCACGTTGTCGACGGAATCGCCCGACAGCGCCTGCACGTCGATAACCCGGTTCGGGGCAACGCCGAATTTCTCGAACACCTCGTCCGGCCCGATGCGGCGGTTCTTCATCGGGTCGAGCATGTCGACCCCGTCGCCCACCAGCTGCATCAGGTCCTTGTCGGAGGAGATGATCGTCACCGTCCCGCCCGCCTCGCGCGCCCGGCAGGCCAGCGCGGCGATGATGTCGTCGGCCTCGTAACCTTCGGTCTCGATGCAGGCGATGTTGAAGGCGCGCGTCGCCTCGCGGGTCAGCGGGAACTGCGGCTTCAGGTCTTCCGGCAGCTCGGGGCGGTTGGCCTTGTAGAGCGGGTAGATGTCGTTGCGGAAGGTCTTCGACGAATGGTCGAAGATCACCGCGATATGCGTCGGCGCCTCGCGCTCGCGCGGGCTGTTCAGCTCGCTCCACAGGATGTTGCAGAACCCGGCGACCGCGCCCACCGGCAGGCCGTCGGATTTCCGCGTCAGGGGCGGCAGCGCGTGATAGGCGCGGAAGATATAGGCCGACCCGTCGATCAGGTGGAGGTGGTGGCCTTTGCCGAAACTCATGGGTCGCTCCTTGGGCTGATGCTGGCTCCCTTGCGGGCGCATCTGTCGCGCCGAGGAAGGACGGGGGCCTATTTCACGCGGTCGGCGAAGCTCTCGTGGACATAGCGCTTGTCGCAATAGCCGCATTCGACGAAGCCGGTCTCCTCCGGGATCGGCAGCCAGACGCGGGGATGGCCGAGAGCGCCCTCGCCACCGTCACAGGCCACCTTCCAGGTCGAGACGACTTCGGTTTCCGGGGCTTCGATCGGCATCTGTTGGCTTCTCCTGCAAGACGTTCTGGCGCGGTGTTCCGGCTGGTGCCGCATGATAGCCGATGGGGCTGGCGCGGCAAGGGCCGGGCGGCTCAGGGCCGCGTCAATCTGGCGACAAGGCGGCGGGTCACCGGGGCGACGACCAGCACGGTGGGGAAGGCGACCGCCCAGGCGGTGATCCAGGACCCCATCCACTGGCCGAGGAACCCCGGCGGCAGGCCGATGGCGCGCAGGGTCGAGATGCCCGACACGATGCAGGACATGAGGCCCGAGAGGATCAGGCCGAAGAGGATATGGGCGAAGCGCGCGGGGACCATGGCCGCTGGCTAGCCGTTCCGCGCACGCGCCGCAAGCGGCGGCGCGCGCCTCACGGCAGCTCGGCCGAGGGGATCAGCGGGAAGAACCGCCCGCCAGACCAGAGCCCGAACCACTGCGCGCCCTCGTGGGTCTCATGCACGCAGATCTCGACCAGCCGGTAGAACGACTTGCGGTCGATCAGCGCCTCCAGCCCGTTCCGCACCATGACATAGGGTGAAGGCTCCCCATCCTCGGCCCGCACCACCCGCAGCGGATGCTCCGGCCCGCAGGCGACGAGGTCGCCGACCTGGGTCTCGAAGCTCACCTGCTGGTCGGGCCCGGCCCCCGCCACGGTGAAATCGACCGCCACGAAGGGCGCGTCGTCGACGGTGATGCCGACCTTCTCGCCCGGGGTGACGAGGAAATACCTGCCCTCCTCCAGCTTCAGGATCGAGGAGAACAGCTGCACCATCGCCGGCCGCCCGATCGGCGTGCCGAGGTAGAACCACGTCCCGTCCCGGGCGATGCGGATGTCGAGGTCGCCGCAGAACGGCGGATTCCACAGATGCACCGGGGCGGGGCCGCGCCTGCCGATGGCGTTCGTCGCGGCGGTCGCGGCGGCAAGGATGCCATCTGCCGAAGGCTTCACGATCATTTGTGGCTTCCTGCTTTTTGCCATTTGTGCCGAGCGGCATAGTTCGGTCTAATGACCATATAAAGCCCCAGGGAGCATTGTCATGGCCGATACCGAAGCGCTTGTTGCCGAAATCGAAGCCCTTGGCGGCAAGCTGGCCGAGGCCAAGGCCAGCATCAACCGGCGCTTCATCGGGCAGGACCGCGTGGTGGATCTGGTGCTGGGCTCCATGCTCTGCGGCGGACATGCGCTGCTGGTGGGTCTGCCGGGGCTGGGCAAGACAAGGCTGGTCGATACGCTCTCCACCGTGATGGGGCTGAAGGGCAGCCGCATCCAGTTCACGCCCGACCTGATGCCCGCCGATATCCTCGGCTCCGAGGTGCTCGACGTGACCACCGACGGCGCCCGCGCCTTCCGCTTCATCGAGGGGCCGGTGTTCTGCCAGCTTTTGCTGGCCGACGAGATCAACCGCGCCTCGCCCCGCACCCAGTCGGCGCTGTTGCAGGCGATGCAGGAGCGCGAGGTGACCATCGCCGGCAAGCACCGCCCGCTGGGCCGCCCCTTCCATGTGCTCGCCACCCAGAACCCGATCGAGCAGGAAGGCACCTATCCGCTGCCCGAGGCCCAGCTCGACCGGTTCCTCGTGCAGGTCGATGTCGAGTATCCCGACCGCGCCACCGAGCGCGAGATCCTGATCGCCACCACCGGGGCCGAGGATGCGCAGGTGCATCAGGTCTTCTCGGCGGAAGAGCTGATCGCGGCACAGTCGGTGCTGCGGCGGATGCCGGTGGGCGACGGCGTGCTCGAGGCGATCCTCGATCTGGTGCGCGCCTGCCGCCCCGGCGAGCCGGAGGGCGCGGGGCTGGAGGACGTGCTGAGCTGGGGCCCCGGGCCGCGCGCGGCGCAGGCGCTGATGCTGACGGTGCGGGCGCGGGCGCTGCTCGACGGCCGGCTGGCGCCCTCGGTGGCCGATGTCGCGGCGCTGGCGCGGCCGGTGCTGACGCATCGCATGGCCTTGAACTTCGCCGCCCGGGCGCGGGGCGAATCCCTCGGGTCTGTCATCGAC
>NZ_PZKG01000238.1 GCF_003034985.1 Cereibacter changlensis JA139
TTGGGTTTCGGTCGCGGATTTCGGTGACATAGCCCATGAGGACGGCATGCGTCTCGGCGCCATAGGCGGCATGGACGCTGCCGAAACGCTCCACCGCCGCGGCGGTGAGCTCGGCGCGTTTCGCCTCCAGCGCCTCGCCGCTCAGGCCCGGGTGGTTGGCGTCGAGCTGGCCCTGAACATAGGCCGCGAGGGTCGGCAGGCTGGCGAGGTCGCCGCCGCCATCGGCATGGATCAGCCGGATGTAGTCGCCGACCACGCTGCCGGTCGCGACCGACTGGCCGCCGAGATTGGCGTGCAAGGCGCCATAGACCGTCACCAGACGGGTGGTCACCTCGGTCTCGAGCCGGCTCTTCACCAGCGCGGCATAGCCGACGGTATCCTCCAGCTTCGAGCCGGCGCTGTCGGAGGCCGACCAGAGCAGACGGTAGTAGCTGTCGTAGAGCACGCTGTCGGTGTAGGGGCGGTCGTGCCATTCGTCATGCACCGCGCCGAAGCGGGCCTGAAGCTCGGCCTCGACCGTCGCCTTGTCGGCGCCGGCGGCGACGCGGGCCTCGACATAGGCGGTGTAGGTGGAGAGCGAGGTGAAATCGGCAGAGGTCGCGCTGTCGCCGAGATCGGCGCGGAACAGCGCCCAGTATTCGCTGTAGAGCGCGTATTCCGCCCGCGTATCGTCGTCGAGCATGGCGCCGATGGTGGCGCGCGCATCGGCGCTTAGGCCGAGGGCGGCGCGATAGGCTTCCAGCCGCGCGTCGGTCAGGGCGGAATCGGTCTCGAAATTGGCGTCGACGATCGAGCCCGCCAGCGCCTTCAGCGCAACGGTCCCGGTCTTGGAGCCGACCGAGACCGGGCCGGCCTCGTCGCTGACGAAGCTCCAGGCGATCTCCGTCGGCTGCACCAGCAGCAGGTCGCCCGATATCTCGGTCACGTGGATGTCGCCCTGCGCCGCCGCGGCGAAACCGCCGTTGGTCGAGCTGGCGTCGGTGTCGATACGGATCACCAGATCGGCGCTGCCGATCGAGCCGGCCGAGGATTGCAGCTCCACCCGGTCGCCCGAGATCAGCGCGTTGGCGTCATAGGCGTAGATGCCCTGCGGCGCGCGGATGAACACGTCGCCGCCGGTCGAGACAGCGCGCTTGATCAGCACAGAACCGTCGCTGTTGGTGTCGGAGCCGAGGCCGATGCGGATGGTGGATTCGGTCTCGATGTCGACGATCTGCACGTTGCCGGACGTGGCGCTGCGGGCCTGGGCCGAGCTGCCGATGTTCAGAAGGGTCAGGTCGACCGCGCCCTTGGTGCGGATCGCCTGCAGCTGGCCGGTGATCGAGGCGCCCTCTTCCGTGCTGATCGCGCCGCCGTTGACGGCCTCGGGCAGGCCCGCCGCCAGCGAGAAGCGCGGGTTGAGGAAGACCTTGCCGGTGGGGGTGGTGGCGATGTTGCCGGCGATCACCAGATCGCCGACGCTCTCGATGCGGATCGACGGCGTGGCTGCGCCCTTCTGGAACTCGATGGTCACCGGGTTGTCGGCCTTCACGCCGATATCCCAATATTCCTTGTTGCCGACAATGGTGGTCGTCTCGTTCCAGTAGGTGGTCTTGCGCATGTAGCCGCCGCCGGAGGTCCAGCTGCGCGCCGAGGTGGAGGCGTTCTTGAAGGTCGAGAGATACTGCTTCTTGTCGCGGTCGGTGCCGGTGAAGCTGGCCGAGGTGGTGACCGTGAAACGGTCGCTGTAGCTGTCTTTCAGCGCGCCGTTCGACTCGAACAGCGTGCTCAGCTCCACGTTCAGCTCGGCGCTTCCGTTGTAGACGAAATAGGCGCCGGTGGTGGTGTTCTTGATGATCGCGCCGGCGACGAGCTGCACCTCGGGGTTCGAGATGTGCTTGTACTTCACGAAGGCGTCGGGCAGCGCGGCATTCGCGCCAAGCTCCAGCATCGTGCGGATCTGCTCGGCGGACATCAGCGCCTGGCTTTCGAGGAGCGGCGCGTCGGACAGGTTCGCCGTGCTCGAGGAATAGAGATTGCCGCTGCCGGCGGGCCAGTTGAAGATGAAGCTGAAGGTCGAGATGTAGCGGGTCTCGATGGTCTGGGTCAGGTTCGCCAAGCCTTGGGTGAAGACGTAATAGGTCCCCGCCTTCGGCGTGAAGGTGGCGGTGTTGCCGGAGGAATGCGCCTCCGACAGCTGGGTGAAGCTGATGCCGCTGCTCTGCAGCACGCCCTTCGAGATCGTGGTGGTGATGCCGTCGGCGGTCTGGGTGTAGGTCGTGCGCTTGGCCACCGCGTCGGCATGGCCGGCGGGCCGGTCGAGCAGGTCGGTGATCTGGATGACGCCGGTCCGGTCCTTGGAGGCGTCGATCTGGTTCACCACCAGCTTCTGGCTGGAGTTGTTGCGGATGACGACCGAGGCATAGCCCGCGGCCACCACCAGTTTCCCCGCCCCGGTGGCGAAGACCTGGCCGGTGATGTCGATCCGGCCGCCGTCGAAGCGCATGTCGTTCAGGATGATGGCCCCGAGCGCCGCATCCCAGCGGCCCGCGACCGGGACCTGCATGCCGTTCACCGTGCCGAAGGAGATCCCGGCGATCGCGGCGCCATCGTCGCGCACGATCGAGGTGCTGGTCGAGGGCGGCACGAAATCGGCGCCGATGGTGATCTCGGCCGTGGTGACGCCGGACTGGATCAGCCCGTTCAGGTTGACATAGGAGGCGACGATGGAGATCGCGCCGTTGGCGACCACCGCCGAGCTTTGCGCCGTGTTGTAGATCTGGGCGTTGAAGCCCGGCACCTGGCTGGCGGAATAGGTCCGGATCAGGACGGTGCCCACGGTCGGGCTGTGCGTTTCGAGCGCAAGCTCCTGCAGGCCGGGGGCGAGCTGCGGGTTGGTCCCCGAGTGATACCAGTCGGTGACGACGGAGAAATCGCCGCCGGCCATGATGTTGACGGTGAGACCCGAGACCGCGCCGGAGACGCGCACCGCGCCATAGGGGTTGGAAATCGTCACCCCGCCCAGCTCGTTGATCACCGAGCCGAGGATGTAGAGATCCGGCGCGAGGTTCGGCACCGTCTTGCGGGACTCGCCGGTCAGCTCGTTGGGCGTGTTGTAGCTGACGTCGAGCCATTGCTGGATCGCGGCGAAATAGTCGTAATGCGCCCGCTCCTTGACGTTGACCGAGATTGTCAGCTCCGCCCCGGCCTCGCCCGGCGTGACCGGGTTTCCGGCCACCGCGTCGTTGACATAGATGTTGCCTGCGGAGAATTCCTGGTAGTCGCCGGTCGCGGCGCTGATCCGCGCCATGCGGGCCGCGTCGATCACGACGTCGCCGATGCGGGCCATCATGTAGACCTGCACCTTCACCTCGACCGAGACGTCGGCATGGGCGACCAGCACGCCGCTGGTGACCAGCCCGGCATAGGACGAGGCC
>NZ_PZKG01000239.1 GCF_003034985.1 Cereibacter changlensis JA139
GATCACACCGACCACCCCCAGCGGATGCCAAGTCTCCATCATCCGGTGGCCCGGGCGCTCGGTGGCGATGGTCAGGCCGTAGAGCTGGCGCGAGAGACCAACGGCGAAATCGCAGATGTCGATCATCTCCTGCACCTCGCCCGCGCCCTCCGAGGGGCTCTTGCCGGCCTCGATCGACACCAGCCGGCCGAGGTCGGCCTTGGCCGCGCGCAGCTCCTCGCCCAACAGTCGCACCAGCTCGCCGCGACGCGGGGCGGGAACCTCACGCCAGCTGCGGAAGGCGGTCGCGGCGCGGCCGATGGCGTCCGAGACCGCCGCCGCGTCCTGCTCAGGCAGTTGCGCGATACGTTCGCCGGTGACGGGCGAATGGCTGTCCAGCGTGCCGCCGGTGTAGAGCGCGGGCGCGACGCCGAGGCGGGTCAGCAGCTCGGCGCAGTCGGTGGCGATGGCATGGGTCATGCGGGTCTCCTTGGTCGGGTCAGGTGGCGCCGCCCCCGGGGGCGGCAGGTTTCGGAAAAGGGTCAGTCGAGTCCCAGCTGGCGCAGGCTGTCGCGCAGCGAGGCCGCCTCGATCCCGGCGTAATGGGCGAATTCGTCCAGCACCGCGGCGCCCAGCCCGGCCTCGAACAGGCGCTGGTTCGGGCTGGCGGCAAAGCCCTGCACGGCGGCGTCGCCGAGGTTGGACTGGAAGATCCCGGCGGCAGACACCGGGAGGAAATCCTCGTAAACGATCGGATCGCAGCGCAGCGCCCCGGAGGCGAGGAGTTCCTCGGCACTGGTCCCGGCCCCGAGCTGCCCGGTGGGCGACCAGGCGAAATAGCCCAGCCCCTGTCGCCGGATCTGATCCCAGTCATCCGGGAAGGCCTCGAACACCTCGGTCAGCACCCGCGTGTAGTCTGCGGCGTTGGAGCCGTCGGCGGCGGGGGTGATCCGCCGCCGCACCTCGTCCAAGAGCGCGTCGTAGAGCGCCCGGCCCTTGGGGGTCAGCGCGATGCCGCGGGCCTCGATCTCGCCGAAGCGGGCGGTGTGCGAGCCCGCCACCGCGGTTTCGCCGGGAAAGCTCACGGCCTCCTCAAGCGCCTTGAACGAGGTTTGCCGCAGCAGGATCGGGCAGGCCCGGCGCGGCGGGCCCTCGATCACCGCCTTGGGGGTGATGCCGGCCCCCGGCATCCGGGCCTGCACCGCGTCGATGTCGAGGGTGCGCGGGGTCAGGTGGTTGATATGCGGCCCCTTGAACGAGACGACATCGGCGACCAGCCGGTGCGCGCCGTGCAGCCGCTGGTAGAGATCGGCCGACACCAGCGCGTCGGAATGCCAGCGGAAGGTCTCGGTCGCCTCGGCCACGAAGCGCGCGGCGTCGGTCTCGGACAGGCAGCCTTCCGCCTCGGCCCGGTCGATCAGCTCCAGACAAGGCGCGGTGAAGATCCGTCGCCGGGCGAGGATCTCCGCCGCCTCGGCCCGCAGGTTCTCGTCATCGATCAGGTCGAGCCGCAACAACGAGGTGAAGACCCGGAACGGGTTCACCCGCAGCGCCGCCTCGCTGACCGGGCGGAAGGCGGTGGAATGCACCGGCACTCCGGCCTCGCTCAGGTCGTAATAGCCGACCGGATACATGCCCATCACCGCGAACAGCCGCCGCATCGTGGCGAGTTCCTCCGCCGTGCCGAGCCGGATCGCGCCATGGCGCTCCTCCGAGATCCGCTCCAGCTGCCCGGTCTGCGCCAGATCCCGCGCAAGCTGGCCGTCCTGCGCCAGCACCTCGGCATTGACCTCGGAAACGAGGGCCAGCAGCGTGCCATAGGCCGGCACCTCCGCGCGATACATGGCCGACATCGCCGCGGAAAACCGGGCGCGGATCGCGTCGGAGGAGAGTTTGGTCATTGCCGCACCTGTTGCTTGCCAGTCGTCGGTCATCCTCATACCGTATGAAGCGCGTGGAAAAACGCGCCGGTTGCGACTGAGTTGATGCGAGAACGGAATGAAGCTGAGCCGAAGCCTGATCCCCGACCTCTCCGCGCTGCAGGCCTTCGAAGCGGCGGCGCGGCATGGCAGCTTCACCCGGGCGGCGGTGGAGCTGAACCTGACGCAGAGCGCCGTGAGCCGGCAGATCAAGGATCTGGAGACGCAGCTCGGCGTCGCGCTGTTCGAGCGGGTGCGCCAGCGCATCGTGCTCTCCACCGCCGGAAGGCATCTGCGCCCGGAGGCCGAACAGCTGCTGGCCGGGCTGGAGCGGCTGACCCTGCGCGCGGCCAGTGCGCGCGACGCCACCGGCCATCTGACCATCGCGACGCTGCCGACCTTCGGCAGCCGCTGGCTCATGCCGCGGCTGCCGAAGTTCCTGTCGCAGCATCCCGGGCTTCAAGCGACGGTGGTCACGCGCTCCGGCGTGTTCGACATGGCCGCCGAGGGCGTCGACATCGCCATCCATTACGGCGCGCCGGTCTGGGCGGGGGGAGACTGCACCTATCTCTGCCGCGAGACGGTCGTGCCGGTCGCGGCGCCGTCGCTGCTGAACCGGTTCGGGCCGGAGCGGCTGCTGGAGCAGGCGCCGCTGTTGCATCTGACCTCGCGGCCGATGCTCTGGGCCGATTGGCTGGCGCAGAATGGCCACAGCACGGCCGAGGCCTTCCACGGCCACCGCTTCGAGCAGTTCGCCCTGCTGATCGAGGCCGCCAAGGCGGGGCTCGGCCTCGCCTTGGTGCCGGGCTATCTGATCGAGCGCGAGGTGCAGCAGGGCAGGCTGCACGTCGTCTTCGATGGCAGCCTCACCACCGACGCCGCCTATCACGTCGTGCTGCCGGAGAGCCGGGTCTCGGACCGGCTGAGCCAGGGGTTCGTCGACTGGATCCTGGGCGAGGTCTGAGGGGCTCGGCGGCTGTCCGGGCCCAGGCGGCCAAGTCGCTGGCGGGGTCAGGCAGTGAGCGCGTCAGCGGCGACCCCGCTGTGCGTCCACTGCCACCCGGCCGCGTCCTGCGGCAGGGCGCGCCGCCCTCAATGCAGCAATTGCGCCAGGAATTCCTGTGCCCGCCGGGTTTGCGGCGTCCGGAAGAAATCCCGCGGGGCGGCCTCCTCGATGATGCGGCCATGATCCATGAAGATCACCCGGTCGGCCACGGCCTGGGCGAAGCCCATCTCATGGGTCACGCAGAGCATCGTCATGCCGTCCCGCGCCAGATCGGTCATCACGTCCAGAACCTCCTTGACCATCTCGGGATCGAGCGCCGAGGTCGGCTCGTCGAACAGCATGATCCGGGGCGCCATGCAGAGCGCGCGGGCGATGGCCACGCGCTGCTGCTGTCCGCCCGAAAGCTGAACCGGATACTTGTCCGCCTGTTCAAGGATATGCACTCGATCCAGGAAGTGGCGGGCGCGCTCCTCCGCCTCGGCGCGGGATCTTCGCTGC
>NZ_PZKG01000240.1 GCF_003034985.1 Cereibacter changlensis JA139
GGACGGCGCGGCGGTAGCAGCTGGTGAAGGACGGGCCGGCGAGGCGCAGGTAATCGCTCTTCAGCAGGTCGAAGAATTCCGGGTCGCAGTCGAGGCTGCGCCCGCGCCGGGCGGCGGCGCGGTGGCGCGGCGCGAGATAGGGCAGGCGGTCGTCGGGCCGCACCCCCTCGATCAGCGCGAGCCAGGACCAGAGGGTGCGCTCGCCGGCCGCCGAGGAGCGGGCCACGGTCTCGACCGCGAGATAGCGCCCGAGCGCCGGCTCCAGCGCCTCGACCTGCTGCAGGAGCTCCAGCCGGGTCAGCGCCTTGTCCTTCACCGCCTGCGGCAGGGCGTCATACCAGGCCCAGGCCTCGTCGCGGCTCTGCCGCACGACCGGCTCCGGCGCGCCCTTGGCGTGCAGCAGGAGCTGGCGCTGCGCCCGGCTCGGGAACAGCCGCCAGTGATACTCCCAGCCGCCGCCGCGACCGGCGCGCCGCCGGGCATGCTCGGGATCGCCGCGCCAGCCCTGCTTCTTCAGGAGCGCATCCACGCCCTGCCGGGTGGCGGGCAGGTCGGCGAGACCGCCGGCGGCGATCTCCTCCGCCGTCCACCATTCCTGCGAGGGGATGACGCTGGTCATTTGCGGCCGGCCCCCGGGCGCGGCATGTAGCGGGCCACGTCGTCGCCATCCTCTTCGAGCCAGCGCCGGCGCGCCGCGGCGCTGGCGCGGGACCATGCGGCGCGGAGCGCCTTGTATTGATCCTCGACCGGGTCATGGTGGAGAGGCGCGCCGGCGAGGTCGGCCTTCAGGCTGCGCCAGGCTTCGGCGGCGGACTTCGCTTCGCCGGCCGCGAGCCGCTCGATCACCGTGTCGCGCTCGTAGGTATCGCCGATCTTGGCGAGTTCGGTCAGATCCTTCAGGGAGACGGGTTTGGGAGCGGCGCGCAGGGCTTTGATCTGCTCGGGAGCGATGGACCGCCCAGCTGCAGCCATCCGATAGACGTGCCTGTCGCTGAGGCCGAACTTCTCGGCAGTGGCTTTCACGAATGCAACTGCCATCGTGTCAGTTGCATCCCAACGCGCAGCGGCGCCGGCCATGCCTCGCCGGGTCTCCGGGTGCAGCCGCTCATAAACCTGCTTCCGGGTCGCCAGAAACACCGCCGTGTCGAGCGCATTCATCTCGGCCCCGGCGAGGTTGTCGTCGATCTCCATCAACAGCGCCCAGTCGTCGGTCGCGCCGGTCCAGACCTTGGCCGAGATCTCCTCCCAGCCGAGCCGCCGCGCGACCTCCAGCCGGTGCGCGCCCGCCATCAGGTAGAGCTTGCCGTCCTTCTTCTTGCGTAGGTGGATCGGGTCCTTCAGCACCCCGAGCTCGGTGACCGAGGCGATCAGGCTCTCGACGCCGGCCTCGCTGACCGGGCGCAGCCGGTCGCGCACGATCACTTCGGCGACGGCGACCTTGTCGATCTGGAGGGGAATGGGTTCGGCCATGGTGTTCTTCTCGTCGGTTCAGCGGGTGACGCGGCGCAGGCGGGTGCCGGAGATGGTCGCGGCCATCCCGGCGACATCGCTGCCGAGGCGGCGGCAGGGGCCGCACATGCGGTGGTGGTAGCCTTCGGACTGGAACTCGTCGCCACAGCAGAGGCAGGAGCGCATCCGGGGCAGGCGGGACTTCGGCAGCAACGCAACCTGCGCCTGCTTCCAGCTCTCGGCCTCGGCCTTCACCCGGAAGATCGGCGAGGCCTCGGGCAAGCCCAGCACCTCCCAGTCGTCGTCACCGTAGCGCACCACCCGCGGCCCCGTGCCGCGCAGGGTCTCGACCGCCTCCATCAGCGCGCCTCCGCGGCCTGCGCCAGGGTGGCGAGCAGCGCCTCGAGCCCGGCCAGCATCCCGCGCTCCTCGGCCTCGGCCAGCGCATCGACCAGCGGCGTCACCGCGGCGTCGAAAGCCTCCCAGTGCCGGTCGGCGACATCGACGCTCTCGGTCATGATGGCGGCGGCGCGCTCGGTGGTCGCGGTTGCCAGGTGATCGCGGATCGCCTTCAGAAGATCGAGGGGAGGGGTGTTCACTTCAGGACTCCTTCAAGAACCGGGACCGCCAGCAGCAGCCCGTAAAGACCAAGAAAAAGGGTGATCGCGCCGAGGATGTCGCCGACCAGGCTGTCGTCGATCCGGGCGTTCAGGCGCACCAGGGCGCGCCAGAGGAGGGAGATGCGGGAGGCCATCACGCGGCCTCCTTCGACTTCGGCGGGCGCGGGATGTCCGCTGGCCATTCGAGGTCGTCGGGCCAGTGGTCGGAGAACCACTGCACCGTGGCGCTGGCCGTCTTGACGGTGCAGCCCTTGCCCTCGCGCAGGCGCTTGAAAAACTGGCCGTCGCCACGGGCGAGGAATGCCACCCGCCAGTGGCTGATGTTTGCATGGGCCGCGTAGGCGTCGCAGAGCCTGATCAGGTGGTGATGGAGGTCATAGGTCATGCCTTAAATAAGACATAACAATCTTACATGGTCAAGATAGATACGTCTTACTGCTCCGAATCAGATTTATCTATCTTACGCCGTGTGATTTACTCTGTTCTATGCCCGCTAACCCGCTCAAGACGCAGGAGACCAGTGATCGCATCCGCGATCTGGTCAATGCTGCGCTGAAGGAGAAGGGGATGTCGGGCCGCCAAGCATCGCTTGCGGTCGTTGGACACGACGGACTGATACGCGACATCCGCGCGGGGCGCTTACCGGGGCTGGACAAGCTGCTGCCACTCTTCGATCTTTTGGGTTTGGAGAGCTACTTTGGGCCGCCCAGAGAGACCGGCGTTGTCGAGCAAGTTATCCTGGATGGCGCAGACTTCTCGCAGATCCCGCTGCATGAGGCGTATCTCGCCGCCGGCGATGGACATCTCAATGGCGACGCGCCCGTCGTCGGCCAGCTCGCCTTCCGCAAGGACTGGCTGAAGAAGATCGGCGTCTCACCGTCGAAGGCCGTGCTGGCGCGGGTCCACGGCGACAGCATGCAGCCGACCATGCAGCCCGATGACCTGGTGATGATCGACCGCGCCAGGAACACCGTGCCGGTCCGAGCCCGCACAGCGAACGACCGCCGCCCCGCGACGATATATGCGTTGCTCCACGAAGGTCACGCCCGGATCAAGCGGATCGAGCGGCCGGAAGAGGGCCTGATGATGCTTGTCTCGGATAACCCCGCCTACGGCCCCGAGATCCTCACCGGCTCGCGGATCGAGGCGCTCAACATCATCGGCAAGGTGATGTGGTGGGGGCATACCAACCGCGAGTAGACACAGGTCGGCTGACCCAACCGCTATCCGCGTCACGCAGCGGCACTTTCGGAACCGGCGAGGGGACTCTGTCC
>NZ_PZKG01000241.1 GCF_003034985.1 Cereibacter changlensis JA139
CACCGTGAAGTTTACCGGCCCATGAACTAGGACAGTTCGGCTTCATTATATACAATGGAGCGGCGTAAGTCCCGGCGCAGGAAGTTGAGTGACCTCCTGCGTCCGTTCAAGATGAATGCTGGCAGGTCCCACAAATAATTCCCGTGGTTCTCAACCTACTTTGCTTACCACGCCCTGGGCGAGGCCAAGGGGGTGCAATGGCCCCTGCCCGATGGCGCACTGGAGGTCATGGAGCCTGCCTGAGCGTCTGCGGAGAATCCTCGCCCTTGTAGCGCAGCGGTGCCCGCAGGCTTTGGCGAAGCGTAGCTGAAGCAGTCGGCCATGCTCATCTGAAGCGCCTCGACCTGTTTTTCCGGCGCAGATTGTCCCAGTTTGGATGCACAACTGTTGTGTTATTCTGGGATCTTCGCCTGCGTCCGAACATAGCGTGGATTGAGGCGGGCGACCCGCCAACCTAGCCAATTTAGCGGGCGACAAAACAGTGAATTGCGCGTTCTTGCCATTCGAGTATATTGAGGAATGATGGGATATTCAACCAACGGAGCGTTAATGAACAATCTGAACGAGATGTCGCTTGCCGATCTGAAGACACTGCAAAAAGACGTCGGTCGCGCGATCGGCACTTTTGAAAGGCGCCGCAAGGCAGAAGCCGTTGCAGCATTGGAAACCGCCGCAAAGGAGATGGGGTTTACCCTTGCAGAGCTGATCGGCCAGCAGCCCGGCCGCCGGCGCAGCATCGCAATGGCCAAGTATGCCAATCCGGCAGACCCTTCCGATACCTGGAGCGGGCGGGGCCGTCAGCCGCACTGGTTCAGGGATGCTCTGATGGCCGGCCGCACCGAGCAAGATCTTCTTATCAATACCTGACACCGCCACGAACAACAGGCGCCCCTCCGGGCCGCTCTGCCTCGCCCGCGAAACACCTTGAAGATCGAGCGGCGCCGACGTCGCTCGATGCCACCGCACTCGTCTTCGCCGCCCCTACCGGGTTCGCCTGCGGGCCGCTCCGCAGTCTCCGACGCCGTTCAGCATCTCCGGCGTGTTCCTCGTGAACGGGCCCGAGGCATAGGAGTCGCCATGTGCCGAGCAAGTTTCACCCTTGGCGTGACCACCGCAAAGGATCAGGCACCCGCCCCTGACCTGTGGTCCTTGATCCTAGCGAACCTGAAGGCCATCAGCCAGTGCCGCCACTGGACCGAACTGGCTAATGGTCGCGCCGCCATCGCCAACGTCTGCTGGTCAAATGCGGAGCAGGATCTGGCCGCAATGTCGGCCAGCTTCGCCGGGCTGCGGTTTTCCGTCCATGTGCAGGATGGCTTCGGAAGGGAGCACTTCGTCGACGCCCTCGGAGGCTATACCGATCTGCGACCCGGCAAGGTCATATTCCCACCTGTCACGCTCTGGCACACCGGCGGCGTCACGGGCGCCGGTTGTGGCGAGCCGAGGACCGGCCTCACTGTCTGGTCGATCTTCATCGAGACCGAGGATGGCGAGGCAAACCACCTCGCCCTCACCGCAGAAGACGCAGGCAAGATAGCCTGCGCCGCGGTCGAGCCGATCTGGCATCGACTCCACCGAGGCGAACCCATGCCCGACGATTGGCGCGAAGCTCTCAACCTCACGCAGGATCAGGGTTGCATCGGCAGCGTGACCGTCTCGGAACATGTCCTGCCGCTTCCAGGCCGAACTCAGCTCGACGGCGTCGCCCCAGTGATCCGACCGGCCGAAAGGACAGGCATCCCTTGCATTCCGGCGCTTTCCGAAACCGAAGCCCAAGGCGAAAATCCCGGCCAAAGCCGGGGTTGAGCCATAGGCGATGGTAGAGGCTGCCGCAGGCTGCGCCCGCTGCGATCAGGTATGGCGCGGTGATAGGTCGCGCCGGATCGGGTTGCAGTCTTCCCTTATAGGTTGTTCTTGAATGGCTCCGCCAAGTTTCAAAGGTTTCATTTATGGCCAAATTCTTTTGGGGAGCCGGCCTCGCCATCTGCCTTTTGCTCGCGACCCTCTTCGCCTTTTTCACCTTCATCGGCCTTGTCGATGTGGTTCGCTACTGTCCCGGGGCTCAGTGTCGTGAGCCCTGGGCCATTGCGTTTATTTCTGGGGGCGTCACTGCGGCGGGCCTCGGAATGGCATGGCTGATCTATCGTTACTTTCGGCCCGAGTGATCCGCACCTGTCCCACACGATCAGAGGGCCGCATGTAGGGTTTGAGCGATGCTCAACCCATGGTAATCTCAAGACGTACGAGTTCGGGAGGCGCTTATGCCCCGAGACCCCAATCAGTTGCTGGTCAACGCCATGCGTTGTCTGACAGCGGCGGATGTTCTTCTCGGATCCGCCGACTACGGGGCAGACCGTAAAACCTTCCTGCTCCCTGTGACCCTGACCATCGGCAACGGGTTGGAGTTGCTGTTCAAGTACAACCTCGTCCTACAGGGCCACACCCTCGCCCTGCTGCGCGAGAGATACGACCGCGATGTTTTCCGCCTGTGGAAGCAGCCCGAAAACGCCGCAATCCGGCTGATGGCCCGCGAGAACTTCGCCCATGCCGTCGCCGCTCTTCCCGACGAGTTCATCAGGGCGCATCATCATAGATACGGAAAGCCCATCGCCGAACTCGAACACTACCTGATGACGCTCGCAAGGGTGCTGCAGTCCATGAAACTGCGGGCGCCTGCAGAATCCAAAGACCTGACATGTTGCCCATGGCTTCTGCTCGACACGTTCATGCCCATCGCGAGCCTGCAGACGCTCAACCCTAAATGGCTCACCCCAGACCATTTTCGCATCGGCGGCTTCCGAGAACAGCTGAAAAATCTGGACATCTGAGCCAGATCGATTCGTCTTCGCCCCGCTCCCCAGATTCCGGGACAGAGCGAAGTCTTCGGGTTTCTGGAGAGCGCCAGCTAGACCGCGCCGGCCTCTCATGTTATATTGTCGTATAACTATGGAGGATAACATGCATACGACGAAACTCCGGAAGGTCGGGGGATCGGTGATGATGGCGGTCCCGCCTGCGCTTCTGGACCTGCTGCACATCGGCGCCGGCGCTAAGGTTGGGCTTGCTGTCGACAACGGTCGGCTGGTGGTCGATCCGCAACCTCGCCCCCGCTACACGCTCGACGAGTTGTTGGCTCAGTGCCGCACAACCGATGTGACCGACGAGGACCGCGCTTGGCTCGATGACAAGCCGATGGGCAACGAACTGATCTAATGGAGCGCGGAGATATCTATATCGTCGGGCTCGACCCGACCAAAGGACATGAGCAACAGGGAACGCGTCCGGTACTGGTCGTGTCGCCGGGATCATTCAACCGGCTGACCGG
>NZ_PZKG01000242.1 GCF_003034985.1 Cereibacter changlensis JA139
ATCCTCTGCGGCTTCGGCGGCAGGCGCACCGGCTCCGCCTCCGAGCGCCAGGCGAGCGCGTACATCGGCGAGGTGCTGGCGGGCAGCGGCGGGCGCGCGAGCTGGCTCGACACGCCCTATGCGGGCTGGCAGCCGTTGGAATGCTTCGTCGAGGCGGCGGACAGCCGCTTCGATGCCTGCGCGCTGCTGAACGTCCCGGCCACCGCCGAGGCGGGGCTGCGGGCCGGGATCCTCGACCTGGGACGCGGTGCGCCCGCCGATTTCGCCGCGCGGCAGGACGAGGTCCGCGGCCGCATCGTTCTGGTGCGGCACGAGCGGATGTTCGCGCCGGACACGGTGCACCGCCGGGTGAAATACGCCGAGGCCGTGCGTTGCGGCGCCGCGGCGATGCTGGTCGTCGGCCATCAGCCGGGCAGCGTCGTCGCCGGCTCCAGCGGGATGGAGGCGGGGGAGGGCATTCCCGCCGCCGGCATCGCGCCCGAGACCGCCGAGGCGCTGCGGCGCGCCGGCTCCGCCCGGCTGCTGCTGCGCAGCGCGCTGGCCCCGGCCGAGGCCCGCAGCCATTTCGTCGAATTCGGCCCGGAGGCCGGCCCGGTCGTCGTGCTCTCGGCCCATCTCGACGGGCACGACCCGGCCGAGAGCGCGCTGGACAACGCCACCGGCTGCGCCATCCTGCTGGCGCTGATCGACGAGGTCGCGGGGCGGCGGGATCTGCCCTGCCGGCTGCGCTTCGCCTTCTTCAATCTCGAGGAATGGCGGCTCACCGGGTCGCGCGAATACGTGGCGCGGCTCTCGCCGGAGGAACGGGCGGAGATCGTGCTGAACATCAACCTCGACAGCCTGGGCATGGCCGGGCCGATGACCGCGCTCACCTCGGGCTTCGAGGCGCTGGGGCCGTTCCTGCAGCGGGTCTTCGCCGGGCTGGGCGAGGATCTCGGGGTGCATCTGCCGCTGCAGACCAACTCCGACCACGCGAATTTCGCCGAAGCCGGCATCCCCGCCTTCCGGCTGCTGTCCGGCTTCGACGATCCGGAGTCGGTGGCGATGAAGATCCTCAGCGACGGCGACCGGCGCGAGGCGGTCAGCCTGCCGGATCTGGACCGCGCCCTGGGGGCGACACGCGCGACGATGGAGGCCGCGCTGCGGCTCTCCCCGCAGGACCTGCGCCCCGTGCGGTGAAGGGTCGGACTGCGCTGGGGCAGGGGGGCGCAGATCGTGGCTGGCCGTGACCGCGGGTGCCCTTGAAACGGGCGATGGAGCAGATCTTCCCGGCGCGATGGGGGGCCAAGGCAGCCCCTCATCGGTGCCCGCCTTCCGCTGATGACGCCGAATGCGCATTGCGGGTTTACCCGGGGAGTGAGGACGTTACAGTCGCCCCGCCCGGCCGGCGGTCCCGCCGGTCCGGGATCCCGGACCCTGCGAGAGAATTCCCTTGGCTGATCAATTCCCCCTGCCGTTCACCTGCGAGAAGCGGCCTGCCTCCGGCGCGCTCGGCGTCGTCGTGACCAACACGCCGCTCGGATCGGCTGCGGGAAACGAGATGCTGGCGGTGGGCGGCAACGCCATCGACGCGGCGGTGGCGGCGATGCTGATGCTGACCGTGGTGGAGCCGATGATGGTCGGGATCGCCGGGGGCGGCATGACCCATATCCGGCTGGCGGACGGGCGGCATGTGGTGATCGACGCGCTCTCCACCGCGGGCGCCGCCGCGCGGCCCGACATGTTCGAGACCGTCTCGGACGCGCCGCCGACCTACATGGACACGAAGCACCGCCGCAACACGGTCGGCGCCTCTGCCGTGGCAGTGCCGGGCAACCTGCGCGGCTGGTGCCTGATGCAGCAGCGCTACGGCAAGCTGCCCTTCGCCGACGTGATCGCCCCGGCGATCCGGGTGGCGGAGTCGGGCTTTCTCGTCAGCCACTACCTGAACGGCGCGCTGCGCGAGCATCAGGCGGATCTGCTGGCCGACCCCGAAATGGCGCGGCTCTTCCTGCCGGGCGGCGAGCCGCTGGCCGCCGGGTCGCGGCTGGTGATGGGCGACTACGCCGAGAGCCTGCGGCTGATCCAGACGCAGGGTGCCGAGGCGCTGCATGGCGGCGCGCTCGGCCGCGCGCTGGTGGAGCGGCTGGCCATGGGCGGCGAAGCGGCGGGCCATGTGACGCTCGACGATCTCGTCGCCTATCGCGCGGTGGAGCGCGAGGCGATCTTCGGCAGCTACCGCGGCCATGTCATCGCCGGGCCGCCGCCCCCGGCCTCGTCGGGCGTGCATGTGACGCAGATGCTGAACATGCTGGAGCCGCATGACATTCGCGGCATGGGCTTCGGCAGCGCCGAGGGCCTGCACCTTCTGGCCGAAGTGATCCGCGTCGCCTTCGAGGACCGCCGCGCCGCCTCGGGCGATCCCGATTTCGTCGACGTGCCGGTGAAGCGCTTCACCTCCAAGGATTACGCGCTCGCCTGCCAGAACCGCCTGCGCGACCTCGCCCGTCCCGTGCCGCCGCCGGTTCCGGGCCATGAGAGCCGCGACACCACACATCTCACCGTGGCGGACCGCGAGGGCAATGTCGTTGCCTCCACCCATACGCTGAACGGGCTGTTCGGGGCGCGGATCATGGTGCCCGGCACCGGGATCATCCCCAACAACTACATGCTGAACTACGACCCCCATCCCGGCAAGGCGCTGTCGATCCTGCCGGGCAAGCGGGTGCCGACCTCGATGGCGCCGATGATCGTGCTCCGGGCCGACCGCCCGCTCTATGCGCTGGGGCTGCCGGGGGCGGTGCGGATATTCCCTTCCGCCATGCAGGCCATCGTCAACCTGATCGACCACGGCATGTCGTTGCAGCAGGCGGTCGAGGCGCCGCGGCTCTGGACCGACGGGCAGCATGTGGAGCTGGAACCGGCCTATGCGCCGATAGCGGAGGCGCTGCGGGCGCGCGGCCATGAGGTGCGGCTGGTCAAGACCATCGGCGGCGGCATGAACGCCATCGCCTTCGAGGAGGACGGCATGATGACCGGCGCCGCCTGCTGGCGCGCCGACGGCACCGTCACCGCGCAGGGCGGCGGGCTGGCCCGCCCCGGCGTCCGCTTTCAGATCTGACTGGAGATACCCATGACCACCGTCGTGATGCTCGACCCCGCCGCACCCGACCGCATGGAACGGGTCGCAGCCTTCCTGCCCGAGGGCTGGCGCCTGACCACGGCGGCCTCGCGCGCGGCCGAGGATCAGCTCGCGGCGCTGCAGGGCGCGCGCTACGCGATCACCGGCGATGTGCCGGTCAGCGCCGC
>NZ_PZKG01000243.1 GCF_003034985.1 Cereibacter changlensis JA139
TGCACACCTCGCATGCCTTCCACTCGGCGATGATGGATCCGGTCTGCGACGCGCTGGCCGAGAGCATCCGGGCCCTGCCGTTGCAGGCGGGCGAGATTCCATGGGTTTCCTGCGTCACCGCTGCCTGGGTGACGCAGGATCAGGCGCGCGACCCGGCCTATTGGGCCGGGCAGGCGCGCGCCACGGTGAACTTCGACGCGGCCATCAGGGTGGCGGCGACCGAAGGACAGCCTCCCGTGCTGCTGGAGGTGGGTGCAGGCAGCACCCTTTCGGCCTTCGCAGCGCAGTGCCTGTCGCGCCTCGGTCATGGCGGTATCCTCCATTCATTGCCGGATCACACCAGATCGGTTTCGGACGGTTTCGCCATGGCCGACGCGCTCGCCAGACTCTGGGCCGCGGGCGTCCCGGTGGACTGGGCGCGCTCGGGCCCGCGCGGGTCGCGGCGCGTGCCGCTGCCAACCTACCCGTTCGAGCGTCGGCGGCACTGGATCGACCCGCCGCCCCGCGCAGCCGCCGCCGATCCCCTCCCCCTGCAAACCCTCCCCAGTGAAGTGAGTCCCGTGGTCATGACGAGCATCCTCCCCCCGCGTTCGCTGCGGCTCTCCGCCGACATCCTCGCCCTGCTGGCCGATCTGTCCGGCGAGGAGCTGGAGCCGGATCAGGCCGGCCTCAGTTTCCTCGAGCTCGGCTTCGACAGCCTGTTCCTCGGTCAGGTAACGCAGCGGCTGTCGCGGGATTACGCGGTGGAGCTGACCTTCCGCCAGCTGCTGTCCGATTTCCCCAGCCCGGCGGCGCTGGCCGCGCATCTCGACGCGGTGCTGCCGCCCGACGCCGTCGCCGCGCCGGCGCAGCCGGTCGCCGCACCCGTGGCTCTGGCCGCGCCGCAGCCGGTGGTCATGGCGGCCCCCATGCCGGTCGCCGGACCGCCGGCCGAGGGCCTGGCCGGGGTGCTGCAGGCGCAGATGCAGACGATGCAGGCGGTCTTCGCCGAGCAGCTGCGCGCCCTTGGGACGGCCCCTGCCGCCCTCGGCGCTGCCCCTGCCATCCCCACCACCACGCCGGTCGCCACGCCCCTCGCTCCGCTGCCCGCCCCCGCCGTGCAGACCGCCGCGCCCGAGCCGGAGGCGCCAGCCGGCCTGCGCTTCGGCCGCGGCCCGGATCTTTCCGGCGGCCAGTTCGACGCCCGGCAGCAAGCCTTCGTCGACGACCTCGCCCGGCGCTACAGCCAGCGGCACCAGGGCTCCAAGGCGCATACCGCCCGCTATCGCCCGGTCCATGCCGACCCGCGCACCGCCGCCGGCTTCCGCCAGGAGTGGAAGGAGCTGGTCTTCCCCATCGTCGCCGCCCGCGCCAAGGGGGCGCAGCTCTGGGACGTCGACGGCAACACGTTCATCGACCTGGTGAACGGCTTCGGCCAGACCGCCTTCGGCCATTCGCCCGACTTCGTACTGGAGGCGGTGCGCCGCCAGCTGGACCGCGGCTTCCCCATCGGGCCGCAGGCCGAGTTCGCCGGGCCGGTGGCCGAGAAATTCGCCCGCATGGTCGGGCACGAGCGGGTCACCTTCTGCAACACCGGCTCCGAGGCGGTGATGGCCGCGATGCGGCTGGCGCGGGCGGTGACGGGACGCGACCGGATCGTGGTCTTCGGCAACGATTACCACGGCCAGTTCGACGAGGTGCTGATCAAGGGCCGGTCGCGCGGCGGCGACCCGATCGCCCTGCCGATCGCGCCGGGCATCCCGCGCTCCGGCTTGGGCAACATGGTCGTGCTGGGCTATGGCAGCGACGAGAGCCTCGCCTGGCTGCGCGCCCATGGCGGCACGGTCGCCGCCGTCATCGTCGAGCCGGTGCAGAGCCGCCATCCCGAACTGCGGCCGGCGGACTTCGTGCGCGAGCTGCGCAGGATCACCGCCGAGCAGGGCGCGGCGCTGGTGATGGACGAGGTGGTGACCGGCTTCCGCACCCACAAGCGCGGGCTGCAGGGGCTCTGGGGCATCGACGCCGACATGGCGACCTATGGCAAGGTTCCGGGCGGCGGCATGCCGGTCGGCATCCTCGCCGGCAAGCCGCGCTTCATGGACGCGCTGGACGGCGGCGCCTGGCAATATGGCGACGACAGCAAGCCCGAGACCTCGCCCACCTTCTTCGCCGGAACCTTCGTGCGGCATCCGCTGGTGATCGCGGCGGTCGACGCGGTGCTCGACCATCTGGAAAAGCAGGGCGACGACCTCTGGACCGCGGCCGCCGAGCGCACCGCGAAGCTCGCCGGCAAGCTGAACGGCGTCTTGACCGCGCGCGGCCTGCCGGAGCTGGTCACCAGCTTCTCCAGCTGGTTCGCCCCGAACCTGTCGCAGCAGGAGGCCAAGGCCTCGCTCGCCTATCCGCTGATGCGGATGGAGGGGATCCACATCGTCGACGGCTATTGCGGCTTCCTGACCACCGAACATGGCGAGGCGGAATGCGCGCTGGTGCTGGACGCCTTCGAGCATGCGGTGGACGAGCTGCAGAGCGTCGGCATCCTCTCCGGCAGCGACGCCGCCGCGCTGCCGGCGCTGCGGGTGGTGCCGCCGACCCGCAACATCCCGCTGACCGAGGCGCAACGCGAGATCTGGATGACGAGCCAACTCGGCGACGCCGCCTCCTGCAGCTTCAACGAAGGGGCCTCGCTGCATCTGGACGGGCCGCTCGACGTGGCGGCGCTGGAGGCGGCGCTGTCCGACATCGTCGCCCGGCATGACAGCCTGCGGCTGGTCTTCGCGCGCTCGGGCGAGAGCTTCGACGTGGCCGACGCGGCGCCGGTCGTGCTCGAGGTGACCGACCTCACGCCGAGCCGGACGGCGGAGAGCGACATGGCCGAGATCCTGCAGGCCGAGGCCGAGACGCCGCTCGATCTGGTGGCGGGGCCGCCGATCCGCTTCCGGCTGCTGCGACTGGACGCCGACCGGCATGTGCTGGTGGCGACGGCGCATCACATCGTCTGCGACGGCTGGTCCTACAACGTGATCTTCGGCGATCTCGCCGCCTTCTACTGCGCCCGCCTCCGCGGCCGCGCCGCCGCCCTGCCGCCGGCCCCGTCCTTCGCCGCCCATGCGTTGGCACGGCCCGCCGACAGCTCGGCCGACGAGGCCTACTGGCGCGGCGAATACCCGGATGCGCCCGCCCTGCCGGACCTGCCCGGCGACCGGCCGCATCCGGCGGTCAAGAGCTTCAACGGCGGCTCCGTCACCGCG